>NZ_JCACKA010000047.1:414548-506881 GCF_059505145.1 Mojavia sp.
CCCTGCTCCCTGCTCCCTGCTCCCTGCTCCCTGCTCCCTGCTCCCTGCTCCCTGCTCCCCTGCCTCAATAGATAATTTTCCTTAACTTAACCATATTGGCTTATGGGGATGGATCTTGCTGCTGATGTTCCGGTAGACTCTCGGAATCTGGCAAAACACGAATTCGATTAATATGATTCAGAGCATACCTTGCTGTTGACTGTACTTCAGCATCAGGGTCTTCGAGTCCGTGGCGCAATATCTGGCTAATTTGTGCCATCATATCGTAAACACGAGTTAGGTCACGGATAGCATTTTGCCGCACTTGTGGGCTTTCATCTTGTATTGAGATGGCTAAAGCACGGTTCATTGGTTTGAGTGTGCGGATACTAATTTCGCTTAAAGCTGCCAAAATCAAGCTATGTTGTTGCGAATCAGCATTCATCATCAAGTCTATTAGTGGCTGAATTGCTCGTGAATCTCCCTGCTGTCCCAAATCCCAAATAGCCTTGTGCCGCTTCGCTGGGTCAGCACTATATAAGTCTTTAATCAATTCATCAACAATATTAAGTTTAGCCAGACGAGAAGTTTTTTCTGGTGGCAACAATTTTGTGGAGATTGATGCTGTGGCGGTATTGCTCTCATGTTGATCTGCTGTGCTATCCGACTCTTCTATTGTCTGTGCGATCGCATCTTTGTTGGCTGCATTTTCAGTTTTTTCTTCTGAGATTGTAGGCTGTTCCCCTGGTTTGACTCGATTCATCCATCTCAGCCAGTAAAAAACTGTACCAATACTCCCTAGAACCCCAAGCCCTAATAGTGGCCACCAACTAGACCCTTGTTGTGTTGGCTTCGGCTGGGTACTGGGTTTGGCAGTTGGTGCAGGAAAAGAAGAGGCAATTAAAGCTTTTTTAGCGGCTACTGCGGCTTGCAGGCTTTTTCTAGTTGTGTTGCCAGCAATACCATCTACTGTCAAACTCTTCGCTCTCTGAAATTTAGAGGCTGCAATCTCCGTACTTTCTTGATACTGACCATTAGCCAAGCCATTGTAATATCCCAACAGCTTTAATTGAGTTTGCAAAGCCTGCACATCCTTTCCGGTATTACCGGGTCTAAGAGTAGTCGGCTGGGCAACTTCAGTGGAACTGGCTTGTGCAAGTTGTAATATTTCAAGGGTTAACTCAGGTGTCGCCGGACTCGCGGGACTCTGGTACAAACCCAGGCATATAAAATAGGCGAATACAGGGATTGAGGAGTTGCATGGCCGCATATTGCAAGTTTCGGGCAGAAAGTGCTGTTTTATTTGTCGCTACCACGATAACTTCAAGCGGTCTAAAAGGTAACTCTGATCTCAACAAAAAATTTTGAGTTTAAAGTCAAACGTTTTAAGGTAGAGTTTCTGGTTCGGATTCTCTTACAGATAATGTTACAGGGTTTACTTTTTTGGCAGTAGTTGCTTCTAACAATGGTTGTTGATGTGTAGTAGTTTTTTCTCCCGTAGCAACCTGGTTATTCTCTCCTGCCAAGGTATCACGCTGGTTGATGAGATAAATACTGATTAAAGTCAGGCAAACTCCTATCCACTGCAACGGACTGAGAACTTCTGAGAGGAAAATATTACCAAATACTAAGGCAAAGATAGGTGTCAGGAAGGTAAGGGAACTAAGACTTGTGAGATTGCCGCTAGAAGCAAAGTAGAAGAATAATCCGTAGGCGATCGCACTGCCAAATATTGTTGCATAACTCAAGGCTAGCCAATCAGATGCTACAAGATTTTGCCACTGCTGGGATTCTACAACTGACGAAGCTCCCCATAATGGCAATCCCCCTAAAATCATGTGCCATCCTGTAGCTGTTACCGGATCAACATATCGACACACAAACCGAATCAATACTGTTCCTACTGCCATCGACAACGCTGCTAATAGCATCAACCACTCGCCGCTGATAAATAACTGTTGCCAATTACCAACTGTGAAACTTGCCCCAGAACCAAGAACATTGAATATCCACTCATCAGGCAAGCCAATTAAACTAATACCTGAAACTCCCAATCCTAGCCCCAGCCATCCCCAAAAACCAATACGTTCTTTGAATAGCCATAACGACAGCAAGGCGACAGCTAAAGGTTGAGAGTCAATCATCACAGACCCTAACCCGGCGCTAGTTCTGACTAATCCTTCTGCTAAAAAGCCTTGAAACAAAGTGCCATCAACTAATCCAAACAAGGCAATCCACAACCATGCAACCCATCCTTGAGGTTGGGGTCTACCCATAAATGCCGCTGCAATCAAAATTAACACCCCAGCAGGTAGCAAACGCACTCCCGCCATAAATAGCGGCGTGGTGTGGGGAATTACTCCTTTCATTGCCACCATTGCTGTACCCCAAAGGAAAAAGGGAGCAATTAGCAGTAGGGTAGCTACGGGAAAACGAGATGCACTGAGTTTCAGTTGCATGGGTTTGCTGATGCCTTGGTTTAACAAACGCAGAAATTACTTTACCCAATTCTACCTAATTGTGTCTTTTTATGAAGGAAGGAATACTCATTAGAATTGCTCTCATTAGCGCTTCACCAGATTCATCCAGGTTTCCAAGCGGCTAAATGCTTGGGAAGAAAGCAGCAAAGTGAGGGGTGCTGTCAGGCTTGTTGTTAGATTCTCATGCTATCTGGGCATATTTAATTATCCAGCAAGTAGCATTAAAGCAGCGTGAACAGTATGTTGACTATACAGTGGCAAGAAGAAATCGCATTACTACAGCAAAGCTTGAGACGTGAAATTACCAAAATATCAGGTGGTTCGGAAATTAATGTAATTAAGCATATTTGTATTAATAACTTAAAATCAAAATTAGACCGATTAGAAGAAATTGAAAAAATTCTAAATATAGAAAAATATAAAATTGTTTTTATCGGTACTATTGGGCAAGGAAAGACAACAGCTATTTGTCATCTTTTTAATTTAATCAGTGATTTCAAAGTTTCCAAAAATATTAATGGTAAAACTAAAGATGTAATCGAAACTAGAGAATTACTTTCAACGGGATCAGGCAAAACTACTATATGTGAAGTAATTATCAAAGCTGCGGATAAAACTTACATAGAGATAGAGCCTTATACCGTTGATGAAATGGAGAATCTAATTTTAGAATTCTGCGACTACATTGCCAGTAAAGATAATCCTCAGTTAGAACAGAGAATAATTATTTCTGAAGAAATTGATAGAGCCATTAGGAATATTATAGAACTCAAACAAATTAATAAATCAGTTCCTGATGGTGAAAAAACTAAAACTAGTAGAATTGATACTGCTAAGGAATTATTTGAGGAAGCAGGAATCGAGGTACTGAAAAAGACTGCATTGAATAATGCGAACCTTGAATCAAGAACTTCCACTCAAGTTGAGTTTGATAATCAAGGTAAAGAGCAAGAGTGGATAAAATATACCTTTGATGATATCAATAATGTCCGGTTGAAAGACTTTGCTATACCAAGAAAAATATATCTTTATGTGAGCCATGATGTTTTATCTGGCTCAAACTTGTCTCAGTTCGATTCCGTTATTGATACTAAAGGACTTGATGAAAACCCAATTCGTAAAGACTTACAAAAATATATTGACAGTCAAGATAGCATCTGTATCTTTGTAACTCCCTTCAATGCTGCTCCTGAAGCTAATATTACAAAATTAATAGGTTATCATCTGACATCCAAATCTAAAGAATTTCATCATAGATTTGTCACTTTGGTATTACCTCACAAAGGCGAAGCTGAAAAAGTACATGGATCTGATGGAGATAGGGAGTTAGGAATTCAAATTAGACAGGACGAAGTTCAAGCTACATTCAGGCGTTTAAATTTAGATTTTTTCCAAGACAATATCTTGTCTTATGATTCTTTGCGGTACTACCGTGATGATATAGTCAAGCTCAATGAAATCTACGATGAAGAAGATGTGCAGGCAGATAAAAATGAATTTATCAAAGCTATAGCAGATGTAATAGAACGTAGACGAAATCTTTTATTAGACGAAATCAAGAATATTCGAGAAAGCTTTGGAAAAATAAAAAATGGTGAGGCTTTAACAGTAGCAGAAATCAAAGCAATTGAAAATGCAATTTCTAAGATAGAGAATATACGAGACTTGCGTAAAAGAGTACCTAGTTTTGTTTATGAAAATTTTATTGATAAATATCTTGAATGCTACCGGACAACTTATAAAGCATGGAATACTAAACACGCTATCCATAGAAATTTCGGATATTATGAACCAAGGGATATAGATATATACTACGATGCGAAGGTTTTTGCTGAGGGTATAGATGAAGATGAGATGCTGAAAAAATTTACTAGAGAAGTCAAGCAAGAACTAGAAAATATTTTGTATGAACTTACATCTGCTAACGAATCTTTAAAGACACTTATCCCTGAATTAATAAAAGAGTTTTATGGATTATATGACGAGTTTGTATACGATGTAGGAACAGAAATTCAAGATGAACTTACAAGAACACTACTACCTCAAAGTGAAGATTCTAAGTTTTGGAAGGCTCTAATTGCTGAGAAAGGTAGAGAAAGAAAGAAAGGGGAAACTTTTGCAGGTAACGTATGTGAGATATTTAGGCGAGAGCTAGAAATAGAAACAAACTTGAATAAATTTTTCCAGAGCAAAGCTGAAGAGCATTGGGAGAAATTAGTCAATCAAATACTAAGCTTCTTTGGACAAAAATAGAAAAATTTGCAGTTGCACAGTTAATACACAGCTTAGGGCGCAATATATTGTGCCCTTAAAACTGCTTTATTCACCATTAATTATTTTGAAAATATTTATGATTTATTTAAATGAAGAGATGCAGGAAAAGCTCAATATATATATTAAACAATATAATCAAAGAAAATATTTATGATTTATTTAAATGAAGAGATGCAGGAAAAGCTCAATATATATATTAAACAATATAATCAAAAATATACCAAATGTTTGATTAGGGGATTAGAAATTCCAATTGATGGAAGGCCAGAAGAGTTAGTTAGACAAATGTTTCTTCATTTTCTTATTAAAGAAAGTGGATTATTTCCAGATAAAATTAATATTAAGGTTGAATCTAACAATCATGATATAGAAATATATAAGAAGCAAAAAAATGAGAAGTTTAAACCATATCAAAATCCTTTAATAATTGTAGAAGTAAAACGAGAAGATGTAAACTTGCAAAATTACTATAATCAGATACAAAGATATTTAATAAATTCTGGTTGTAATATCGGAATATTATATAATTATCACGAAATTATTATTTTTATTAGAAAGAGTAATCAGTTTGAAATTTATTATCCCGAAAACTTGAGAAAAATAAAAGAATTAATTTTACAAGCAGATAGCAGTATTGACGATGATTTATTAGAATTTGAAAATGCTCAAAATGGAAATAGTCAGAGTTTTGTTTATCTTATTAATAAATACGCCAAATATACTAATCATACAGTAGCTTTTAAGTTGAAACATCAGCTATCTGCAATAGACGGATATTTATTTAATGTAAAAGAAAATAAAATTGAGTATAAAATGTGTGGTAAATATTCCCAAAAATACCAAACTTTTGATTCCCAAGATTTTGAAAAACTAATTTATATCATCTATTGAAAAAACACTCTAAGTTTTTTTTACAAGCAAGGAAATATAGGAATCCGGTTTATTTTTGGAATAATTCCGTACAATTCTAGTAGGAATTCTATATCCCAATACGGTTCAGTTAGCGCCAAAAACCTTTCAGGACTTGTGCAAAAATTGTCTGAAACTCTTATTTCTACCCTTCGGGAAGCCACTTCGTGTCTACGTGTCCTTTGCGCTCTTTGTGGTTCGTTTTTTCTTAATTTTGGGTAAGTCCTGTCCTTAACTGAACCGTATTGTCCTATATCCTGCATTTTATTAAGAACGCTTCACCGGATTCATCCACGCTTCCAACCGACTAAATGCTTGGGAAGAAAGCAGCGTCAAACATAAATAAACTACAGCTACCGCCGCGTAAATTTCAAAAGCGCGATAGTTATCAGCAACAATCAGCTGGCCTTTGCGGAATAATTCTTGAAAACCGATAATTGCAACTAAGCTGGTATCTTTCAACAAACTGATAAACTCATTACCCAAGGGTGGAATCATCCGCCGGAAAGCTTGAGGAAAAATTACATAGCGCATCGTTTGCACAGAACTCAAGCCGAGTGATTGTGAAGCTTCTGCTTGTCCTGGTTCAATCGATTGAATTCCGGCACGGACAATCTCGGCAATATAGGCGGCGCTATTCAAACTTAATGCCAGTACACCAGCAGCTAAGGGATTGAAGCTAAAAGTAAAACCAAGTTCTTGAGCGATCGCTGGTAACCCAAAGTAAATCATAAAAATCTGCACTAATAAAGGTGTCCCCCGGAAGAAGTCCACATACGCCCTCGCTACCCACCGCACAGATTTGGTGCGGGAAAGGCGGATAATCCCAATTAGGGAACCGCCAACTAAACCCAACACTACAGAAAGTACTGTAAGTTGCAGAGTCACCAATGCACCTTGTAATAAAGCGGGGAAAGACCGCAAAATAATGCCAACGGAGGTAAATATTCCTGATTCACCAGCACCAGACTGGTTTTCAAAGGGTGATTTAGCAGGTAAATTCGGGGGATCAGCTTTAAACCATTTTTGGTAAATTTGGGAATACGTGCCATTGCTCAACACCCGATTCAGACCATCGTTAATTAGTGCTAAGTTGACCGAGTTTTTCGGTGTTGCAATGCCGTAATATTCCTCTGTTAGCAATTGCTCTACTACTTTCAATCCCTTGAGATTGCCTGTACTAATTGCATACAAAGTAACTGGCGCATCGTTAATTACCGCATCTACATTTCCATTAGCTAATTCTTGCAAAGCTATAGGTGCAGAGTCAAAACTGCGAATTTGTGCCCCAGGAATACCCTGAGCTTTCTTAGCGCCAGTTGTGCCAATTTGCACTGCAATTCTTTTATTTTTGAGACTGTCAAAGTTAGTAATCTCTTGATTGTCAGTACGAACTGCGATCGCCAACCCCGCTTTAAAATAAGGACGAGAAAACGAAACAGTCTTAGCCCTCTCCTCGGTAATTGTCATCGAACTAATTGCCGCATCTACCGTTTTGGCTTGCAAAGCCGGGATAATGCCATCAAAAGGCACACTTTGAAAATCTACTTTAAAATTAGCTGCCTGTGCGATCGCATTCATCAAATCAATAGAAAAGCCTTGCGATTTACCCTCACTTCCCAAAAACTCAAAAGGCGGAAATGCCGGTTCGTTTGCAACCCGCAAAGTTTTTCCTACACTAGGATTGACGCTACAGCCTGTAAGTAACAGAAAACTCCAGCCAACCACCACAAACAAACGCAGCCAACCAACAAAACCAAATCCAGCCATATTTTTTTATTTCCCTCTCTTCCCTCAGCGCCCTCTGCGTTCTCTGCGGTTAAATAAAAACATTAAAATCAACTTTAGAACAGTTGACACAGGCAATGAACAATTCCACCCCCGCGATCATTTTTGACAATATCGAAAAAAGCTTTGGCTCCCTAAAAGTCCTCAAAGGAATCACTGGCGAAATCAAGCGGGGAGAAGTTATCGCAGTTATTGGTTCTTCTGGTTGTGGTAAAAGTACACTCCTACGTTGCTTCAACCGCTTAGAAAGTATTAATCGTGGGCGCTTAGTAGTTAATGGTATCGATTTATCCCGTTCTGCCATCAACTATAATCAACTACGGCAGCTAAGAACCCAAGTAGGAATGGTTTTCCAGCAATTCAATCTGTTTCCTCATCTCAGCGTCCTGGAAAATTTAACACTTGCCCCGCGTAAAGTTTTAGGAAAAACACCGAAAGAAAGCGCCCAATTAGCCGGATTGTATTTAGAAAAAGTCGGACTTTTTGACAAAGCATCAGCTTATCCCGAACAACTTTCTGGGGGACAAAAACAACGAGTTGCGATCGCTCGTAGTTTATGTATGAATCCTCAGATTATGCTATTTGATGAACCCACCAGCGCCCTAGATCCAGAACTTGTCGGGGAAGTTTTGCAAGTCATGCAACAATTAGCCGCAGAAGGCATGACGATGGTAGTTGTCACTCATGAAATGCAATTTGCGCGAGAAGTGGCACATCAGGTAATATTTTTAGATCAAGGTCTTGTGGTAGAACAAGGTGCAGCGCATGAAGTTCTGACAAATCCACAAAGCGATCGCTTACGTACTTTCCTCAGCCGCCTCAACCCCAGAGAGTTTTAGATTACTCAGCGCTCTTTAGAGATACTCACGCAAGAACTCAAACGGATCATCGCCCCAACATGGTTCAGGTGTCATCAACAGCAGATTGGTGTGGATATCCGCTTCAATTTCATCGCCGTCTTCCCTGTCAAAAAGTTCTGTCATTGCTTTCCAATCACGTTCTGCAATGGACGTAATTAATGGGGTATGTATGTGTAGATTTGGTGGATAATTCACGCGCGAGATTAGAGTTGACTGTCGTAAAAGTTTAGTCTCGTGGCTGTTCAACAATCATATTCTAGCTTTAGACTGGCTACTAAGATGCTAATAAATAGATGGATATAGATGTCATAAGAAGGCAACTATACTGGAGGCAGAGGGAAAATAAATTCTTATACCAATTTGAAAAATGATTGCGACAGATGGATCGCCAAAAAGCTTAGTAACTAACTCTTTCAGGATCTAAAATCCAAAATGGTATTACCTTCTGCCCTCTGCCTTTCTTCGGTCAAACCAGATTTTGTAGTTACTCACTGGAACTTTGTAAAGAACTAGCGCCAAAGCACGTTAAAATGAACCCTTAGATTTGTGTTTACCCCAATTTAGCGAGTAAGCACCGTAAAATCAAACATCAAGTTGCGGCAGCAATGCCTAAATGCTTTGAAAATTGATTTTGATGCCCTGTTTTCGAGGCTTACCCAATGCCAAAGCTTCAGAATGTAGCTAAAAAGACTATTGAGAAAAGCGATCGCATTTACAAATAACGCAGCGATGGCGAAAATAGCCCACTTTTGAGAACAGAAGTTTACAGGCAAAGAAAAATATGCTGAGTTTTGGGCCTAATCCTAAAAACCGCCTTTATACGAATCTGAACAGTTACCTTTTATTTTTGGGTTATGTTCTGGGAGGACGGTTAAAGCGAGATAAAAAAGATATTGAACTTTTTGAAAAGGCGCTTTGCGAAAAATTTGATACTCAGCACGCAGTTTGCGTTTATCAATGTCGAGTTGGCATATATCTTGCCGTCAAAGCTTTAGTCAAGCCTGGACAAGAAGTGATTTTGTCGCCTTACACCATTGCTGACGTGATCAATATGGTGATTTTCGCGGGAGGACGTCCAGTATTTGCAGATGTTGAGCGCGAAACCTGCAATATCTCTGCTGCTGAAGTAGAGCGTCTGATTAACCCGAATACGGGAGCAGTTTTGATTACTCATTTGCATGGACTTGCTGCCAAGGCGCATGATATTAAGAGAATTTGCGATCGCTTCAATATCCCAATGATTGAAGATTGCGCTCAATCGTTTGGCGTCTACGAGCAAGGAAAAGCCGTAGGCACAATTGGCGATGCTGGTGTCTTCAGCTTTGAAATGCATAAAAATTTAACTACTTGGCTTGGAGGAGCGGTAATTTCCAACCGAGGAGATGTGGTAGAAAAGATCCGTGCTGAGTTAGAAGGTTTTTCCTATCCCCCACTCCCCGGCATTACTCGCAAAGTCAAGTCAGGATTGATACACGACATTGCTGGCTTTCCTGTTCTGTTCCAGTTATTGACCTACCCGATTGTTCGAGCTAGTTATCTTAAAGATATTGAATTTGTGAACAAAAAAGTTCGCAGAAAACCCCAGGAAAGCAAGCCAGCAGAACATCTGCCTGAAGTATATAAGTCCTGGTATACACCATTCCAGGCTCGCCTTGGTTTATCACAGCTTAATAACATTGATCGTGATATCAAAACGAGGATTGACAACGCCCTGCTTTATTACGAGAAGCTCAAAGATATTGATGAATTAATCTTGCCTCCTCTGCGAACCGACGGATCTCATACATATCTTTGGTTTCCAGTTCAATATTCCAATCGGGATGAGCTTCTGCGATTTATGTACAGTCATAATCGAGATATAGCAGCTGGTCATTTTACCAGCACTGCTGATTCACCCATGTTTCAAGAATTTTATCGTGATTGTCCAAATTCTAGGAAAGTTGAGAAAGAGCTATTCTATCTGCCAACCTATCCTCGCTATTCTCGCAGTGAAGTTGAGAAAAACATTCAAGTAATTCGACAATATTTTCATTGCTAGGTGCGATACAGCGGGTTTCAAGTTAGTGAAGTATACAATTAGTTTTCCAAGCCAAGTATCAAGCTTGTTGTAATTCAGAATTCAGAATTATCTGTAGGTTGCGAAACAAAAAGCCTTCCACCTTCTCCTTTATATAAATATATCAAGAAGAGTAAATTAGTTTAAATAAAAGACTCAAAATTAATCATGGCAGACAGCTAAAACTTAGATATAGCAAAAGATTTGCCATATTTGAGATTAATTAAATCTGTGAGAATATATATAATTAAATTTATGAAAAATTCAATTTTAGGTATGCGCTATGAAATTTTCTATATAGCAAATACTCAACCTACCATATTAGAGCCACGTTGCCAATAGAAAAGGTATGAAGAGTTAAAAAAGATTAGTTATGGGTTATGTAAAAACTAATAGAATCCAGCATTAATTTGTGTAAAATTTATACTAATTTAGTAACAAGTTTATTGCTAACAATTGATATTAATGTTAATAAATTTTCTGTGATGAAGCAGGTAATATTATGACCGCTGAATTACTTACAATTTGTCATTATATCGCAACGATAGCGAAGCGAGGCAGCGATCGCAGTAATTTTGAGTTTGCCATCCTTGGCGCTTTATACCCTTTGGTAAAGCTACGCCTACCTAATCACAAGTGGTTAATCGAACCTTCTATAACTGATGAATTAGATGCAATAAATAAACTTTATAAAAAAATTAAAGTGATATGTACCAAAATTGTACTAACAGCATTACTCTTATTTTGTATTTTTACTAATAACATAAGCTAATTTTATTGAGCAAAATTTTCCACAATTTCACTTTTTTAAGTCATATTTACTCCATTACACTCGTTGTTACACCTTAGTAGATTGCAAAGGTATTGATTGAATTTAATAACTGATTTATTAACTAGATGTTGATTCTGTGTTTGCTTAATTTGATGCTGTTGCTACTTGATTTGTAAAATTTTCAAAAAACAAAAACCGCCAATTTATTTCTGATGCAGTTCTCATTTAGCTTGTGGGTAGTGAAACGATGTTGATTGATGCTGAAACATTTCAGGATGGAACTACCTTTGTTTCAGATGTTGCAGTGGTTGGAGCTGGGCCGGCAGGTATTGTTCTGGCACTAGAGTTAGCTAAGGCTGGATACAATGTTGCCCTTCTAGAAAGTGGACGTTTTTGTTTCTCAGAAGCGATTCAGAATCTAGGTGAAGCCAGTTACTTCGATCCGAAATTCCATCAGTCAATGTCAGAATGTACCCGCCGACAGGTAGGAGGAACATCTGTAATATGGGGCGGGCGTTGTGTGCCTTACGACCCCGTAGATTTCGATAAACGAAGCTATATTCCTCACTCATCCTGGCCCGTCACCTATGAAGAGATCCAAACCTACTTCGCAAGGGCATGTAACTATTTCTTGTGCGGTAAAGCAGAATTTAATATTAAAAATATCCCAAATATCAAGCACAAGTCTATTGTTCCGGGGTTGCCTGATGAACAAGTACTCACCTCAACCTTAGAACGGTGGTCTCTTCCCACCAATTTTGCTAAAGAGTACTTCAATGAGTTGAAGCAGTATAAGCAAATCAAGCTACTTTACGGTTTAACGTGTACCGAGATTGAATCGAACGACTCAGGATCTCAGGTAGAAGCACTTCAAACAAAAACTCTTGGTGGCAAAACCCTTCGTGTGAAAGCTCGCAAATATGTATTGGCGGGCGGTGGTTTGAACACCACACGCTTGCTTCTAGCATCTGACCAAAAGCACCCTGGCGGTATCGGAAATCACAGCGGGGTTTTGGGAAAGTTTTACATGGGGCATCTTTCTGGAGATATTGCAGTTGTTCATTTTAATACCTCTCCCAGAGAAACGATTTTCGGGTTTGACCGAGATTCAGATAATATTTACTTGCGACGGCGCTTCTCGTTCACTCGGAAGTTCCTGCATGAGAAAGAACTGACAAACATTGTGGCTTGGCTCGGAACCCCAAAATTTTACGATCCATCGCACGGAAACGGCATATTATCGCTCGCATATCTGGCATTGAACTCACCAACGCTTGGAAAGTACTTGACTGCCAAAGCCATTAGAAAGTCATTGATAGGAGAAGTTAAAGGGATCTACCAGGCGCATATAATGAATATGCTTAAGGATTTCGCAAAAATACCTTCCTTTGTCTCTTGCTTCGGTTATGCGCGGTTTATTGCCAAAAGAAAAATCCCCGCATTATTTGTTTACAGTGCTGCTAACGAATATCCTTTGCACTACCACAGTGAGCAAGTACCAAATCCAGATAGTACGGTTAGCCTGTCCGATGAGCGGGATGAGTTGGGGATGCGTAGACTCAAGATCAATCGTCGCTGTACCTCCCAAGACATTGAAAGTGTTTTGAGATCTCACGAGTACTGGGATGCACACTTGAGGAAGCACGGCTGCGGTTATTTGAAGTACCTAAGTGATGATCCTAAAGCGAGTATATGGGATCAAACCAAAGATGGGTTTCATCAAGTTGGCACGACTCGAATGTCCGATAATTCAAGAACTGGTGTTGTCGGGCCAAATTGCAATATTCATGGATTTAATGATTTGTTTGTTGCAAGTAGTTCGGTTTTCGTAACATCCAGTCAGGCAAACCCCACATTTATGATTGTGGCGTTTGCCTTAAGATTGGCAGATTACTTGAAAAAGCAACTTGCGTAACAGAAGGATGTCCTGCCGAGTGGGTTGCTCATACCAAGTTGCAATCAAAAGTAGCAACTGTCATTGCGAGCGAAACAAAGTGGAGCGAAGCAATCTCCGCTTTTAGCATCAGCTTACCACAGGCTTTCGTCATCGGTGGAATACCAAACTTTTGCCGACATGGGTTAAAACTTTGGTAGCATTCCGTACTTTAGTAAAATTTCGTGCATTCGTTGGTTAAATACGCATATCGATGTATTTGCCGCCCATAGAGCTAAGTTTGGGTAAGTTTGGCCTTAAAAATTTACAAAGTACCCTATGTGCTTAATAAATGGCATATAAAGAGGGAATTATAAAAACTAAAAATTATTTGCTCCAGTTTGAGCATTTACTGATCATGACAAAGCAGAATTTTTTAGAACTGGCAAAGCAGAACCTACAAGGGTTTTACTGGCCTGCATGGTTTCCATATCCTAGTTCTTGGTTCAGAGCGTTAATTTTAGTTCCGATCGCATTGCCTGGTACACATTTAATAGTGTGGGGATTAACGGGAATAATTATATCTTTTGTTGAAAATAGACCTTTACTTTTATCGTTTTCTCTTTGGTTTGGAATATTCCTACCAACAGTTTTTTTAGCTTTTTTATATCATTTTATTTGGTATATATGGCAGAGGCGAAACTCAAAAAACACTTTATCTAAACTGATACCTAGTTGCAGCAGCATTTGGCAAGGTTTTTATACTACATTCGTATTAGCTTTGTCCTTTATTATTATAGTAGCTTTGTTTACAGAATTGACGTTTTTAGAATGCAAATACTCTCAAATAGCTAAATCTTTAAATATATGTAATAAATATTTAACTGAACGTACAATCAAATCAATTTTTAGTAGTATTGAAAATAAAAAGTTTTTTGTACAACCTTGGTTTATAATTTGGATTTTTAATGTCAGTTATCTTTTTCAATTAGAGCTTTTATTCAAAAAAATATTGAATAATCAACTAAAATTAATATGGAAAAATAAATATAAATTTAATAAAAATGATGCTGTTAGGCTAGAAAATACTGATTTACCGAATGATAAGCAAGATAACAAAAACAAAAAACATCAGCGTCAAATACTAGAAGCCAGCCAGAAATATTATAATAAAAGTAAAAATAATAAGTTGGTTAAACTAATATTTAATTTATTAGCAATAGGTGGCACAGGACTATTTTTATTTACTAAAGTTCCTTTAATAAAAAATAATTTGTCACTTTATATTTCTTCTCCTAATATATCATCAAAAATCACGTTTAATCCTGATGTATTCCAACAAGCTGGTAATAAAGCAATTAGTACAGCCAACTTAGCGCAATCAACAATCCCTGAAAAAGAATGGAAAAAAGTAATAATTCAATGGCAAGCAGCAACCTCACTCATGAAAACAGTGCCACCTGCTAACCCTAATGATGCAACAGGACAACAACGAATCACTAAGTATAAAAAAAAGTTGAGATCCACGAAGCGATGTAGTGAAGGTTCAGTGATTAAAGGTAGTGATGGAGTACAAGTACAGTGCGTTAGAAATAAATGGGTTCCCAAGCTTTGACTCCGCTTTAAGTATTTGATTGCAAGAAGCAAGGCTATGCTTCGACTAATTCGATGCCAAAAACTTCTGCAAAAGACTGTGCTACATGAAAACGTACTTCTTGACAGGTAATCTCAGGAATCCATTCGGTTAAACTAGCTACAGACTTATCAGCAATGCCGCAGGGAATAATACGCTCAAAGCCTGCCATATCGGGACATACATTTAATGCAAAGCCGTGCATAGTAATCCAACGGCTGACTTTAATACCAATAGCAGCAACTTTACGTCCTTCTAACCAAACACCTGTAAAAGAAGGGATGCGATCGCCTTGCAAACCGTAAACTGCTAATACCCGGATTAAGACTTCTTCTAATTGCCGCAAGTACCAGTGTAGGTCTTTGTGATAACGTTGCAAATTTAAAATTGGATAGCCCACAAGTTGGCCGGGGCAATGGTAAGTGACTTCGCCGCCGCGTTCAACTCTATGTACATCAAACTTACTTGTATCAAGGTCAAATTTGAGAAACTCTGAATTACCTCCTTGTCCTAAAGTGTAGACGGGGGGATGTTCTAGTAAAATTAACACGTCATCCAGGCTGGGTTGTTGAATGCGATCGCCCACAAGCGATCGTTGCCATTGCAGCGCGTCCAAGTAGGGCAATAATCCTTTGTTATATAGTAAACAGCGGCGTCGGTACATTTTATTACTACAAATTCTCCTAAAAATCAACTTGTTTTGGGGACAAATATATTTCAAGTCGCCAGTAGAGAGTCAATAAATGTCAAGCTTTGCAAAGGATTTTAAAGGAAAGTCAAGGGAACCCACTTTAGAAAATACAAAGTGCTAGTTTGAATATATAACCTCAATGGTGTTGGGAGGAATTATCTGCAATAAGCATCACGCCAAAACAAGAGGAAAAATGTACTGGCTAATGATGTCTAATAAATTGTTTGTTAATTGTTTACATTCCCAAAAATCTAATATTCTCTATCAAAAGCAAACGAACCCCTGGAACTCAAAAGGAACAACTACCAACAGTTATGTAAGCATTGCTCCAACACAAAAGGCAGGTCAAATATTTGCTGCTCAGACTGCCTCACTCAGGCATTTGTGTGGGTATTCAATTGCCTTGCAAACAATTGGAAACTAGTGCAGAGATAGAGGAATTAATCAAAGGGATGCGTAATAACAAAAAAGAAACAGCAATATGATAGTAGGCACATCAAAAGTACATAACAATAATTTACATATTGTTTTGGCGGCAGTGATAGACCTTACCGCAATTTCATGTCATACATTACAAATTCACATTAAATATTGAGCGGGAGAGTTTACATGAAGCTTGTCATCCACGGCAAAAATATTGAAATTACCGATGCGATTCGGGAATATGTACATCAAAAAATAGAAAAGGCAGTTAGTCACTTTCAGAACATCACAAATGAAGTGGATGTCCACTTAAGCGTAGCCCGCAATCCGCGAATTAATCCCAGACAAGCGGCTGAAGTCACTATCTATGCCAATGGTAGCGTCATCCGTGCCGAGGAAAGCAGCGAAAACCTATATGCAAGTATTGATTTAGTTGCAGATAAGATTGCCCGTCAACTCCGTAAATATAAGGAAAGGCGTCAAGATAAGAAAACTCATGCCCAACCCACTAACGAAGTATTAACCCCAGAAGCAGTAGTAGTTACAGATTTAATAGGCGATCGCACTCCCGAACTACCTAATGAAGTCGTCCGCACTAAATATTTCTCTATGCCACCAATGACTGTTGCAGAAGCTTTAGAACAACTGCAACTGGTGGGACATGACTTTTATATGTTCCACAATTCTGAAACTGGCGAAATCAACGTTATTTATGAACGCAATCACGGCGGTTATGGTGTGATTCAACCCCGTCATAATAATGCAAACACTAACGGTAATAACAATGGCAAGAATGGCAAAGCAGCCCATGCTAATTTTGTCATGCCAGAAAAATCGCATTTGAATAAATAAGGCGATCGGGTGCTGGTGACTAGGGACTGGTGACTAGGAAAAATCTTTCCCAATACCCAATCACCAGTACCCAATACCCAATCCCCAATCCCTTACTTCGCTGAAAGCTGTTGCAAGGTTTTCAGCGCTTCCTCAACGTGACCTTGAAAGTTAAACATCGAATCAAAAACATATTGCACAACTCCCTGTTGGTCAATGATGTAAGTAACACGGCCAGGGACTAAACCAAAGGCTGTTGTTGCACCGTATAACTTCCGAACTTGGTTGCCTTTATCACTCAAAAGAGTAAATGGTAGATTGTACTTCGCGGCAAATCTTTGGTGCGATTCGTTAGAGTCACCACTTACGCCGATAACCTCAGCGCCAGCGGTTTTAAACACCTCATATTGATCGCGAAAGGCGCAGGATTGAGCCGTACATCCAGGTGTGTCATCCTTAGGATAAAAGTAGAGAACTACGGCTTGTTTACCGCGGAAATCTTTAAGGCTCACTGTTGAGCCGTTTTGGGCTGGTAGAGTGAAATCAGGAGCGGTATCTCCAACTTTAACTGGCATAGTTATTAAAAAATTCAAAATTTTGATGCTGTCGCAAAAGTCCTTTACAAAATTTTAACTTGTGTGTTGGTCTAAAAACTTTGCTTGCTCGTCTGCAACAGGAGGGTTACTGTTAGATCCTCAAATATAAAATTCCGCCTATGCGCCTAACTTCACTGGATGTTTTTCGTGGCATTACCATTGCTGGCATGATTCTTGTCAACATGGCGGGTGTAGCAGATGATGTATATCCTCCTTTAGCCCATGCAGATTGGCACGGTTGCACGCCAACTGATCTAGTATTTCCCTTCTTCCTGTTCATTATCGGTGTTGCAATGACTTTTTCTTTGTCAAAGTACACCGAAGACCACAAAGCAAACTCAGCTGTTTATGGACGCATCTTGCGGCGCGCGGCTATTCTTTTTGCCTTGGGATTGTTACTAAATGGCTTTTGGAATCGAGGTATTTGGACTTTCGATCTAAGTAGTATCCGAATTATGGGAGTGTTGCAGCGGATCAGCCTTGCCTATCTGTTTGCTTCCTTATCAGTTCTCAATTTACCGCGTAAAGGGCAATGGATACTGGCAGCACTGCTACTTATCGGTTACTGGCTGGCGATGATGTATGTACCTGTTCCCGGCCATGGTGCTGGTGTACTAACGCGGGAAGGCAATTTCGGCGCTTATATTGATCGACTAATTATACCCAAAGCACATCTGTATAAGGGTGATGGCTTCAATTTTATGGGAGACCCAGAGGGGCTTTTCAGCACAATTCCCGCTATTGTTAATGTCCTTGCTGGCTACTTTACTGGGCAGTGGATACGCAGCCAGCCAGTACAATCACGCACGAGTATAGGTTTGGCATTATTTGGCATTGGTTGCTTAATTATTGGTTGGGCCTGGGGATGGACATTTCCCATCAACAAAAAGCTGTGGACAAGTTCCTATGTTGTATTCACAAGTGGTTGGGCATTACTTTTGTTAGCTGCTTGTTACGAACTTATCGAAGTACGGCGCATACGTCGCTGGAGTAAACCATTTGAAATTATGGGCTTAAATGCGATCGCCCTTTTTGTTGCATCGGTTTTACTAATTAAAATCTTAGTTAGAACCAAGATTGGCACTGGCGAAGAAGCACCCAGCACCTTCAATTGGATTTACCAAAATGTTTTCGCATCTTGGGCAGGTACGTTTAACGGTTCGCTATTGTTTGCCATTGTCACCGTGTTGTTGTGGTGGCTAGTTGCAGTTATTCTGTATCGCCAACGCTGGTTTTTTAAAGTCTAAACTAATTCGTAATTAAGAGATACTCTAAAAACCTTATTTCTTTAAGACTTACGCAAAATACTTCTCTAACTCTCATTCCTCGGTGTCACGCCAGTTACTACAACGGGGGGAACCCCCGCAACGCACTGGCTTCTCTGTGCCTCCGCGGTTCGATCCTTCCGTAACTTGTGCGTAAGTCCTATTCTTAGTTTTGAATTTTGAATTTTAAATTGTCTAGCACTTGCGGGGGTTTTCTACTGGTGCGGCTAGCGATCCTTCAGAAAGACCAGCTTCACGCAGACGAAAAGCACCGATATTTCGGCTGAGTACTGCTAACCCTGCTAGATGTGCCTGTAAACCAGCCGTACTAGCACAGCAATCAGTTAGTACGATGGGTTCAATGCCAATGTCGAAAAAATCCATCGCTATTTTTAACACACACATATCAGTATCAATGCCGACTATGAAAACCCGTTTAAAACACTGCTGATGAAGGTAGTGTGCTAACTCATGCGGTATCCCGCACAGCCCCAACTTAGAAAAAACTATTTCCGGTTGCACCCAAGGTTGTAGTTCTGGGGCAATATTAATTTCTGGCTCATTAGCACAACTGTGCCAATCAAGGAATTTCTGGTACGGGCCATCAGGTGCATTGATGAAACGAGTGAATAAAACTGGTGCGTAATCATCTCGCTGGATTAAACGGGCAACCCTCTGCGGGATGTGATGAGTGAATTCGTTGATAAAACCGGATTGCACATCAACAATAATTAATGGCTCAGACATGGGAGAACCGATAAAAAACGATAGTGAATAAGTTAGAACTTACGCATTCGCAACGAAAAAAAGAGCTTTGCGTTCGCGTAGCGTCTCCGTCAGGAGAAGCGTGTCCGAAGGACTTATGCTTCCCTATGGTCGCAATGACGGTTATTTGAACGGACAGGACATTATTTCTTCGTGTACTTTGTGCCCTACCCTGCGGGTTCGCTGAAAGCGTTCTCGTTCGGCGAAGCCGTTCCCGAAGGGTAGAGTAGCCGCTTTGCGTCTATGCGGTTCGTTTTTTCATAATTTTCTGGAAGTCCTGTAAAGATTAAATTCTGATATTTCTTTCTCTAGATGTTCCTTAACTGATTTCTATATGCGTGCCGATCGCGGGACGATTAAACGATTCCCAGGCATTACCACCACGTAGGAAAACTTCCATCCAGCGCATTTGTTCGCCTTGTGCATTAGCCCAGCCACTGCTACCAGGTGCAAAAGCTAACTGTCCAGATTCAACAGCAAAGCTGCCATTGCTGGATATGGCTTCTTGTTCCCTATCACCGATCCGCAAACGCACAGTTTGACCTTCCGGCGTCTTGTCAGCTTCATGTTTAATAGTGGTTTTCAAGTTGCCGTAGCCGTCAATATAGGCAATACAGTTGGATGGTACGTCGGGTATATCAGAAGAGGGAATAATTTCATCTAATGCATCGGGTTGACCTAGTGCGATCGCCCCTGCTGCCTCTGGAAACAAATCACGAGAACGAAACTGAGAACCTTCAGCCGCGACAGCAGCCCAACGCAACTCGACTGCTAAATCGCGTACAAATGAGAAAGCATAACCAGCATTAACGCCAATCACGCGCACACCCGTCGGCAGACGTGCAAAAGCCAGACGTTCACCCGCATTACCAACACGCGCCTGTTCATCATCTTCGCGGGGTGCAACGTTGTGATAAATGATTGTCCCGGCGGGGGCTTTATTCAAGCCTAACTGCGCGATACAAAATCCTGCTGCTAGGGTGGCAAAAGCTGGCACGGGTGTAAGTATCGGTTCAGCATCCGGTAGATAGAGTTTAAGATGCTGCACTACTTCTGCAAAGGCAAGGTCGCCAAAGCCGTAATCAGCGATGATATGAACTAGCATAAAGTCCTGTCTCCTATACTGGCTTTATCCCTTGTGCTGTTTCTCGGACGATTAAATCAACGACATCTTCCAAGCGCCCTGTTTGCTTGTAAACTTCACGCTGCCGGGTTGCACCGTTTCCTTGCTGCATCGTTTTATGTACAAGAGACGAGACTTCATCCCATTCTCCATATTCCTCCAGCGAAGGACGCACGAAGGTGAGCAAGCTTTCAACCAAATCACGCGCTGGGACAGCTTTCATCGCGCCAACGTCGATTAAATCCTCATCTAATCCGTAGCGTGCGGCACGCCAGTGAGCAACACGTATAAGTTCGTGGCGTGCAGCAGGAAATGGTTCATCACGCATTGCTTGTTCGTAACAAGTTCGTGCCAATGCCCGTACCAGCCCCGCCACCATCACCGCTTCGTCTACCGTCTGGCAGACATCCGTAACGCGAAACTCTATCGTTGGAAAGCGCTCTGACAAACGCACATCCCAGTAAATCTTCGTTGCTTCCTCAACACTTTTGGTTTCCACCAGAGCCTGTACAAGCCCTTCGTACTCGGCTAATGACTCGAAAATCAGTGGCGGCCCAGATAAAGGCCATTGGCTCCAATTCTCAGTACGATAGCTGGCATAGCCTGTATCTGTACCTAACCAAAAAGGCGAGGATGCTGCCAGTGCCAAGAGCGGTGCTAACCAAACACGGGCACGATTCATCACTTTGATGGCAGCGGAGCGATCGCTGATTCCCACATGCACGTGACAGCCAAATATAACTAATTCACGGGTGAGTTGTTGATAGTCTCGCATCAGCGCTTGATAACGTTTTTTGGGCGTCAGCTGCTGTTCGTCCCAGTGCGAGAACGGGTGTGTACCGGCGGCGGCAATTTGGTTACCGTCCTTGGCAGCTGCTGCAATCACTTCGCCCCGCAAACGCACAAGCTCAGAGCGCACATCTGCCAGTGTGTGACAAATTGGCGTACCAATTTCTATCTGCGATCGCTGGGCTTCTGGCTGCACCTCTTCACCAAGTGCTTTTTGAGCTTTCGGGAGAATGTGTTCCACACGTGAACTCAACTCCCGCGTCACCGGGTTGATAATTTGATATTCTTCTTCAACACCAATAGTAAATTCTTCAGTCTGGGATGGCATATCTAGTGCCTCCTTTGCTTGTTTACAAACCTTGGCCAGAGATTGAGGGCTGTGAAGAGGACAAGGAGCAAGAGTTATTCATAGTTCTTTCCCCTTGTCCTCTTTACCCAATGCCCCATGCCCCATGCCCAATGCCCAATGCCCTGTTCCCTTCTAAAGGCTAGATGTACTTAATGCCCTTTGATTAGAACCAAAATACAGGCGGCTCAATTCTTCCAGGGAAATATCAGTATTTGCTTGGGGATTGAGAAAGTAGGGATGAATTGGCAGGAGTTCAGCCCGACGGCGTGCCTTTGGTGAGGATACAATCTGTTCGAGCAAAGTCAGGTAGTCTTCAGCAGTAGTTTCCCAGGTGTACTTCTTCAGTACCCGTTGCTGACCAGCCTGGGCAAAATGCTCCCACTCATCAGCATCACAGATCACCCGCTCCAAGCCCCGTGCAATATCAGCAGCGTCTTCAGGGTCAACGAGTACGCCATATTCTATATCTCCTTTTCGGAAGCTCTCGCTGGGGCCACCATTCTTAGTCGCTACCACTGGTAAGCCTACAGCCGCTGCTTCTAAGGGAGCCAAGCCAAAGGGTTCATAGAGTGCGGTCAACGCAAACACCGAGCGCCGTTTAACCATAAATCGATAAGCCGCAGCTAGCGACTCTTGCGATTGATCTGGCAAGCCAAAGGCACTGATCTTGCCCCACAAGTTGTTTTCTTCCACTACCTCACGGATAGGGGCTAAAACCTCTTGTTCAGCTAGATCATGGTTAGCCTCTTCACGCAGGGGATCATCCAGTCCCCCTGTCAGTAGCACCAAGTTAGCTCGTTCCTGAAGCGTTTGGCTCATTGCGAAAGCTTGTACTAACCCTAATAAATTCTTCTTGGGAGCTAATCGGCTGGCTGCGACAATAGCAGGCAAATCTCGACGTGACTCAGTGATGTCTCGTGCCAATCGCTCCTGAATCAATTGGTAGATAGCTTCCTCGTTTTGGGCACGCGCTTGGTTACCAAAGATGGAGAAATCTGCTCCCGGTGGAATCACTGTAAAGCAGTTATCGTTGTCTACATCTACTGCACCATCATAGGCAGGATGAGAGTACTGTTCAAAGCGTTCTTGTCGTGTACTTGTGATATTGACAGCCGAGCGATTCATGCTTAGGCGTTCGGCGATGATGCGGTATCGAAAATTAAATTTCTCGTCTATTTCTGTCAGGTTCTCTGGCGTGACCTCAAATTTGTCCATCTTCTGAGCGCCGAGAGAATGAGCAGTAAAGGTGAAGGGTACGCCAGTTTCCTCTTCAATCAGAACGCCGCACAACCCTCCATCGCCATAATGAGCAGTCATTGCATCGGGTAAACCACCCTCCTGTTGATAAAATTTCAGGATGTTGGGTACCCAATCAGTAACTAAATGAGACCACAATAGCTCTTTAGGCAGAAATTCTTTTGACCCGGCTGGTAATCGGATAATGCGGACATTCTCGATGCCTGGATAAGTGTCAAACGGTTCAGCAAACTCTGGCCACTCCGGGTCAATAATTTGACGGGTGAGAATATCAACTTTATGACCCTGTTGAGCCATTGCTATTGCGACTTGCTTAACGTAAATCAGCTGACCCCCAAAATCTGGATGTTTTGTGATGTGGCTGTTAGCTGAATCAAAGTTGCCTTGAGGGTTGAGAAATCCAATGTGCATCGCCTACTTCCTAGTATCAGATTGAATTCCGCGTTTAAACTTCTGCCTGAAGAAGACAGCAGAACAGTTTGGTAAGGCTATTTAGACTTCCCAAGACCGAAAAGTGCAGGCAGTGAGGCTGTACATGAGCATCATCAAAAAGTAAGTCAAAGGGCTTTTATGGTTCCCTTTGGCTTACATCCAGCCGATTCGCTCATTTTCCTAATGCTTAAATTAATCCCTAGTGCGGCTCGCTCACATATACCGGATGACATAATCTGTTTGCCCTCTTTTATCCATTAGTCTGTTTCTGGAGAGAAGATAAATTCATCCACAGACTCGCAAGAGAAATTAACACTAAAAAGATATTGGTACAGATGGAGTTTCAGGGATAAGGGACTTCCAAATAAAAAAATATCCCATCGCATTGAGGGCAGGGGAGCAGGGGGAAGGAACAGTCGTGTTGAACCAGAAATTGGAATAATTTATTTTTTGGAGTTCCCTAAAGACGAGATATATATTTGTGTTCTAAGTGTAAGAGCGATCGCTATGATTGATCGCACATCCTTTGCGGTATTTGCTTGCAAAAGTTTTAAACAAGATTACCGAACAGAAACGCTTACGGCAGAACGTTTGTAATTTTGATACCATAAGCGTTTCTGACCTTTGGCTTAATTATCCAGTAGCAAACAAATCATTTTTATTAATTTAATTGCCAGAAGGCTGCTCATTAAGCACTTCTGCCTTCACTTCGTCTATCGTTTTGTTGAGGTAGACGGCTCGTTCATCCACTGCTCTTACCCAATCGATTGGAAACCAGTGGTGTTGTCCATCAGGAGCGTTATTTTTTGTTAATTTGAGGTACTTACCCTCTTCCACTGAGTCAATATTGCCAATATGTGTGTCAGATGCCCCTTCTAAACCACCGGGGCCTTCTGCGTAGACGGGCATGTGTTCTTTAATCTGCGATACGTCCATTTTGAGCCTCTTCTTTAAATTCGCAACAATTCTTACCCAAATCTTGTTGAGTCACTTTCTTAGTGAGTAGACAGGGTTTTTGTTCAATTACACATCAGGATACGCTGCATACCAAAGGATACGCCTCGCTCTACAGGCAGATGGGATGGCGTCAATAATTACCCCAATATTTCGACTTCTTCGGCAGCATTGATTTGGTCAAGAATACCCCAAATTTCTTGTAACATTGGCTCTAATCCAGTACGGGCAACTGCTGAAATCAAGAAAACCGGGGCATAGGAGAGGTGATTTAATTGGGTAGCCAATGCTTCTAAATCCACTGTTTCCCTATCTACTGCATCAATTTTATTCAGCGCCAGAATTTGCGGACGTTGTGCTAAACCTCTTCCGTATGCTTTTAATTCCTGCTGAATCATGTTGAAATCACCCACCACATCTTCACTAGTGGCATCAATCAAGTGTAGCAATACCCGTGTGCGCTCAATGTGGCGCAAGAAATCGTGTCCTAGCCCTGCACCGTGAGAAGCACCCTCAATCAGTCCCGGAATATCGGCAAAAACTGTACCATCACCAGAAGGTTTGCGTACTACACCCAAATTAGGTACAAGAGTAGTAAAGGGATAGTCAGCTATTTTCGGGCGTGCGGCTGATAAAGATGAAATTAAAGTTGATTTTCCAGCATTTGGTAATCCAATAATTCCTACTTCAGCCAAAAGTTTTAACTCTAAGCGCAGCAGCTTTCTTTCTCCTGGGAGTCCTGGCAAAGCGTATTCTGGGGCACGGTTACGGTTGCTCAAGAAATGCTGATTTCCTAATCCGCCTTTACCACCTTCGGCAACACGAAAAGTTTGTTCAGGTTTGATTAAATCTCCTAAAAGTTCGCCAGTTTCCGCATCATAAATAGCTGTACCGCAGGGAACTTCGATAATTAAATCTTTACCATTTGCGCCAGTGCAATTATTTGGCCCGCCACGTCCACCGTTTTCTGCTTTAAAAAGATGGTTATATCTAAAGTCGAGCAAGGTTTGTAAGTTTTCGGCAGCAACAAAAATTACTGAACCACCTCGTCCCCCATTGCCACCAGAGGGGCCGCCAGCTGGCACATACTTCTCTCGTCGGAAGGCGACAATACCATCACCGCCATTGCCGGCTTCTACTTCAATTTGTGCTTGATCAATAAATTGCATATTCTTAGAGTGCTGAGTGCTGAGTCTTGAGTACTGAGTTAGAGTTATAAATTATAAGTTTTTAATTAACTCTTCACTCCTCACTCTATACTTTTAAGTTAGCACTCAACACTCAGCACTCAGCACTCACTACTCAGATATATGGTGAAATATCTTCACCACACTCATCTGCCAAATAGGAGAGAGCGCGGAAACGCAAGCCTACCATTTGTTCGTAAAGCGGGTTGATTTTACATAATGGTGGAATATGCACAATTTTGTGTCCAAACAAAGTGACATCCCGCTCAAAGGGACACTGGGAAGGAATCATTTTACATAAAAAACGAGCAACTCTGGGATCTTGGATATCTAACCCATCCATCCATTCGCGCAGCGGTTTGAGTGCATTCTGGGTAGGTAAATGGGGTGCAATTGACAAGGACAGTGTTGCGGGTGCTTCTCGTTGCAGGAAACTGTCTATTGCAGGATCTTGATGTTCTATGTGTTCTAGAGTATGACGAAGGGCTTCTAATAAATCCTTTGGCTGCCCCAGTGCTTGGCACAACTGTTGAAGAACTTGATCTTCGCTCGGAGAATATGTACCATCTGCGATCGCTACCATTACAGCGGTGCGTAGAAAATTTTCGGCTGCTGGCGTACCTTTACCTAAAGTTGTGGCTAATTCTTCTGGTGTAATAACTTCGAGCGAATCGAACTTAATGCCAGGAGCCAACTCATCTTCAGTGATGCTGGCAATCAATTGCTGCTCTTGCTCATCAAAGTTACCGTCTGCCCAAGCAATAGTGAGCAATCCACGTAACCAAGCGCCAACTTGTTCACTGCTATAGGGCGATTGAACGACACTTTTCATAAACTTCCGCCTTAAGCTCTCCTCAGTCTATATAGTCCATACTAAGCTACCTGAAAGGTAGTTAAACTGTTACATATTTAACTTAGAGGCTCTTAAAATTTGTTTTTTGTTGGGCAATTAAGACAATGATTGACGCTCAAGGCAACACATTCTCTAGTACACTGCGGCGTAAATAAACCACCCATTTTAAATAAATGAAACGCTTACGCTGTATTCATTTTAAATGAGCAAATTTTGAATTTCGCCTTGCGGTACTAGCCTCTGATTTTGACTTTAGCTTGTGAAATACTTATTTATATTTTACGCAGCAAGTTTCATCTTTACATATACATATTTCTGTGTTTTTTTTGCTATATAAAGCACATTTTTTCAATATGATCAACATAAGTGAAACTATGAAAGCAGTAGACGCAACCGAGAAAAAACCACTCAAGCGATCGCCTCTTATTTCTCTTTCGTTTCTTTATTCAAAGCAGATAACTTCATCCGCCGACTTTCACGCGATAGTGGCACTAAAGCTGGAGCTTGATTTTTCACATTGCTATCTTGAAAACTTTCTATCAATTTAGATAATTCTGCAATTGTCGATGCTTCAAAGACATTACGTAAAGGCAACTCTACTTTGAAAGCGTCACGTACTCTAGAAGCAAGCTGAGTTGCTAGTAATGAATGTCCGCCTAATGCAAAAAAATTATCGTGGATACCTACCCGCTTTATTCCTAAAATCTCAGCAAAAATTTTCACCAGTACTTCTTCAACAGCAGTCCGAGGCGCAACATAAGTATCTGCTAATTCTGGCTTGATTGCATTGGGTATAGGTAAGGCGCGGCGATCAACTTTGCCATTTGGTGTGAGAGGTAGAGATTCCAATACGGCAAAAGCCGATGGTATCATGTAATCAGGCAATTTCTGTGCTAAATAAGTTTGTAATTGTGGTACTAACTTACGCGCTGCTTTTGCTTGTAGGGGATTATTAGCATAAGATTGCCACGGGTGTGAGTCAATGCTAAGTGGAAAAATTATTTTTTTATTTGTTATATTTTGACGTACAAAAACTACGTCATAGCGTGCTTCAATATTAGAATTTGAGCAACTAATCTCAACATTGTAGGGTAAATCCAAAGCATACCAATCTTCTGGATCTATGCCTAAATTCGGGAGATTTTGCAAAGCTTGGCGCATTTGACCCGCAGTTTTAAAATCCTCTACACCTGATAGCCATTGTGCTGTTTTAACTGCTGCTATCACTCGCGCATTAGGGATATTAGTAATACCTAAAATTTCTGGTTGGTTATCAATCAATAATTGACGTATTGTTGAGACTGTGCAGTTATTTCTGTGCCAGTCTAGCCACGCTTCATTTGAGGAATTTTGAGTATTTCCTTCACCGTCAATATGAAGAATTACATTATAACGAAACTGAGTTAACTCATTGTAATCTCGTCCCCGAATTAGTTGAGTTTGTATATGGCTTATCTGGGGAAAGCGCTGCTGTAATGCTCTAAAGAATGCTGGATCGATAACTAATTCTGTTTCTTGAAAAACTTGCATTTCTACCCGTTGCTGCAACTCAGAACGAGTAAGAGAAGGTTCAGCTTGATACAGTTGTACCGACGCATGAAAAGCTGTCAATAGTGGCAGATTACGCACATCTCCGATGAAGATATAGCCACCAGGAACAACTGTCTGTAAAGCACCTTCTAATACGCCAATTAAATAATCAATGCTAGGAAAATATTGCACAACTGAGTTGAGAATTACTGCATCAAAAGCAGCTTTTTCTATTCCTGCAAAATCATTAGCTAACTTCTGATGCAACTTTACCTGCGGCAAATCTTGCGTTGCTAAATGCTGTTTAATATAGTTAAGTGAAGCAGCAGAAAAGTCTGTTGCACAATATTTAGTGCAGTGGGGTGCAACCCTAAATAACATTAAACCTGTTCCACAACCAATTTCTAATACTTTCTTGGGTTGCAAAGCCAAAATTTGCGCCACTTGATTATTCACCCAATCACGCATCTGTTCTGCTGGAATAGGCTGATTTGTATAACTACTATTCCAACCTATAATATTGAATGTTGGATCGGAATTAACAGCAGGTTGATTATAAGTTTCGTTGTAAAGCATCTGCCATTGCAAAACCTGCTCTTGCTGCAATTTTTGCTGTGGTATTTCCTGCTGGCTACTGTAATCTGCATTCAGCGCCACATAAGCTATTAAACGCTTTTCATTTGTATCTTCATGAAACATCACTACAGTTTGCAGCACTGCTGGATGCTGACTCAGTACCGCTTCTATTTCACCTAATTCAATACGGTAGCCGCGAATTTTTATCTGCTCATCAATACGTCCGATAAATTCCAGGTTACCATCTGAACGATAACGAACTAAATCACCTGTTTGATAAAGACGTGCTTTTGGCTGATTGCTAAAAGGATGAGAAATGAATTTTTCAGCAGTTAAATCTGGAAGGTTTAAATAACCTCGCGCTAATCCATCACCACTGATGTACAACTCACCCGCAACGCCAATAGGTACAGGTTGCAGATATCTATCAAGTATGTAAACTTGTGTATTAGCGATCGGACGACCAATTGCAGGTGCTACATTAACTTGATTACTTACAGTAACATCAACGGAAGTTGTGACAACTGTATTCTCAGTTGGGCCGTAATTATTAACTACTTGAAAACGAAGAAAAGATGAAGGATATTGATTTAGTTTATCACCGCCTGTTAGTAATAGGCGTAAAGCTATATTATTTGGCCAATTTAATGCTAAAATCTTTTCTGCCAAGGGTGTTGGTAGAAAGCTAATTGTTATTGCTTTTAATTCTAGCCAATCTCGTAGTTTTTCAGGCGATCGCTTAATTTCATCATCAACAAAATGTATACTTGCTCCAGCACTCAGATAAGGCCAAATTTCCCAACTGCAAGCATCAAAGGCAATTCCGGCAATTTGAGTTACTCGATCAAGGTGTGAAACTGCAAACGCTTGTTGATGCCAAAAAACCAAATTTAACAATCCTCTATGTTCAATTTTAACGCCTTTAGGCTTTCCAGTTGAGCCAGAGGTATAAATAACATAAGCGAGATTGTTTGCTGTTATTTTGCTGGGAAGATTATCTTGAACTGCTTGAGCAATAATCTCCCAATCTTTATCTAAATAGATTACTTGATAGTTAGAGTTTTTAAAACTCTCTAAGCATTGTGTGTAAGTTAATAAAACTGAAACTTGAGCATCTTCCAGCATCAAGTTTAAACGCTCAGACGGATATGTTGGATCTAAAGGTAAATACGCTCCGCCTGCTTTGAGGATGGCTAACATTCCAATTACCATATCAAAAGAGCGTTCGACACAAAGCCCTACTATTACTTCAGAATCAACACCTAATTTTTGGAGATAATTTGCTAGTTGATTACTGCGGAGATTTAATTCTTTGTAGCTGAGTTGCTTATCTTCAAATACAAGCGCAATTCCATCAGGATTTTGTTCGGCAATGCTTTCAACTAACTGATGAACACATCTATCTTGAGGGTAGCCTACTTGGGTATTATTCCATTCAAATAATAACTGATTTAATTCAGATTCGCTTAATAGTGGTAAATTGGCAATTCTCTGGTCTGGATTAGCAACAATACCCTCTAGTAATATTTGGAAATGTCCCAGCATTCGGGTAATAGTAGCCTCATCAAATAAATCAGTGCTGTAAATAACAAAACCACTAATTCCTTTTGAACTATCTACCCACAATCCATTTTGCAGATCCGGCTCCCACAAATGAAATTCTAAATCAAACCGCGTGGTTTCGCTATCAAATGGCATGGGGCTGAGAGTTAATCCAGGTAAATCTAGCGCTGCTATAGGTGCATTTTGTAGCGCAAATACCATTTGAAATAATGGATTTTGATTTAATTTTCGCTCTGGATGTAGTTCTTCTACCAATTTTTCAAAAGGCAAATCTTGATGAGCATAAGCTCCTAAAGCAACCTCTTTTACTCTACCTAGTAATTCCCTAAAGCTTAGGTTCCCATTTAAGTGAGTACGCAAAACTAAACTATTGACAAAAAACCCAATCAATCCTTCAATTTCGCTGCGGTTGCGGTTGGCAATTGGTGAACCTACAGCAATATCTTCTTGCTGTGTGTAGCGGTAGAGCAAAGTTTGAAATGCTGCCAATAAGGTCATGAACAAAGTTACTCCTTCCTGCTGGGAAAGAGCTAAAAGTGCTTCGCTAAGATTTTTTGGCAATTGTAGAAGTTGCCTTGCACCCCGATAAGTTTGAATTGCTGGTCTAGGCCTATCTGTAGATAAATTTAGTATAGAAATACCATCTAATTGTTGTTGCCAATAATTCAACTGAGTTTGCAATCTTTCCCCTTGTAAAGATTGGCGTTGCCAATGGGCGAAATCTGCATATTGGATGGTAAGTTCTGGCAAAGGAGAAGGCTGATTATTGGCAAAGGCTGTGTAGAGTGTTGCTATTTCTTGAATTAGCACCCCAATAGACCAACCATCAGAGACAATGTGGTGCATATTCAGCACCAAAATATGTTCGGTTTCATCTAACCGCAGCAGTGTGACTCGCAGCAACGGCTCAGTTGATAAATTGAAAGGTCTTTGAGCTTCTTGGGTAACTATTTTTCGCGCTTGTTGTTCACGTTCGGTTTCTGGCAGTTGCCGCAGATCAATGATTGGTAAAGAGACTTTTAAACTTGCTGCAATTACCTGAATTGGTTGCTCTTCCACCACGGCAAAAGTGGTACGTAAAGCTTCGTGACGGCGGACAATTTCGTTAAAAGTTTGTTCTAGTGCTGCTAAATTGAGTGAACCAGTTAAATGTATTGCTGTTGGGACGTTATAGAAGGGATTATTGGGTACTAATTGGTCAAGAAACCACAGCCGTTGTTGAGCAAATGAGAGAGGAAGGTTTTTGCTGCGAGAAATGGGTACGAGTGGTGTTAAAGTGTTGTTGACCGTATGATTAGCTACTTTTAAAAAGTTAACAATTTCTGCTTTGCGCTTTTGAATTTCTGCGGCCAATTCTGGCGTTATGGTTCCTTCAGGAGCATTACAGCGCAACCTTTCTCCATCAACAAAAGCTTGAATATCTAAGCTGCGAAGATAAGTTAAGAACTCAACAGTTTTCAAAATTATACCCTGTCGCAACAGTTGTTGCTGACTAGTTATTAACTCAGCATTTTTAACATATCTAGAACGCTGTATAAATCATTCCTGGGGTTGAAAATTTCATGATTATAACTATGGTATGAAGCTGAGAGAGAATGTATTTAATCGGCGATCGCCAGGTTTAAGCTTATGCTATTCATGCCTCCTAATTTCCTGCTTGTATGGCTATTTCAACTGCTGTCTATCGGGGTACTTGGTGGAGGGATTTATATTCTCTATGAGTGGTACGAACGGGAATTGGTAGGAACTTCCTACTTGGTGGCTGGACTAGCAATGGTTCTGTGGTCTTTTGCCGGCCGTTTTATCAGTTTGCCTTTGCTGCGTCGTCATGGTTCTGACGAACCCAAATTTATGCGTACTAAAACTGTGCAGCGTCTGCCAAGACCAGATGGTAGCATACTGCAAGTAGAGTTTTATGGCCCTGAAGATGGTCAACCGATTATCATGTCGCACGGTTGGGGGCCGAATAGCACTATATGGTATTATGCCAAACGGCAACTGAGCGATCGCTTTCGAGTTATTGTTTGGGATTTACCAGGGTTGGGAAAATCCTTTAGACCAGACAACAACGATTACTCTATAGAAAAATATGCCCGCGATTTAGAAGCGGTTATTGCGATCGCAGGAAATCAGCCTGTGTTTTTGCTAGGACACAGTATGGGTGGAATGATTAACTTGACATTTTGTCGGCTATTCCCTGAGCATTTAAGGCGGCGGGTGGCTGGCTTAATTCTTGTGGATACCACCTACACCAATCCCGTAAAAACTTGTATATTTAGCGGTTTGATCCGCAAGTTGCAGAAGCCACTAATCGAACCCCTGCTGTATCTTACTATTCTGCTGTCACCGATTTTTTGGTTGATGACTTGGCTTTCGTATTTCAATGGTTTGCTGTACATTAGCGTAGAATTATCAGGATTTACGGGTAGAGAAACCCGTGGACAACTTAATTTTGCAGCTTTCTTATCAGCATTAGGTTCACCTGGTGTTCTAGCTCGCGGTACACTGGCAATGTTCAAATATGATGAGACTAAAACACTGGCCAGAATTAATGTTCCGGTGTTGGTTGTTTGTGGCGCTTCCGACATAGCGACTAAACCTGTAGCAAGCGATCGCATGAAAGCCGAAATACCACAAGCTAAACTAGTCACGATCAACCCTGGTGGACACATGGCATTAATGGAGCAGAACCACCAGTTTTCCCAAGCCGTCAGCGCCTTTTGTGCTACTTGCAAAGTCGGAGAGTAGACAGGTTACTAACCAGTACCACGTCGATTGCAAGTATCTATTTAACTGACTTGTACTTAATCTTCAATACCAAAATCATCCCAGCAAACACAAAGGTAACAATGTTAGCGGCAATGATGGGAATATCGTGAACATAAGTGCCATACACCAACCATAAGATAATACCTACACACAGAACAACCAGCATACTCCAAGAAAGGTCATCAGCTGATTTTGACTTCCAGGTTTTGATTAGTTGGGGTAAATAGGCGATTGTAGTAAGCACTCCTGCTGTTAACCCTAAAATTGTGATGAAATTAGATTCATCCATTTTTTTCCCTACCTCTAGTTTTTCAGTTGAGTGATTCAGTACAAGCATTTAAGCTTTGGCTATACATACTATATTAGTGGTCTATCGCATTAAATTTGCTAGGTTAACCTATTTTTCATTCCTCTTATTTCCCCTCTTACTTTGCGTTCTTTGTGCCCTTTGCGGTTCGTTTTTTTGCCTTTCATAATTAATGCGATGAACCATTAATGTCAGAATTCTACTTCCTCACGCTGAGTTTTCATAGTTCCAGTCTTATCTAAACCCTGTGTTGCCCAACACATTGTTTCAATATACCTAGCAAGTTGTTCAACAGTCGGTGCTTCAAACAAATTGCGTACAGTCATATCTATTTGGAAAGTATCGCGTATTCGTGAACTTAACTGAGTTGCTAGTAAAGAATGACCACCCAATTCAAAGAAATTATCATGAATCCCTACCTGCTCTTTTCCTAAAACTTTAGCCCAGATTTCTACTAGCGACTCTTCAATTTGCGTCTGTGGTGCTACATAATCTTGTTTATCGAAAATAACTGTATTCGGTGCAGGTAGAGCGCGACGGTCTACTTTACCATTAGGTGTTAATGGTAGAGATTCCAGTAGCACATAAGCTTTTGGTATCATGTATTCTGGTAACTTTTCTTTTAAAAATTGTCGTAATCCAGACATAAAGCCTTGTGCTTCCTGTATTGGTATTTGCTCCTGGTTGGGAACAATATAAGCCACCAAGTTTTTCTCACCAGGTATGTCTTCACCAATAATTACTACTGTTTCTCTCACTGCTGGATGTTGATTCAGCGCTGCTTCAATTTCTCCCAATTCGATGCGGAAGCCACGAATTTTTACTTGATTGTCAACGCGACCTAAAAATTCAATATTGCCATCAGGTAAATACCGGCCTAAATCACCTGTCTTGTAAAGCCTCACTCTAGGAATAAACTCAGTTTCTGGAACAGTAATGAAGTTTTCAGCAGTTAATTCAGGACGGTTAAGATATTCTCGCGCTAGTCCATCACCCTTAATGTATAACTCGCCAATAACACCAATTGGCACAGGTTGCAAATGGGCATCTAGCAAATAAATTTGAGTATTTGTAATCGGGCAACCAATGGGAACAGATGTGGCTGATTCTGGTAAATCTTGCACCCAGTAATAAGAAGAAAATGTAGTACTTTCAGTAGGGCCATAAACATGAATCAATTGTTTAGGCGCACCATTTTTCATTACCTTTTTAACCCATCTGGTATCAATAGTCTCGCCACCAAATAGTAAATAGCGTAATGAATTAAAAGCTTGCGGAGCATCTCTAGCTATTTGTTGAAATAACGCAGTAGTTAGAAACAGAACGCTGATGTCTTTTTGTTGTAGTTGTAATGCAAATTCGTGAGGCGAAAGGATAACATCTTTGCTAATTACAACAAGTTCAGCACCATTAAGTAACGCTCCCCAAATCTCGAATGTCGCTGCATCAAAAGAAGTATTAGATACTTGGGCGATTTTATCGTTAGGTTCTATTTTTATATAATTTGTATTGCACACCAGCCGATTTACAGCTTTATGAGTTACAGCAACTCCTTTGGGCTTTCCTGTAGAGCCAGAAGTATAAATTACATAAGCTAAGTTATCACTGGTTACACTATTATTAATACTTACTTCGCTTTCTTGGGTAAGAATATTCCAAATTTTATCTATACAAATAACTTTATTAGAAAAATTCTCAAAATTTCTCAATAAGTTTTCCTGTGTCAGCAATATTGAAACTTCTGCATCCTCAAGCATAAAATTGAGGCGTTCTTGAGGATAGTTAGGGTCTAAAGGAACATACGCTCCTCCTGCTTTCAAAATTCCTAGCAAGCCGACTATCATTTCTATAGACTGAGAAACACAAATACCCACTAAAACTTCAGAGCATACCCCCATTTTTTGTAGGTAATGCGCTAAATTATTACTGCGATTATCCAATTCTCTATAAGTTAGTTGCTCGGTTGCAAATTTTATTGCTATAGCATCAGGGCGCTGCTTCACCTGATTTTCAAATAATTGATGAATGCACTTATCTTGAGGATACTCACTCTGGGTATTATTCCATTCTTGTAATATCTGGTGTAGCTCTTGTTCGTTCAATAGCGGTAAATTTGCGATACGTTGTTCTGGATTAGCAACAATGCCCGACAACAATGTTTTAAAATGTCCTAGCATCCGAACAATGGTGACTTTATCAAATATATCTGTGTTGTAAACCATCACACCTCTGATACCTTCAGAATGCTCCCACTTTGCACCCCATAAGCTCCTAAAATCTTCAGAACATCTCCATAAGTGCAATTCCAAATCAAACCGCGTCTTGTTAAAGTCAATTTTCATAAAGCTAGGCACTAACCCAGGCAGTTCTAAAGCCGACATTGGCGCATTTTGAAAACCAAATACTACCTGAAATAGTGGATGATAGCTCAAGTTGCGTTCTGGATGTAGTTCCTCTACTAACTTCTCAAAAGGTAAATCTTGATGACTAAATGCGCCTAGCGTTACTTCCTTTACTCTACCTAATAATTCTCGAAAAGTTAGATTGCCGTTGAGGTGAGTGCGTAGCAATAAACTATTGACAAAAAAACCAATTATTTCCTCAACTTCACTGCGGTTACGGTTAGCAATTGGTGAACCTACAGCAATATCTTCCTGATGTGTATAGCGATAGAGCAATGTTTGAAAAGCTGCCAGCAATGTCATAAATAAAGTAGCTTCTTCTTGCTGCGACAGTTCTTGTAGTGCATCAGTTAGGTCTTTCGGTAACTCTATAAATTCTGTTGCTCCTTGATAGCTTTGTATAGCTGGTCGTGGTTTATCGGTAGGCAAATGCAACATCGAAATGTTATTTAATTGTTGCCGCCAATAAGCTAACTGAGTTTTTAGGATTTCGCCTTGCAACCACTCACGTTGCCAGTGGGCAAAGTCGGCATACTGAAGAGGCAGTTCTAATAGAGGTGAAGCTTGTTTTTGTGCAAAAGCTGTGTAAAGTGTTCCCATTTCTTGAATCAGCACCCCAATAGACCAATCGTCGCAGATAATGTGGTGCATATTCAGTAATAAAATATTTTCTGTCTCGGAAAGCATCAGTAGCATCAGCCGCAGCAACGCTTCTGAGGATAAATCGAAAGGACATTCTATCTCTGCGGTGATGATATGCTTTGCTTCAGCTTCGCGTTCATCTGTGGATAAATGCCGCAAATTTACTACACAAAGAGGTATGGTTAAGTTGGGAGATATGACTTGTAAAGGTTGACCATCCAACACTTGAAATGTGGTGCGTAAGACTTCGTGGCGACGCACAATTTCGTTAAACGTCTGCTCTAGTGCCGAAATGTTAAGCGAACCTCTCAAGCGAATTGCTGTCGGCACATTATAAATGACATTACCGGGAATCAGCTGGTCAAGGAACCACAACCTCTGTTGGGCAAAAGATGCAGGAAAAACGAAAACCTCTTCAGAAGACATATTTATCTCTCCTAATTACTAACAAAATTCTCAAAAGGCTTGATGCTGCTTTCTTAAGAGATAATTTCTTAGCTCGCTCCCGGTAAATCGGACAGCCACAAGGCTGACTCTGACAATTACAGCGCATCAACAGAAAATTAACAGCTTGCCGTAGGTTAGATTTTGTTCATTTATTTCCGATTTGCAAATACATTAGCAAGGTATTAAAGCCACAAATACTAAAACGATCATAAAAAAAGTAGCCCTTGTGAGACTACTTTTGCATCATAGATAAGCGTTAAGGAGTGCGGACAAAATAATTCCTAACGATAAGTATTAGAACACTTCCCTACTTGGAAAAGGTATTTTCGTTACACGCTAGCTTGAACACTAGATGAACTTGGTGTATTAATTTCTGCTGACTTCACAAATCCGTAGTAGAAAGCGATCGCAGCAGTAATCGCATTGAGCCAGATATTATTGCCAAAAAGCGGTGTAATCCCAAACAGAGTATTTGTAAAAGGCAGCAACCCTAAAATAGCGCCTGCTGCATAGACGATAGCGAAGATGCGATTGAACACAATTGCTCCGGTTAAGCTAGTAAATGCAGCAATTCCCCAGATACCAACTAAGATACCAATCGCATTATGAAAGTAGTTGGTAGGAAATACCCCAAATAAATAGCCAGAACCTGTTACAGCCGTAGCGTTCGCTCCGGGAGCTACAAAAGCAGGCACAAATCCAGCTAAACCGAGCAGCAAGAAAAACAGACCCAGACACAAAGCACAGTAACGAATCGAGGAATTTGAAAATGTTGATGTTTGCATGGCAGTATTTTTGGTTTTAAAGTCTTTTGTTGCAGAATTAAAGCGTGGTTTTAGGCAACCACAGGTCTTTTGTAACTAACTTAATTCCTTAGCGGAGCAGATGAAGTACGTCTCGAAGAACGCTATAACCAGCCAAATCCCAAAGAAGATAACTGACAAAACCAAGCATTGCTAAACGACCATTCCATAGCTCCTGCTGTGGATTCCAGCCAAAGATCCAGGCGTTGCGATCGGCTCCATTGTAAGCTGGGGTAACAGTAGGGACTTGATCGGTGTTAATTGCTGTAGTTTTCATGATGGTTAGTTCTCAATAATCTTGTTTTGCTCTCATGCTATCGACTAAATTTGCGATACTGGTCTGCCATTAGGAGCGTCTTCGATCTATATCTTTGGTAACGCTCAACAATTAATTTCGATACAAAAAAAATTATTCTTATTTACCGAGAACATAAGGCAGAAAAGCCCGCCGCACTTCCGATGCACCGCGCAGGCTTGGCTCAATCGTCGCTGTGAACCAGGATGGATCACCCTTGAGAAAATGGGCGTGGAGATCGACAAATTGCCCATAGCGATTAGCGATTTCTCCAATTGCAGTGTTCATGCGCTGGAGATTCTTGCGGGCGATCGTCGGCTCAACCCCTACAAAGTTGCGTCTATCATCTCCAAAGGTAGGATCGTACACATTACCCAACAGAACGGGGCGAATCGGCAACTGCTGCACAAACGTGTCGAGAGCATTAGCAAAGGTTGCAATCCCTCCACCAGTATCTCGAATTAATCCTTGCAGTAGATCGTTACCACCGATAGTGATTAGTGCGATCGCTTTTCCTTCCACCCGCAATCGGTGAGCCTGAGAAGGCAACCCCTCAACTGTTGCACCATCACGGGCACGATGTTCCAGGCGAGCAGAGCCACGTGATTTGAGATCCTGACCTTGAAATTCGGGAAACAGGCGATCGTCATTCTGGACGAGGAGTTGCCCTGGATGAACGCCAAACTCGTTATATCGTCCGCAATCTAAAATTGAGTCGCCAAAGGTATATAGCGTGACCATTGCTTGCTCCCGTCGATTGCAGCCAAAGAGAGTCAGGACACTTGCCCCTCCAACTACTTGAATAAACCGTCGTCGCGTAGGTTGAAACAAAGCCATAGCACTCTCTTTGTTTGTCCGACGCTAGCATGAGGACATGGTAGACGATATGAATCAGAAGATGGATTTACTGTCACAAGCCCTAAATCTCGAAAAACTCCTTGCACTGATCGCCACCCATCTCAACGTTGATCCAGCAGAGCTTCAGCTTGTGCCGATTCCTACGGGTAAACATAATTCTTCCTTCTGGGTATTTGCTCCTCAAAAGCGCTATGTATTGCGGGTAGCTCCAAGAGATTCGACAGGGTTGCTGTTTTACGAACGCCGCATGATGCGTCAGGAGCCATCGCTACACGAACTTATCCGCTCACGCACAACCATTCCAGTTGCACAAATTATCGCTGCTGATTTTAGTCGTGTTCACCTAGACCAAGATTATCTGCTGATGACAGCCCTTGAGGGCGTTCCCCTAAGTGATGCTCCTTCTCTCAGTTGCGATCAGCACGATCAAACTCTTTACCAAGTCGGCTCTTACCTGCGTCAGTTGCATGAACTGACGGCTCCTGACTGCCTCGGAATTGAGGCTTATGGATATATCGGTCTACACCATCCAATGGAACCTCAACCAACCTGGGCAGAAGCATTCCGTGTCATGTGGAATCTGCTATTGGATGATGTGGTTGCAAGCGGATGCTATACATTGAGCGATCGCCAGTTGATGTCTAATCTTTTAGAGCAACATATCGCTCACTTTGATTACACACAATCCCCTCGCTTACTTCACATGGATGTCTGGTCTCAAAACATTTTGGTAGACCCAGCAGGTAATGTGACCGGATTAGTAGACTTCGACCGTGCCCTTTGGGGCGATCCAGAGATTGAATTTGCGGTGTTAGACTATTGTGGAATTAGCGAGCCTGCTTTCTGGAAAGGATATGGCAGGGAACGCGATCAGTCTACCTCTGCTGTGATTCGTCAACGGTTTTATCTGCTATATGAGGTGCAAAAGTATATAGCGATCGCAGTTTGGCGAAGGCGAGATGAACTTCGGGCATTGTCCTTCAAGCACAAAAGTTTAGCGTTAGCGAATAATCTCCTTTAGTTGCACTAGGCATTGGAAAAAACAATTTGCCTCTCAACAACTAAAACTTATTGAGAACATAAAATTTTTTTGCAATACAAATTTAAGCCAAAACATCTAACCAGGGTTAGGTGGATTTAAACTGGATTACTAGCAAAATCAGAGTATTCCAACTATTTATCGCTTGAAAACATAAAATCCAATGTGGCTCTTGCTCGTTGCCCCTGATGCTTCTTTTAAGGTTGGTTAATAAGCACGATTTCTATTCCTTTTAGTGATTGTGTTCGATCAAGTTCTCAAAGCGAGGCGTGAACAACGTCTATGGAAGTTTTATGAGGAATATTTGGGGCACTCGTGTTTAGCTACGTTACTTTGCGATGAAGAGGGTATCAATCAGATTATTTTCATAGAGGAGAACTAAACGTGGTTACAACGCTAGATGATACAAAGCGGCTTGCGATCGGTGAAAGATTGGCAGACCTTAGAGCATTTCAAAATTTAATTATCTCTAATGATCAAAAACTAATAGATGCTTGCCCTGATCAAGATGTTCGCGAGCGTCTTTTGAATATGCTCTCTGATGACCAGAAGAACCTGGGCATTATAGACACTGTAATCGTTCAATACGGCATTCAAGCTGAACCTAGTGCTGCAACCAAGATATTTATTCCGCAGTTTGAGCAGATGATGTCAGGTAATGAGTTTACGTTTTACCAGAAGCTCATTCACCATGAACTGATGAAGCATGGTCAAGCCATGAGTGGAATCGTTATCCACAAAGCTGCTCAAAAAGTAGGAGCAGACATTGAAGTGGCAATTGCGCCTTTAAATACCGTCAACTTTGAGGGTCGCGCTCACCAAGAACAGCTCAAGGGCATACTCGAACAGGTAGGTGTCCGCGAAATGACGGGTCTTGATGCCGATCAGGGAATTTGGGCACGGGTGCAAGATGCGATCGCTGCATTATCGGGTGTAGCTGGCAGTGTGATTACCCAAAACACTGACAAACAGGATATGAACATCCAGACCCTGATCCGGCTAGATCATAACAAGGTGAATACCATCTTCACCGAAATCGGAGCTACTAAAGATCCTCAAAAACTCCAAGAGTATTTTGGGCAACTCTACAAAGATCTATTAGCACACGCAATAGCTGAAGAAGAAGTTGTCTATCCAAAAGTTCGCTCGTTCTACGGCTCGGACAACACTCAGGAACTGTACAATGAGCAAGCCCAAATGAAGCAGATGCTAGATGAAATTAAGTCTATTAACCCCGCTTCAGCCGACGAATTCAGATCAAAAGTTAAACAGCTGATGGATGTGGTTGGCGATCACATTCGCCAAGAAGAATTTACGATGTTTGCAGCAATTGACAATAATTGTAGTGATGAGCAAAAAGAGCAAATGGCTACTGAATTCAAAGCCGCCAAGAGCAAAATTCAGGAAGAAATGGCAGTCTAATTGCGATAACAGCAAGCATCTTGGCGTAAAGACAAAACTTGTCTATGGTTATTAACCAAAGCCAAAGTCATTGCTCATGAAAACTTAAATCTCAAAGGACTGGCAAAATCTAAATTTGCCAAGTCCGTAACCGATGCTGGGTGGAGTCAATTCCTGCCAATCCTGAATATCAAGGCTATAAGTGTTGGGTGTTTGGTGGTTGGTAAAGATTCAGGTCTAAATGTCCCTGCGGTTGAAGCACAATCAATTGATATTCTTGTGCGAGAGCCATAAATCTCCCTATTGATTCCGGTGTTAAATGTCTATCATAAGAGATAATAAAGCGTTTAATAATTGTAAAAGAGTTCTCTTAGTTTGAATTATCATTGGGTTTCTCTCTTTACTCACCGCTTTGATTCTCACTAGTTCGCATTGAATATAAATTAAGTTTTTGTCGCAAAATAAGCCAAAAGAAAGGTAAATCTTCTATTAAGTATCTTTTCCATAACCTTTTAGGCTCAGTAGTCATTCTATATAACCATTCAAGTCCCATCTCACTCATAAGTTTTGGCGCTCTACTGATATTGCCAGCTTCAAAATCAAGAGTGGCTCCTATCGCCAAAAATATTTTGATATTTGGCAGTTCATTTTTGTATTTATATATCCACTTTTCTTGTTTCGGTGCACCTAATCCAACTGCCAATACTGTAGCTCCTGACTTGTTAATTAAGTCAACGATATCTCTGCATTCTTGTTCATTTTTTTCAAATCCAAAAGAAGGTGAATACGAACCTACAATAACATTCCTACCAACTTGAGAATTTATTCTTTGTTGGGCTTTAGCTGCCACACCTTTAGCTGCACCTAATAAAAATATTTTAATGTTTTTGTTTTTTTTGTGAAAATTATAAAAAGCAGGAAAGAAATCAGAACCTGATATTTTTTCTTTGATGGGGTTACCCAAAAATTTAGAAGCATAAATCAAAATTTGACTATCACATAATTTGTAATCAGCGCTAGTATATGCTTGTAAAAATTCTGGGTCATTTTGCAACTTCATCAAATGATCTACATTAGGCGTAAATACGACACCAGATTGAAGTTTTTCTAAAACCTCTGTTTTCAATAAATTATCAATATCAATATTTAAGATATTAACTTTTTTGGTTAAATATCGAGTTACAGAATTATTTTGCTGTTGCAAAAACTGCGTCGGTAACGACCTAAACGCTTTGGAATTTGACATCTTTCCAAACCCTGTATTGAGGAAACTAATTCGGTTGAAACTTTATTTTTAAGTCTTCTTGTAGTTTCCTCCTCAGACAGCGATTGCAAATACTATCTGATGGCTACTTAAAGTTTGATATCTACAGCATCCTAGTATGAAGATAAAATTGTCCACCTAGCTATCCACTTGGCCGTATCGTAGAAATACATTAAGCCACTGGTACTTAAACCTGTTATGCCAAACATGAGTTTACTTACCCCAGAACCTTTATAAATAAAGGGTTTCATTATTTTTAATGCTAAATTTATTTTATAGGTACGGAAGAACCAGATATTTTGCTAGTGAAAGATTTTAAGGTAACTGAGTCCAGAGTACATCCATGTATGTATTGATGCGAGCACTGTTGTTTTTCGTTCAGGCGGCACCAGTGCTGAGTAAGGTAATGCAATAGGGACTTCCAAGTAAAAAATATCCCATCGCTGTTATGGCACTCGTGCAGGAAGCAGGGAGAGGGAAAGTCGCTTTGAAGGAGTGAAATTGGATAATTTAATTTTTAAAGTTCCCATATGATGCTGTATTCAGCTCTATGGCTTCTCCAGAATAGAGTATAAATTATGAGTAAAATACTCTTCTAGGAATTTGATTCGGCTGAACAAAGAGAAAAGCTTCATCACTATATTTTTACTCACGTTTGTCTGCAAGTAGACAATATAGAGACCAGAATTGCTGAATAGGCTTCGGTAATCAGCTAGGGTCATCTTATTTAAACCGAGATCGTAGATAGAGCTGATTTTCTGCTTTCTCTGGCGATTTAATCTTTGGATAATAAATTGTTCACTTACGATCAGGTGTCCCCATGGAATCGGAATTTGCGTCCTATGGTGATCACCCCAAGGACTTGAATAGAGCGGAGCAAAGCCTATATATATTCTTCCACCACTTTTCAGACGCTTTGTCATCTCTGCCATTACTATATCAAGGTCAAGGATGTGTTCAAACGAATCCTTGGAAAGAATAACGTCAAAGGATAAGCCGTCATAGTGCCGTAAATCTATATCTTTGAACTCGACTATGTGTGTTAGTTGTGGATAATTCTGTCTTAGGTTTTCATTAGCAAAATCAATTCTATGAGAATCTGTATCTAGCCCGACGACCTTCCTAGCGCCAGTTAAAGCAGCGTTTATGCAGAGGCTACCATGCCCACAACCTACGTCTAGCACTGTCAAGCCTTTAAGCAATGGCATTCCACCAAGTCTATTCCAAAACTTACTGTTTTCAGCCTCACCTCTATTGAAATAATCAATGTCTTCTTGAAGCAACATCACAAACTTCCTGTAATTATATTGGTAAGCCTTAGTAATCATTGCTATCCACATTTTTAGCGCTTAGGAGCGCTGCCAAAAGACCCAGGAATAACAATGTAATAGTATATTTCTTCTCGCACACTTATGGTTTCAGGTAAAGCATCAAATTCATCTTTACTCAATCCTTTCTTTTACAAATACTTGCTTAACTTTTATAAAGTAATAACCCAATATCTCTATTCCTAAAACTGGCAGAAGTGACATCGTTGTTAAGAGTATAAATATGAAAGGTGACCATTTTGGAAAGTAAACAATATAAGCTAGCCACAAACAAAGTTTGATAGTTTTCGGAGATGTCTCTAGAATTAGCTTTAGAGCTTCAACACGCTACCCCCTAGTGGATAGTCATGTGGACAATTTCATCTTCCTTGAGGATAGTGTATGCATAGGGTTATCATTAACCGCCAGATAGTATTGGTTATCACTATTTGAGAGGATACTGTAATCAGCTTATCTAATAAAATCTGAAAATCAAGATTTTATAGACCGTTCTGAAAAATCCAAAGGTAACAGTGATTATACCTGCGTACAATACGGAAGCTTATATTGGTGATGGTAAGGCAATACAGTCAGCTTTAAAGCAAACTCTCAATAATATTGAAGTCACTGTTGTCGATGATGCTTCCACCGAGCGGACTTTAGCAGCGGCTAAAAGTTTGACTGGCAAGCGTTTCAAGATTATAGCTAATCAAAAAATTTGGGGCGGTCAAGACACGTAATCGCGCCCTCAAAGAAGCCAAGGGCAAATGGATTGCTCTCCTAGACTCCGACGATTGGTGTGATCCACAAAGGTTGAAAAGGCTTGTGCTGGTTGCAGATAATTCATATGATGTCAAAGGTTACGACAAACTGCTTTTTCCAAAAATATTATCAAGGCGAATAAAGTACTATTTATTCTCTAAATATAACCAAGAAAATAAAATTAGACTTTTATAAAAAATATACTTATGACATCAGAACGCAGAAAAATTATAGAAAATTCTATTTCGCTATTAATTAGTAGATTAACTCAAAGTATTACAACTTTTATATTAGTTGCATCTATTGCTCGTATTCTAGGCCCCTATAATCTGGGGCAATATACGCTTGCATTCACCTACTATATTCTTTTCATGACCCTGACATCGCAAGGGTTTAAAACCTTGTTTACGCGGGAATTATCATGCAACCCGCAGCAAACACCAGTATATTTAGTAAATGGTACTTTATTGCAGTTTGTTTTCAGCATCATCGGTTATGTAGCAATGGTGTTGCTAGTATTTACATTACCCTATAATGCTGACACATCAATTGTTTGTTATATCTTGGGCTTGATGATTATTCCATTTTCTGTTTCTAACGTTACCGAAGCAATCTTTCAAGCTCAAGAGAAAATGTATTTAATTGCTATCAGTACAGTTCCCGTTTATATTTTGCGTACAATAATCATGATTTGGGCAATGAAGCTCAAATATGGCATAAATTTTGTGTGTGCAGGTCTAGTGATTTCAGAAGCATTAATTCTATTTTTTGAATGGGGACTTATATTACAGTTTATCAACCCTCAATGGCGGATTGACTGGAATTTTATCTGGCAGACTTTTAAATTTTCTCGGACATTTTTAGCTATTGAGGGTATAGCTATTTTAAAAGGTAGAATGCTAGTTATCATTTTATCTTTATTGTCGAGTGAAGTTATAGTTGGCTTGTATGGCTCAGTAGTTCAATTGATGCAGCCATTTGAAATTATTGCTTCTAGCCTTGTAGTAGCTGTATTTCCTAGTATGTCAAAGGCAGTGACATTAGGAAAAGAAAAGCAGCGTTTCATAGCTGAAAGTGTAATTGAGATATTGCAAGGCGTAGGATTACCATTAATTGTCGGACTATTGTTTATTGGAGGAGATATATTAACTTTAATCTATGGCGATCCTAAATTTGTTGAGGGCGCTGTACCACTTAATATAATTGCCTTGGGGCTGGTAGCAGCTTCATTTACGCGTCCTTTGGGCTATTTGCTAGTAGCTAATGGTTTTGAGCGTGTTAATCTAATTGAAGTAACTAGCACAAGCGTATTAACTGGCTTAGTTGGCATACTACTGATATCGAAATATCAGCTGATGGGAGCCGCAATAACTGTTCTGATAATCGAAATTGCTACCTCTGCTCAATATATATATGCCGTTTTTAATCGCCTATTCACTTTACATATATGGCGACTTTTAGTTCGTCCATTAATAATTAGTATTTTTATAGTATTTATATTTCTAATTTTAAAATTAATGAACGCAAATATTATTACGGAGATGCTTAGTGCTACTTTGGCTTACACTTTTTTTGTGACTATTATGGCTACTTATGCTGTTGGTGGCCCAAAGGTAGTTTTAGCAAAAGTTTTACCTAACAGATAAATGTATTTAATAATTTGAAAGTTCCATTATAAAGACTATAACGTTGCAGTAATATTGGTTTTTTACAGAGGTATAAATGACAGACATTGCCTTTTTTTTAATGGATCTTGGTGGTGGTGGAGCCGAAAAAGTGATGCTGACTTTAGCAGATGGATTTGCAGAACAAGGGCTAAAAGTAGATTTTGTGTTAGTGAAAGTTGAAGGAGACTACTTATCACTTATATCTCCCAAAGTACGACTAGTAAAACTGGAAGGTAAACGGCTAATAACGAGCCTTACTTTACTAGTGAATTATTTAAAACAGGAACAACCCAAAATCTTAATCTCTGCTTTAGAGGATACAAATACTATCGCCCTCTTAGCTAAAAAGTTAGCTAGTGTCTCTACTCGTGTAATTGTTACTGTACATAACCATATTTCTCGTAGTTGCCAAATGTCTACTCAACTAAAACGGCGACTAACACCTTTATTCGTTCGTTGGCTTTACCCTTGGGCTGACGCAATTGTAGCCGTATCTGAGGGAGTAGCTGAAGATGCCGCGCAAGTTAGTGGTTTAGCTTTAGAACAAATCAAGGTCATTCACAACCCCATTTATACCTCAGACTTAATAGAAAAATATCATCAACCTGTCAATCATCCTTGGTTTTTGGACAAGCATCACCCTGTAATTTTAGGTGTAGGACGTTTGGAAAAACAGAAGGATTTTCCTACTCTCATTCGTGCCTTTGCTCTACTCCGACAGCAGTACCCAGCTAGATTAATGATTTTAGGTCAAGGTAAGGAACTTCCTTATTTAGAAACGCTAGTCAAAGAACTAAATATGGAAGAAGATGTGGCTTTTCCTGGTTTTGTTGCTAACCCATATGCTTACATGGCACAAGCTAAACTATTTGTACTTTCTTCAAGTTTTGAGGGTTTTGGCAATGTGCTTGTAGAAGCTATGTTGGCAGGTACTCCAGTAGTTTCCACTGATTGCGAAAGTGGCCCAGCAGAAATTTTAGAAAACGGAAAGTACGGCAAGTTAGTAGCTGTAGGAGACGTTAATGGTTTGGCAGAAGCAATGATTAACACATTAAACAATCCTCCTGACTCTGAATTACTCGAACAAAGGGGGCGTGAATTTTCTCTAGAAGCGAATTTAGCACAGTATCAACAAGTTTTTAATTTTAATTAGACGCTTATACTTAGGAGGTTTTTTATGAAACTTAAAAAAATTTTAGTTACAGGAGATGATAATTTCATCTACCGCTATAAATCTTTGTTTACAGCTATCTCCAAAAATGCCATTGAATTAGATTATCTTCCGTTAAGCAAAGTATATCAAGATAATTTTTTTGATGTCTTTATGCAATTTTTGTATAGATTTATTTACAAATTCTCTTTAAGTACAGCTGACAGATTGTTTCATAAAACCAAGCGAGCATATATAGCTAAATCGCAGAAACTAGAGTTTAAGATCGGACAGCTAGAATATACTCCAGATTTAGTATTTCATATTTTTGGTATGTACAGCCCATTTTGGCATAAATCAGACATTCCTTATGTTATGTATATAGATTACACCATGAATTTGGCTGCTCAAAATTGGTCTCCCTGGGCTCCTTTTAAAAATCAGGAAGAACTAGCAGATTGGATGGAATGTGAGCGTCAAGCTTATGAAAGAGCTTATCATATTTTCACCTTTAGCAATGTAGCAAAGAAATCTCTGATTGCAGATTATAATATACAGCCATACAAAATAAATGTTGTAGGTTCTTCTGGTAACTTTCAAGAATCTTATAAAGGAGAAAAAACTTTTGGTAGCCAGCAAATTTTGTTTAATGGTTCAGATTTTGAACGCAAAGGTGGCAATCTAGTTTTGGCAGCCTTTAAACAAGTTAAGCAGATAATTCCTAACGCAAAGCTAGTCATAATTGGTAAAAAAATACTGATTGAAGAATCTGGAATTACTGGAATCATTAATCCAGGCAAGATATCTATTTCCGAATTACAAGATCTATTTTTAAAAACAGATTTAGTTGTTGCTCCTGCATATTGTGACCCTTTTCCAACATTTTTATTGGAAGCAATGAATTATGGAGTTCCCTGCGTAGTTACTAATAAAGATGGAATGCCAGAAATTGTTGAGCATCAAGTCGATGGTATTGTCATATCTGAAATGAAAGCAGATATTTTAGCAGAAGAAATTATCAATCTATTGCTTAATCCTACTTTACTAGAATCTTTCTCTAAAGCAGCTAGATGCAAAATGATAACCAAATATAAATGGGAAAATATAGCAAAGGAAATATTAAATATATTATCATCTAAATAAATAGGAGTTTCGCAAATAATATTTGATTTAATTAATAGTATCTGCAAACAAATGAAAAAAATTTTGGCATTAGCAGAATACGGATTTACAATTTTATCATTAATGCTTTATACGGGAGGCCCCCTCACTGTCCTTACTTCTGGGGGTGTGAATGAAGGAGAAGCCGAATTTTATTCAGGAAGCGATAATAATTCTCTTGTAAAAATAGTATTTTTGGCAATTTATTTTATCACCTTTGTGCTATTAACTGCTCGGTGGAAAAAGGTGGTTTATATGCTAAGTAAAGATAAATATATATTAATACTACTAGGCATCGCCTTAACTTCAATTTTGTGGTCTGCTAGGCCAGAAGCAACAATAGTGCGTTCTCTAGGTATAACTGGGACAACCTTATTTGGTCTTTACTTAGCTACTCGCTACAGTTTGAAAGAGCAGATAGGTTTATTAGGTTGGATGTTTGCAATAGTATTATTGCTAAGTTTTCTGTTTGCTGTGGGATTACCCAAATATGGAATTATGGGAGGCATTCATGCAGGAGCTTGGCGAGGAATATATAACCATAAGAATGTTTTAGGTAAAATGATGGTTATTAGCACAACCATTTTTATCTTAAATTCTATTAGTGCAACTAAAAATCGATTAATACTATATTTAGGTTTGAGTTTATCAATAATCCTTATATTACTGTCAAGATCCTCTTCAGCAATGATAAATTCGATAATGATTATTGCTCTATTTTTGATATCTCACACTTGGCGATGGCGCTATGAAGTTTTGGTTCCCACATTCATAACCATAATCACTTTAATTAGCAGTATTTATATTTGGTTAATAGATAATTCTGAGGCGATATTTGCTGCTGTTGGTAAGGATGCAACTCTAACAGGGCGCACAGATTTGTGGAATTTGGTATGGGATATGATTTGGAAAAGGCCTTGGTTAGGTTATGGCTATGGTGCTTTTTGGTTTGGAGGAGAAAGTAGTGTATCTAGCGAGCTTTGGAATGCTGCTGGTTGGATACCTCCAAACTCCCACAACGGGCTTTTAGATCTGTGGCTGAATGTTGGATTATTCGGAGTCATTATATTTGCACTAAGCTTTTGTAAAACTTTAACTAAAGCCTTTATCTGGTTGCGGTATAGTAAAACGTCAGAAGGATTTTGGCCATTAATATTTATCGTATATATGATTCAGTCTAACCTGACTGAGAGTGCATTAATGTTGCAAAATGATATTTTTTGGGTACTTTACGTAGCGGTAGCTTACTCTGTGCTGTTACCTATTCAAGAACCAATCTATACTAAAGAAAAAATATTAATTAAAACTTAATAGTTTGAATTCGATTGTAATATTGAATCTAACAATATTATTCATAGGAATAGAAAAGTGATGATACTTAAAATTATTATGGTTGGCTCTAGTCTAGAACAAAATGGAGGAATTGCAAGCTTTGAAAAACTTATATTAAAACATGCTCCTACTGATATTGAAATTCAGCATATTACTAGCCATGATGAAGGTTCTATTGCACATAGACTGATAATATTTGTAAAAGCTTTAGTAAAGTTTTTGTGGAGACTGATATTTGAGCAAACAGATATTATATATCTTCAGATTTCAGAGGGTGGTAACCTTCTAAGAAAATCCATTTTTGCCCTGATTGCTTTTATTTTTCGCAAGCCAGTATTGTTGCACGCTCATGGAGCTGAATTTCATCTCACTTACTCTCGGCTTCCTGAATGGGCAAAGCAATTGTTGAGCGGCATATTTCGTCGTTGCAGCGGTTTGATTGTTTTATCAAAAACGTGGAAAGATTACTACGTTCTGAATCTAGATTTAAACCCACAAAGAGTTTTTGTGCTACCTAATCCTGCTGAATTGCCTGTAGAAATTCCCCAACGGATGAATGCCAATCAAGTCACTCTACTCTTTTGCGGGCGTGTTGGTCAACGCAAGGGAACATTTGATTTAATTGAGGCGTTTGCCAATCTACCTGCTGAACAAAAAAACTGTGCAAAGCTAATTATCGCCGGAGATGGAGATATAGAACAAGGGCGCAAGTTAATTGAGAAACTAAATCTTACAGAACATATTACTTTTGCGGGTTGGGTAAACTCAGAACAACGAGACAAGCTGTTAGCTAAAGCGGATGTATTCCTATTGCCCTCTTACAATGAAGGTTTGCCGATGGCAATACTTGAAGCGATGAGTTGGGGATTGCCTGTAATTACTACACCAGTTGGAGGAATTCCTGAGCTAGTAGTTCATAATGAGAATGGTTTGCTGGTTAAACCTGGCGATATTCAACAGTTATCAGCAGCAATACTATCTTTAATTACTAATGAGGAATTAAGGTTGATACTGGGAAAAACTGCAAGAGAACGTGTGATGCCATACGACATTAAAAATTATCTCAATTCTTTGTTCAATGTCTATAACTCAGTATTGACACAGGCAAAAAAACACAGTCTTTATGAATCAAAGGCATAGATTAATTGGCAGACGCAGTTTTTTATTCGGCTTAGGTAGCTTAGCAACTATGAGTGCTGTAGCAACGAGTAAAGCTGCTTATGAAAATCAGCAGATACAAGCGCTTTATGATCCCGACAGGAATTTTATAATTACTGAGGGATTTTCTTTAAAAGAACGTGCTGCTAAGAAAGGACTAATTTATGGAGCAGCGGCTCGGCAGATCGATCTCTCATCAAATGCTTCATATGCTGCTGCTATAGTTCAAAATTGCAGTATGCTCGTACCAGAATGGGAATTTAAATGGACTGCCGGCAATGCAACACTTCGTCCAAGTCCAGATCGTTTTGATTTTAGCGCAGCCGATTGGATGGCTAACTTTGCTGCAACTCACGACCAATTGTTGCGCGGTCACACTTTAGTCTGGCATGATTCTTTACCAGAATGGTTTAAAACAAGTGTTAATAGTCGAAATGCAGCACAGCTATTAGAAAAGCACATTCAAACAGTTGTGAAACGCTACGCCGGAAAAATACATTCTTGGGATGTAGTGAATGAGGCTATTAGAACAGAAGATGGCAGAAATGACGGCTGGCGAATCACTCCCTGGTTAGAATTGTTGGGGCCAAATTATATTGACTTAGCTTTTCGTCTCACTGCTGCGGCTGATCCTCAAGCATTATTAGTTTACAACGATTTTGATTTAGATTATGACACTCCTGAACAGGAAGCAAAAAGAACGGCGGTACTAAAATTACTAGAGCGTTTACAGACTAAGCGTACACCGATTCATGCCGTTGGTATTCAAGCTCACTTGTTCCCTGGTGAGAATAAATTTAACCCAAGCAAGCTACGAAAATTTCTGCATGATGTAGCCAGTATGGGATTAAAAATTATGATTACAGAAATGGATGTAGCTGATAAAAAGCTGCCTACAGATGTAAAAGTCCGCGATCGCATCATCGCTGGAGTCTACGAAGATTATCTCTCAACCGTACTCGACGAACAAGCGGTTATTGCTGTAATCACGTGGGGATTGAGCGATCGCTATTCTTACGTCAGCCAATCTCAACCCAGATCTGATCGTGCTCCAGTTCGTCCTCTACCCCTTGATGCTCAAATGCAGCCCAAGCTAGCTTGGAATGCGATCGCTCGTGCTTTTGACCACGCTCCCAGACGTAACTAAAATTTTGCCTTGTAACTTTTCAAACATCCTCTAAGGTCATTGTTACAAGTTCTACTAGCACAGCCCAACATACACCGTCTGTCATTGATACTTTTTATGAAACTTACAACTGTTGTGGAGTACCCAGCATTTGTAAAATCTTTTCCACCTGATCCAAACCTCCAACAAGCCGCCTGATTGGATGAGGCCAAACTTTGACAAGGGTAGGAGTTGCAGAAACCTGATCGATTTCTGCTTGTTCGGGATTAGTTAAAACATCAACAACTTTCAAAGTATAAGGTTGCAAGAGCGATTGCTCTAACAGTTCATGTAGATTATGAAGGATACGTTCAGTATTTGCACTATGCCCTGCAACAAACAGGCGCAGGACATAAGCTTGTGTTTTTACTTGCAACTTTTGTGTCCTGGTTGCCGGGTGATGGTACTTCACTGCTGTTTCGGCAATTCCTAAACGTACAATCAAATCGTGGTCTTCCCAAAGTTGCGGAAATGAAGAGCGATAAGTTTCCAACACCATGCGATCGCACAACCCATCCTGCCAAGGCGCTGCTTGCCATGTTAAATCCCCTGCGTCAAAAATGGCGTTCAGCACAGCCTGATGTCGCATAATTGCCGGATATGCTTCCGCAAAAGTTCGCACCTGTTGAGAGCGAGGATCTAACCAGTGGTCAATAGTCGCCGTATAGCAAGGTACTAAAAAGTGAGGTAGTTCTGGTAAGTCTAAAATTTCTTGCAAAGCTGCACACAAATGTAAGTGCCATCGACCTTGCTTACTTGGATCGATACAGTAAATTAAATCTCCTCCAGGTGTAAATAGGGCAATACCTTTGAACAACTGGGGTTTAGATAGTCTGTTTGTAGTTAAATCAGTCACAGGAACAAGAGAAGTAAACAGTGCAAAGTAAAAAGTTTTGTCTTTTACCTCAATACCTTAGCCAATTTTGTGAAACGCCCACAGGCTGAAATCCACAAAAGGCTGCGGAAGCAGCCTTTGTTCGTATAGCAACACCCTAGAAGGGTGTGGATTTTGGTAAAGTTATTATTACTTTTTACCTTTTACTGTAATTAAACTCGTCCTCGGAGAAATTGGGCCATTTCGTTAGGAGTTGGTGACATTTCCAAGGCTGTTTCTTCAGTGATGCGCCCATCTTGGTAGAGGTTAAGCAGCGACTGATTCATGGTAACCATGCCATCAAAACTGGCTTGCTTCATCAGTTCGGTAATTTCATCATACTTACCATCTTTGATCCATTCTTTGATTGCCTCAGTGTTGATCAAAATATCGTGGAATGCAGCCCGCTTGCTATCAGTCGTACGGCACAATCCTTGGGCAATTACTGCTACTAAAGACTCAGAAATTGCCACCCGCATGGCATCTTGTTCTTCACCTGAGTAAAGATTAAGTATACGCTCAATAGTTTTCACAGCACTATTGGTATGCAGAGTTCCCATTACTAAGTGACCAGTTTGCGCGGCTTTCAAAGCAGTGTTGACTGTTTCTTTATCCCGCATTTCTCCCACCAGTATCAAATCTGGGTCTTCCCGCAAAGCTGCTTTTAAAGCATTATCAAATTTGCGGGTGTGCATTCCCACTTCCCGTTGTTTGATTAAAGATTTTTGGCTTTTATGAACAAATTCAATTGGGTCTTCGATGGTAATGATGTGCTTAGGCATCTCTTTATTGATGTAGTCAATCATCGCCGCCATCGTTGTGGACTTACCAGAACCAGTAGGCCCAGTTACCAAAATTAAACCTTTGTGGGCATGACAGATATCTCGAAAAATAGGCGGTAACCTCAACTGTTCCATAGTCAAGATTTTTAGCGGAATTAACCGCAATACCATTGCATAGCCTCGCAGAGAGTCAAAGATATTGATCCGCACACGAGCAAAATCGTATTGAGTTGCTCCATCAAATTCCAGATATTCTTCAAAGCGCTGAATTTCTGCTTCAGTTAAGATTTCCCGCAACCAACTGACAAAAGTCTCTCTATCTGTTTCTGGATAATCTGTTGTCTCAATTTCTCCTCGGTTGCGGAAGCGGGGTACTTCACCTACACCCAGGTGAATGTCAGAAAATCCTTTATCGTAAGCTTCTTTAATTAGCTTTTCTAAAGTCAAACCTGAACTGCTGCTCTTATTATTTGGGATATTAGGCATCGGTGGTGGAGAACCTGGACGATGAGCCGCAACAGGCGCAGAAGCTGGTGGTGGCGGTGGTGCAGCAGGGATACCAGGAGTGTTGGCATTCCTTGACATATCCAACGTTTGTGTAGCTTGGCGTTGTGTAATTAACGTTGGCGCTGGCGGTGGTGGTGGTATTGGCGGGACATTACGTGTAGCGGCATTAGTACTAGATGGATGCTGTGATTCTGTCATAAATCTTTAAAATGTAGCAGGCAAAAAATTAAATCCGGGAGAAATCATCCGTAGATGACCTCGTGGCGGCGAGAGCCAGAGTAGTGGGTGTCTGTTGCCTCAGAAATTGAAAGCAACAGTCAGTTCCATTTCACAACTTGTACTAGTATTTTTTTTACTGTTTTTCACGCCAACCATTAATTCAAGAGAAGATTTGTAACCAGATATCAACTGGTGTAACACATTTAAACCATTAACAAGCATCAGTAATTTTATTGATGATATTAAGTGTTATATAAAACATTAAGCTTAATTACAAATACCTTATCTTGTTAGATGAGAAATTTCTCTTGGATATAGGCAAGAGTTGTTAGCAATTAACAGCAAAATCAGCAGCAGATAATTTATTCAGACCACTTTGAGAATTATGAGAATCTCATCTGATTTTTATAAGAAATGTTAAGCATGATCGAAATAGAGTAGATGTAAGCGACCTCAGCAGCTATTGGGTTAGTGCTTCTATCTCTTAGGGTAGATGCTGGAAGCAAGCTTTTTACGTAGATATAAGCTTGGCTTTACATTCATATTTATAAAAGACTAACTGTAAAGTTTAGTAACCAAATGCTCATCTTCTCAGCTAGTTTTTATATACTTAACTTCTAATTAAACAGTTCAGTTTTCTTGCAAACGCGAGATTTATCTGAAATTAAATTCTTGACGTGTATTTTTTAGGAGGAAAAGTCATGGTTTCGGCTCAAAGCTCTAATCTAGGAAAGACCTACTCCTTGTTGATGATCAAAAGCTTTTTGATTTGGACTTTCACCTTGGCAGTATGCTTATTGGTTGTCGGCTTTCCATTAGTGGTTTTGATGGCTACGGTCGGGTGCCTGTTGTCGATTGTTCTGCAATCTGTAATGCCTGTTAGTGCAGTTTTGCTTGTAGCAGGTGGTTTGATTTTGTTTAATGTCATGGCAGTTGTACTAGCTGCTGGCGTGCTAACTCTTAAGGGAGTACATCCGACACAAATCAAATGGTTAAGTTGGTTGCACGGAGAAGCAGAGGAAATGCAGGCTACCGTCTATGCTGCTTGTCCTTTGACTTGTGATATCGAAATATAAGTGCTGACTTCGACAAACAGTGCATCTGCCCGGTTCAGCCGGGTTTTTTCATGTTTATTAATCAGCCGTCAGTGATTAATTGTAGGGATTGACGGATGATTAAATCTTAATCACTATTGACTATTGACCAATGACCAATGACCAATGACTAATGACTAATCAAAAACGAGTTTACATTATCTTAGGTACTCGTCCGGAAGCAATTAAACTAGCTCCGGTAATTCAGGCTTTTCAAAGGTCTCCAGATTTTGAGTTGCAAGTAATTTTGACTGGACAGCATCGTGAGATGGTTGAGCAAGTAATGCAACTATTCAACCTCAAGGCAGATGGTAACTTGGAGATTATGCAGCCTCAACAATCTCTTAGTGATATTACCTGTCGCAGTCTGCGAGGGTTAGAAGCATTATTCCACGAGAGTAAGCCAGATTTAATCATAGTGCAGGGAGACACTACTACAGCTTTTGCCGCAGCTTTGGCGGGATTTTACCAAAAAATTCCTGTAGGTCATGTAGAAGCTGGGTTAAGAACTGATGACTTATTTAATCCTTATCCTGAAGAAGCTAACCGACGGCTGATTTCTCAGATCACCCAGTTGCACTTTGCACCAACGCCATTGGCTGTAGAAAACTTGCAACGTTCTGGCGTTTTAGGTGAAATTCATCTAACGGGTAACACTGTGATTGATGCACTGTTAAATGTAGCTGCGGCTCAACCAGCCTGTAATATACCTGGCTTAGACTGGGACTCATACCGTACTCTGTTAGCGACAGTTCATCGTCGGGAGAATTGGGGTGAACCGCTGCAAGGAATTGCTCAGGGTTTTTTACAGATACTAGATAAGTTTCCTGATACGGCTCTGTTATTGCCATTACACCGCAATCCTACAGTCCGAGAACCGTTACAAGCGCTTTTGGGGGATCATCCCCGAATTTTTTTGACAGAACCTTTAGATTATGCAGAATTAGTAGGAGCAATTGGGCGATCGCACTTTTTACTCACTGACTCTGGTGGTTTGCAAGAAGAAGCACCTAGCCTAGGAAAACCCGTGCTGGTTTTGAGAGAAACGACAGAAAGGCCAGAGGCTGTTGCTGCGGGTACAGCCAAACTTGTGGGAACTAACAGCGAAAACATTATTGCAGCCGCCACTGATTTACTGAGTAACCCAGCTGCCTATGAAGCAATGGCAAATGCAATTAATCCCTTTGGAGATGGGAAGGCGGCAGAACGAATATTGCAAATTGTGCAAAATTATTTAGGGATTAGCTAAACTACAATATCCTAGTCTGATTGATACAAAAATCTAGTTGTGTTGCAAAAACTGGCAATGTCTTGAGTACATATTTGACAGAAATGAAGCTCGAAAATATTCTCACGAGAAACCATACAACTATTATCGAAAAGTTGTTCTCACGTCAAATCGAGCTATAGTTCCTGGCGAGGAAGTATTTTTACATATGTGCCCCAACTTCCACAGTTTTTGCAACATAACCGTTTTTGTGACGAAACCTTTTTTTAAACCTCGACATCAGCAAATATAAAAGTCCTATTATTACCAGCGGTATTGCTGAAGGTTCTGGGACAGAGTGGGGGTTTTGCACAGGCTGGTAAATATTCCCTTGAGTTCTGCCCACTGATGCCAAAAGCTGCTCAATTTTCGTAAATGTATTATTAAAGTCAGTACCAGCACCTTTAGAAAGGATGAGTCGGTTATAGGTCTGATTTTCTGACGCCCCAAAATTCCCTGTTAAAACAACAAAATCTTTACCTATTCTGCCTACGAGGGAGTCAATCAGGTTGTCAATATCAGCTTGGATGCCTTCAGGTAATTCCTCTAAATTGCCGATATTTTCGTTGTCAACATCAACTAGCCAGTTGCCATTGCCAATAACTGTGTTGCCACTCGTAAATATCCAGTTGCCATTTCCAATGATTGTATTGTTATTACCGAAGTCCCAGTTACCGTTTCCAATGGTTGCGTTTTCACTGCCGAAGTTCCAGTTGCCGTTTCCAATGGTTGCGTTTTCACTGTTGAAGTGCCAATTACCATTACCTAAGGTTGAGTTGTTACTTCCATCGTCCCAGTACCAGTTACCGTTACCAAGATTTGTATTGCCACTTCCAAATAGCCAATTGCCATTACCAATGGTTGCGTTGTTGCTATTAAAGTTCCAGTTGCCATTACCAATAGTTGCACTGTCACTACCAGAGTTTGAGTTACCATTACCAATGGTTGCATTATTGCTACCAGAATCTCTATTGCCATTACCAACAGGTGCATTGCCTGCATTAAAACGCTGGCTACTACCGCCAGAATAGGCCATGTTGTTGCCAAGAACTTCTCTCAACGGATCAAAAGGTGATTGCTGAAGCAAACTTCCAGCACCTGCAATGGGATTACCACCTGTAAATGGGTTACTGCCACCACCTGCAATGGGACTACCGCCACCTGCAATGGGCCTACCGCCACCTGCAAATGGATTACCGCCACCACCTGGAATGGGGCTGCCACCACCTGCAATGGGACTACCGCCACCTGCAATGGGCCTACCGCCACCTGGAATGGGGCTGCCACCACCTGCAAATGGATTACCGCCACCTGCAAACGGGTTACCGCCACCACCTGGAATGGGGCTGCCACCACCTGCAAATGGGTTACCACCACCTGCAAATGGGTTACCGCCACCTGCAATGGGACTACCGCCACCTGCAAATGGACTGTTAGCATTGTTGGAAAAGTTGTCACCAAGAACTAACTTCAAGCGATCAAAGATTAATTGCTGAAGCTTACTGCCGCCATCGCCTGCAAAAGGGTTGATACCACCACCTGGAATAGGATTGCCACCAGTGCTAGCGAAGGGGTTACCAGCAGTGGAGGTGTTGTTCCCACCATTAATTGGGTTGACAGCAGAGGCTACCATCAGCACTAATCTCCTATTTTTAGTTTAAAAATTTGGCAGAAAAAACGAGCATCTCAAAGACCAATTAAGTTAACTTGACGATGTAATTGTTTAGTATTTTATAGTGCAAACTAATTCTTACCTAATCATGCATTAATATTGATAGGCATCAACATAATGTATCCAAGACAAGTAGGTTTGATGAAAGCAGTTGAACTGACCACATGACCACAAGTTTACTCTAGACATAAATCTTATAAAAATTTCCTTCCCATTGGAATGAACAATTTTTAGCTTTTTATATCAATATTTTTGATGTTTTGATGATTTAAGTATTTAGTAAAACAGTGAGCAATACTTTTAGTAATTCAAAATTCAAAGCGAGCATCAGTAAATAGGTTATTTGCTGACTGTATGCCACTAAGAATTTGGAATAGCCTACCTTATAAATCTGCGAGATAGGCTTTTTCAGGCTATCTCGCAGGTTTGGCAATTTGCTACATTAGAATCAAAAAAGCCCTGATATACAACAAAAAATCAAGCTTTTCAAAGGCATATAGCAGGTTTTTGCAAACATCTCAGTGCAATGCCAATATATGTCCGGTTCCACCCGTGAGTAACTTTTATATTTAGAGAATTACTAAACTGGTATTGTATAAACCAGTGCCTGCATTGCCTGCTTGTGTAAAGTACTCAAAGCCATTTGCTTTCGAGTAGGCCTCAGTACCACCCACGATCTTAAGCCTATTGGTTGCCCCTGCTTCATTAGCAGTCTGACTAAATTGTCCTAATGTGTAGATATCTCCATCAGGTAAGTGGATAATCTCCTTACCCTCAGCAATAATCTCACCATTTCCTAGTTGTCTAATTGCTGTGAATTCAGATTGCTTTGTACCAATTAGTGTATTTGTACCTTCAAGGAATAAATTAGATGTTACATTTATAACGTCACCAACACCACGCCCTGGTTCCCCTCCATCTGTATATTTTATAGATGTTGCCCTTTGATCAAAATTTCAAACTGTATGTGTTTTGGCTGCTGCCGCACCGACTATGGTATCGTTGTATCCAGTAAAAGGATCGGAATTAGTCATAGCCGTACCCTCAGGCTTAATTTTATTTTGTACCTAAATATATATAGAATAAAAAAATATATGATTACTTATTTTTATTTTTATAAATCTTATAAATCATGCTCCTCTTAAAAATATGGAAGAGTCTGGTTATTAAATCATTAAAGTGGTAATAAAAGCGGTTTTACGGTGGAAATTCCTGAAAACACCAACCATAAGCAAGAGTTGATCGGCAGAGCAAACAAAATTTCGTTGAGCCATTGTCATATTTTATCAAGGGATATAAGGTAGTTTTTCCGAGACACCTGGGTTCGGAAATCATAGTTATTAACTATAGGAATAATATATGATTTTTGAAAAAATTACCTACACTTCCCTGTTGCCTGCTTACACAAATAAGTTTATAAGTCAAAATTTCTTATTATTGAAAATAAACCGCAGATGAACAATGATGAAATATCATTGTTCATCTGCGGTTTGTTACAGGAATCCTAGCGACCGCCACCACCGCCAAATGATGGCATACCGCCACCACCACCGAATGATGGCATACCGCCGCCGCTATCACCGCCAAATGATGGCATACCGCCGCCGCTACCACCACCAAATGATGGCATACCGCCGCCGCTACCACCGCCAAATGATGGCATACCGCCGCCGCTACCACCGCCAAATGATGGCATACCGCCACCACTACCACCGCCAAATGATGGCATACCGCCACCACCAAATGCTTGCTCTAAGGGCACGTCATCACCAAGTTCGTTTTTAAGCCTAGAGTTAACAAGTTTGTCAATCTCCATCCTCAAATTAAACCCATCTGGCGGTTGAGTTGTGCTGCTGCCACCACCAGCCAAGAAATCACCGCCACCACCAGTTAAGGGGTTGCTGCCACTACCACCACCAGTCAAGGAATCGCTGCCACTACCACGGCTACCACCACCAGTCAAGGAATCGCTGCCACTACCACGGCTACCGCCAGTAGCCCAAGGATTGACACCGCCAGTCAAAGGGCTGCCAGGAGCATTCGGGTCGCCAAAGCGACTGAAGGGACTACCGCCACCAGGTGAGGAACCACCGCCACCAGGTGAGGAACCACCGCCACCAGATGGAGGAGCGCTACCTTGTCCACCACCAACGCCTTTGAATAGATCGGCGATATCTTTAATACCAACCTCCTGCAAGCGGGCCCAAGGTGAACTCCCAAGTGAATTGCCACCACCAGCAGAGGAATTGTTGCTACCACCACCAATCGAATCTGCCATCAGAAATAATCCTCCTATCTTTTGGGTCAAAATTACGTTAGTGCTGGAATATTAAATAGACAAAATTTAACTAGCTTTACGGCTTTATTTTTGTCTTTCTTCACTGCCGTAGCTAGTTATGAGCTATTAACGTATTGAGCTTAGTTGATTGCACGTTGAGTAATTTATCTAATATTTGAAAACCAAAACTAAGCTTAAAATTACGCTAGCCACATACATATTAGGTATGGTTGATAGGTATTACAATGACGAATATTTAGATTAAAAGGTCAATATTTTATATATTTATTTTCCTATTAGTAATTAGGATAAATGTACTTAGAAATTTTAGGAAAAATAACTTTTAAATACTATAGGTTGTTGCTATTTAGCGCATGATGTACATCCGATACTCATGCCCAATTCTTAATACAAAATTGCGCTCAAATATAAATCGTAAGGCAGATGACAAGAGCAGACGGCGAAGATATCTGCGCTACAAATTTTAACTGTAAAAGGAATTAGGGATTAGAAACTGGGGATTGGTTAAAGAATGGGGAAAAATTATGTCCAACGTGAGTTCGACAGATTAAAAACCTTTCTCTAAACCTCTTCCCTTTTAGGGGCTACCATGTACACACAAGTCTTTGAGAGTTGTCCCACAGGCTTTTGATCCCCCCAACCCCCCTTTTTAAGGGGGGCTAAAATCCCTCAAAGTCCTCCAATTTATCGGAGGATAATGACGGATCTACAATGATTTCGGTTTAGTACAGAGATGTGTGTACACCGTAGCCTTTTAGGGGAGAGGCTTTAAAAGCTGGATTTTTTCGTTGAAAACCAAGATATTTAAGCCCCTCTCCGCGTCGGAGAGGGGTTGGGGAGAGGTTCATCGAACTCACGCTGTCTAGGGTTTTGACCCCGGAATACATATTTTGGAATTTTTCCCAGTACCAGTCTTCGATCGCAGAGCGACTACACAGAACCGACTAATGCAGGGACTGGCCAGCGATTGACTACTTTGCCAATAACGGACATTTCTTGAGCCAAGCGATCAAATTTCTCAGGGGTTAAAGATTGGGGGCCATCAGATAAAGCCTTAGCAGGATTGGGATGAACCTCAATCATCAAGGCATCTGTACCAGCAGCGATCGCAGCCATTGCCATAGGTGCAACATACTCGGATCTACCCGTACCGTGGCTGGGGTCAATCATAATTGGTAGGTGGGTGAGCGATCGCAAGACTGGCAGCACCGATAAATCTAAAGTATTACGGGCATATTTGCCATCAAAAGTTCTAATTCCCCGCTCACAAAGAATCACATTTGGATTTCCTGATGCCAAAATGTATTCTGCTGCCATTAACCACTCGTCAATTGTGGCTGACATTCCTCGCTTGAGCAGCACAGGTTTATCTTGAGCGCCTACCTTTTTGAGCAACGAGAAGTTGTGCATATTCCGCGCTCCGATTTGGATGATGTCGGCTGTCTTAGCTACTGCTGGTAAATCCGCAGCATCCATCAACTCTGTGATGATCCCCAAACCTGTAGCTTCACGTGCTGCTGCTAACAAATCTAAGGCACTTTCACCATAACCTTGAAAGGCATAAGGTGAAGTACGCGGTTTGTAAGCTCCGCCACGCAGGAATTTGGCTCCTGCTGCCTTCACCCGCTTTGCTGTCTCCACAATCATCGCTTCATTCTCAACCGAACAAGGCCCAGCTACAACTACGATGGGATGATGTTCTCCGAAATAAACGCGACCGTTAGGTGTGGGTACAACAACTTCGCTCGCTTCTCCATGTCGAAATTCTCGACTAACTCGCTTAAAAGGCTGCTGCACTCGTAATACTTGCTGAATCCAAGGGCTAATCTCTTGAACCTGCAATGTATCGATGCTAATAGTATCGCCAATGATCCCCAGAATAACTTTGTGTTGACCGACGCTTTTTTCTACTGTGACTCCCCAGGTTTCACTTAGCTCTTGAGTAATGCGTGTAATTTCGTCAACAGGCGTACCAGTCTTCAGTACTACAATCATGTTCTTTTTCCTTTCCTATATTGAGTAGCTATTTGATTAGTGCAAAAACTTGGCTAGTTGTTCTAGTTTTGTCCAAGCAACACCGCTTCTTAGAACGTCCTTCGCAAGGGCAATGCCTTTGACGCAGCCTTCTAAAATATCTGTTGTGCCATCAAGGGCTTCACCTACTTGCAGGGCTAGCGCTGTATTTAAAGCGACAACCTCCTGCTGTGCCTGAGTGCCTTTACCTTGAAGAACTGCTTTTAAAATTTCTGCATTTTCTTGGACATCTCCACCCCGCAACGCCGCAGTCGGTGCAGGAGTTAAACCAAGTTCTTCTGGATTGAGTGTGAGGGAACGGACTTTTTGATTTTGAAGTACAGCCAAGTCAGTAACATCAGCCAAACCCGCTTCATCTAATCTTTCTCTTCCGTGGAGTGCGATCGCTTGCCGACATCCTAATTGCGATAAAGCTTGAGCGATCTCCTCTAGTAAAAGCGGGTCATTTACACCAATAATTTGCCCTGTCGGTCGTAGCGGATTCACCAAAGGGCCAAGCAGGTTAAAAATAGTCCGCACTTTCAAAGTTTTTCGCAAATCGGCAACCGCCTTAAGTGCTGGATGCCAGCCAGGGGCAAACAAAAAGGTAATTCCCACTTCACCCACTGCCGCTTGCACTTTCTCAGGACTGGCGTTGAGATTAATACCCAAAGCTTCCAATACATCAGCAGAACCAGTTTTGCTAGATGCAGAACGATTGCCATGCTTGGCAACTTTCACCCCAGCAGCCGCAGCAACAAAAGCAACGGCAGTAGAAATATTGAAAGTTGAAGCGCCATCTCCACCAGTTCCGCAGGTGTCAATTAGGGGGGTTGGGGATTGGGTACTGGGGACTGGGGACTGAGAAGAGGTGGAAGATAGGGAAAATTCCCCCTTTATTGCTTCTTCCCCAATCCCTAATCCCCGCTCCCCAGTTCCCTGAGATTGGGATTGCAAGACGCTGGCCATGCCTACCAATTCTTCGGTGGATACACCTTTGGCTTGAATTGCGGCTAAAATTGCTCCGGTTAATACGGGGGGAATGGCATCTGTAAGCCAACCTTGCATTAAATCCGCTGCTTGGGAAACTGTCAAAGATTGCCGATTCAGCAATTGTTGCAATAAAGCTGACCAGTTGTAAGATTCAGGGATGACCGAAGTATTTTGAGGTGCAGTTTTAGTTACAGCTATCATTGTTTATTACCCCAAAACTTTAGCTACGGTTTGCACATCCTTGTCGCCTCTGCCAGAGCAATTAATCACAATGCGGGGATTGCCATCTAACTGAGGACAAAGGGTTTCGAGATAAGCGATCGCATGAGCAGTTTCTAAGGCGGGAATAATTCCTTCTAGCTGTGCAAGTCGCTGAAACGCTTCTAATGCTTGCTTGTCGGTGACGCTGTAATATTCGGCGCGGTTAATATCTTTTAAATAACTATGCTCAGGGCCAACGCCAGGATAATCCAATCCAGCACTAATCGAATGTGCTTCAATTACTTGACCGTCATCATCTTGCAGGAGATAGCTCATTGCACCGTGCAAAACTCCCACTCTGCCATGTGTTAAAGTTGCGGCGTGTTTGTCTGTATCTACACCTTCACCAGCCGCCTCTACTCCAATCAAACGCACGGATGCTTCACCGACAAATTCATGGAATAAGCCGATCGCGTTGGAACCGCCACCCACACAAGCCAGAAGAATATCTGGTAATCCTTGCCATTTTTCTTGACATTGAGCGCGAGTTTCTACACCGATTACAGTGTGAAAGTCACGGACTAACATTGGGTAGGGATGAGGGCCTGCAACGGAACCCAAAATATAGTGAGTTGTTTCCACATTCGTTACCCAATCACGAATTGCTTCGGAAGTCGCATCTTTTAAAGTTCCTGTTCCGGCTTCCACTGGTCGAACTTCTGCCCCCATCAGCTTCATACGAAACACGTTCAGGGCTTGCCGTTCCATATCGTGGATGCCCATGTAAATTACGCAATCTAAACCAAACCGCGCACACACAGTTGCAGTCGCCACCCCATGTTGACCGGCTCCAGTTTCTGCAATCACCCGTTGCTTACCCATGCGTTTAGCTAGCAACACCTGAGCTAAGGCATTATTAATTTTGTGCGCGCCTGTATGATTTAAATCTTCCCGCTTTAAATAAATTTGTGGCCCTGTACCATCAGGTCTAGCGTAGTGTGTTGTCAGGCGTTCCGCGAAATATAAAGGGCTGGGCCGTCCCACATAATCCCGCAGTAAATTTTGCAGTTCGGCTTGGAAACTTGGCTCGTGGCGATATTGATAAAATGCTGCTTCTAACTCAGTTAAGGCTGGCATTAAAGTTTCCGGCACATATTTACCGCCGAAACGCCCGAACCTGCCCAAGGAATCAGGCCGCGCAGTTTCCGGCTGGGAAATGATATTTTTGATGTCTGGAGTGCTTACCATCGGTTAAAATCCTTTATTTTAATGAGGGCTAGAGTTGCCTATACTTAATTTGTTGTTGTTTACGCTTTCGCAAAGAAATAGCAGCTAAAGCCGTAAGACTACATAAAGCAAATGTAGAAGTGGGTTCGGGAACTTCCTTCATTTGATGCCTATCGTAGATGTAGCCCAGCTTTGTATAATCCAAAACGTCTCTAGGACGCACCAAATCCTGAGCATCAACATCTGGTAGGAGAGATAGCAAATCTGCTAACGCTGTTGCTTCGGGGGTAGACATACCGCCATCCCAAGGCCACATCAAATCATCAAGATTATGTCCATAAGGCTGACCATCAGCCGGATAAAAATCGATCCCTTCATGTCCGTTGGCTTGCCATTCAGCCCAGAGGCGGTCTACATTCGCATGATGTAACCAAAACACAGGATCATAAGGTGAACTTGGGATATTGCTCATTGTGCCAAGTCCCTTAAATGACACAGGGTTTGTGGTTAAGTCTATCTGCACTCCACCAACTAAGCCGTGAATATAATTGTGGGTGAAGCCACCTCGAGTGATGTTACCCTGCTCATCTACAGAAATAAATCCTTCTAAAGCTGCACGATACAGGGAATAGTCATCAAGAGCTTGGACGCGATCAATATCTCTTTGAGGCAAGGGATAATCATTTGCGGGAGGTGCTTGCAGAAAACGTACAAGTGATGTGCCCAACGATTGTTCTGTTACGGGGTCGAAGTTTAATTCTGGTTTCAGCACCCAACCATTCGCAGATGAAAAAGGGCCAGACTGAACAGGGCCACCTGTGAAACTCCCCCTACCTGGGATGTTAATAGTTACGCCTCGGCCGTTGGGGCTGAGAAAGTCATCTTTAAAAATTACGTCAAGCGCTTTCGGGTTTGTCGAATCCCAGTAAGGAAGGCTGACTTTGGGGTTTACAGTTTGTAGGGCTTGTTCAAATCTGCGGATGTATTGTCGATGCCAAGGCAAAAATGCTGCATTTTCATGAGCAAGTTCTTTAACAGAACTATGGGAATGCCCGTGATGATTATGAATTAAGCGTGTTGCTCCTAAATGTATGGCAATGAACTGGTCGTAAATGCTAAGTTGACTACCTGCGGGAATTGTGGTTTTTAAGGTTTTGATGGCGTGAACTAAGTCTTTTTTCTCTGCTGAACTTAGGTCAGTGACATCTTTTCTGACAGCTAGGCGAGTCTGTGGTTTGGCGGTATGTTGATGTTCGTGGTGTTCATGATCCATACCATTATGAGCAAAGGCTGGAAGTGTGATGACATCAACTATAATTACGCTAGAAATTAAGCTTTTGACCAGTATTTGCAGGAGTTTCATAGCCTTAATTCAACCGCAGAGAGTTCAGGAAGCTGATGGTTGATCACTTTTTTACCTAGCGGAAGCAACTTGTTGCAGCGATGCAGAGGTAATTGCTGCTTTAAGTTCTCGACAAAGTTGTTCTACAGCTTGCAGTCCTTCAGTTGAATTTCCTTCAGCTAACCGTTTCACAAAAGCACTGCCAACAATCACTGCATCTGCGCCCCATTCCATTACCTGATGTGCTTGTTCTGGTGCTGAGATACCAAAGCCAACACCAATCGGTTTATCGGTGACGCTACGCATATCTGTTAGTAGATGCTGCACGCGGTCTTGGATTTGAGAACGCATACCCGTCACACCTGTTACACTCACAAGGTAGATAAAACCCTGGGATTTGCGAGCGATCGCTTCTATCCTATCTTTAGAACTAGTGGGTGCTACAAGCAAAATTACTTCAATATCAAAAGTAGCAGCAGTTTGGATTAATTCTTCTGCTTCTTCTAAGGGTAAATCTGGCACTACCAACCCTCGTGCCCCAGCAGCAGCAATGTCTGCTAAAAACGACTTAATACCCCGGTGCAATATGGGATTGTAGTAAGTAAATAAAATTATTGGTGCTTTCAAGCTGGGACTTACAGCTTGCAACATCTCTAGCACTTGCTCTAATTTCGTTCCTTTTTGTAAGGCGCGAGTTGCTGCTGCTTGAATTACAGGGCCATCTGCCAGAGGATCGGAGTAAGGAACACCCAACTCTATAAAATCAGCGCCATTGCGATCTAAGATGCGTAAAGCCTCGGCGGTGGTTTGTAAGTTAGGATCGCCAGCTGTGATAAAGGGAATCAAAGCACACTGTTTGCGATCGCGTAAAGTTTGAAAGTGATTAGAGATAGAAGTCATCCTAAAAAATGGTTATTGGTTAAGGGTTGGCGAATAATAATCAACAATTAGTAATTAGCGATGCCGAGGCTTTTTACTCCGTAAACGAGGTTTTTTACTTCGACAACGAGGCTTTTAGCTCCGACAACGAGGCTTTTTGCTCCGTGAATGAGTCTTTGAACTCCGTGAATGAGTCTTTGAACTCCGTTAATGAGGCTTTTAGCTCCGTGAATGAGTCTTTGAACTCCGTTAATGAGGCTTTTAGCTCCGTTAATGAGGCTTTTAGCTCCGTGAATGAGTCTTTGAACTCCGTTAATGAGGCTTTTAGCTCCGTTAATGAGGCTTTTAGCTCCGTGAATGAGTCTTTGAACTCCGTTAATGAGGTTCTGAACTCCATTAATGAGCTTTACTTTTGTCTTGCCGCTAGATTACTTAATTTTTTTAACGAACCACGAAGAACGCAAAGAACACAAAGGAAGAAGATAATTGAAAGGAAAGAAATTAATCATGAGGGATAAAACATAAACGTTAACTTATGCAACCTGTACAACAATCTTGCCGCGCATACCCTCACCGCCTTCCTCAAGCTTTTTATGTGCTTCCGCCATCTGATGCAGCCCAAAAGTTGCCCCGATAACGGGCTTAATTTGATCGCGCTCAATTAGGTTTCTCAAAGCATCAAGCTTGGGGCGTGTCTGGTCTAAATGTGCAAAGTGGATGGTAATATTTTTGAAAATGGCGGTGTTCAGGTCACCCGCAACGCCTGTGACAGTAACCGCACGACCTTCAGCTTTTGTTACTATCAAACTCTTGGCTAAAATTTCACCGCCAACGGTAGTAAACGTCACATCAACGCCTTCACCCCTGGTTTCCTGCATAATTATGTTAATAAAGTCTTCGTTGCGGTAATCGATCGCTCTATCTGCACCGATAGACTTGACAAACTCGGTGTCATAGCCGCCGCAAGTTGTGTAAACATAAGCACCCGCAGCTTTCGCTATTTGGATGGCGAATGTACCAACACCGCCTGCACCACCATGAATCAACATAGTTTCACCAACTTTAATATTTGCTCTGGTGATCAGTGCAGCCCAGGCCGTACCCCCTGCCACAGGCACACTAGCCGCTTCTAGATGAGATATATTTGCTGGCTTTTTGGCAACAATTGCTTCATTAGCAACATGATATTCTGCATTAGCACCACCACCTTGCTCATGGGCGATCGCATAATAAACTTCGTCACCTACTCGGAAATCTCTGACACTTTCGCCAATTTCCTCAACGACACCGGAAACGTCAAAGCCAATAATTGCAGGGAGTTTTACCCTTGGGCCAAAGAATCCTTGGCGCATTCCACAGTCGGCTGGGTTGACTGAGGTGGCATAAACTTTAACTAAAACTTCGTTATGGCTAGGTGACGGTTTATCTACCTCAAGTTCTGTAAAAACTTCTGGGCCTCCGAAGTTTGCGATCGCCATCGCTTTCATATAATTGCCTCAAAGCATTGGGATTGGGGATTGGGGATTGGGGATTGGGAATTGGGGATTTTTATTGTTTTTTGTAAGGAAAGGGTTAAGGGGGAAGGAGAAAGGAGAGAATAATTTTCTTTGGTCTTAAATCTTTCCCCTTTACCCAACTTCTGCAAGAAGTTTATTTTGCTTGGAGGCGATCCCCCCAACCCCCCTTAAAAAGGGGGGGCTAAAACCCCTCAAAGTCCTCCTTATTTAAGGAGGATTTAGGAGGATCTCCAATGATTTCGGTTTAGTACAGAGATGTGTGTACGCCGTAGCTTAAAAAGGGGTCGCCTTAAGCGGGGGGATCATGTCTTAACAAAGTACGCACAGCTTGTTCTATATCACTTTGTTTAACTAAAGACTCTCCTACCAAAACTGCACGAACACCAGCTTCAGCTACAAAAGATAAATCAGCAGGTGTATACAATCCCGACTCACTGACGACAGTAATACCCAAGCTTTGCAATTGTTGCTGGCGCTGTGCCAAAAGTTGCTGTGTAGTTTCTAAACTAACAGTAAAATCTTCGAGATTGCGGTTGTTAATTCCTATCAAATGTACGTTGTCAAGCTTTAGCACACGATCGAGTTCGGCCAAGGTATGAACTTCTACTAGTGCATTCATGCCTAAATCATGAATCACGCGTAAAAATTCCTGGAGTTCCTGATCTGAAAGAATGGCGGCAATTAATAGTACAGCATCTGCGCCCGCTGTCCGTGCTAAATAAATTTGGTAAGGGTCAATGATGAACTCTTTGCACAGTAGGGGTAATGCAACCTGCGATACCTTCGGTGAGCTTCGCTGACGCACAGCACGCAGATTATCAAAACTGCCTTGAAAGAACTTTTGGTCAGTGAGGATTGATAGACAAGCTGCACCACCTCGTTCATAAGCGGTGGCGATCGCCACTGGGTTAAAGTCTGCCCGAATAACCCCGCGACTTGGTGATGCTTTTTTAACTTCGGCAATTAAGCTAGGTTTGCTAGGATTTTGCTGCAAAGCACTCAGGAAATTTCGCACAGTCGGGGCAGTAGTTAGCTGCTGTTGCAAAAAAGCTAAAGGCAATTCTTGCTTCATCTGTGCGACTTCTTGCCTTTTATGCCACACAATTACTTCGAGAATATTACGGGGAGGGGCAACTTGGTTAGTCATAAGTTGATAGAGGGCTGGGGAGGCTGGGGAAGATGAGGAGGCTGGGGAGCAGCTTCGAGGCAGGGGTGCAGGGGGCAGGGTGCAAGGGGGAAAGACTTTCTCCCATGCTCTCTGCTCCTTGTCCTCTTCACCCAATGCCCAATGCCCCATGCCCTATGCCCAATGACTTTTTATTTTGCGTGTATGCAGCCACTACGTTTTTAATCATTGTCAGACCAACTTCTCCGGCTAGAGTCATGATTGATTCAGGGTGAAACTGAACGGCAGCGATGGGAAGTGTCTGATGTTCAATCGCCATAATTACGTCATCATCAGAAATCGCTGTTACCTTGAGTTCTTTTGGCAAGTGTCGCGGCAGAGCAAACAATGAATGGTATCTACCGACTGTAAAGGATTCCGGTAAATTTTTGAACATCACGGAATCTAAATCAGTGACGAAAATTTTTGAAGATTTACCATGTTGGGGATAGTTGAGAACTCCTAATTCTCCCCCGAAAGCTTCAACGATGCCTTGCAGTCCCAGACACACTCCGAAAATGGGAATTTGGCGACGGACACAGGCAAGGACAATCTCTGGCACTTTAAAATCATTTGGTCTACCAGGGCCAGGAGACAAAACAACTAAGTCAGGGCGTTCTGTATCGAACAGCGATTCTGGAAAGCCATGACGTAGTGTAGTGACGCTAGCACCAGTTTGGCGAATGTAATTAGCTAGGGTATGAACAAATGAATCTTCATGGTCTATTAATAAGATGCGTTTGCCAGATTGAACATTTGAGATGTATTTGCTCAATTTTGGAGAACGGCACTCCTGAGTTGTTTCGTTCTTTTGCTTGGCACGCCGAATCGTTTCAAATAGTGCCGCAGCTTTGGTGATTGTTTCTTGTTCTTCTGCTTGTGGCACAGAGTCATACAGGACAGTAGCACCAACTCGCACTTGAGCAATTGAGTCTTTTAAGCGGATTGTCCGCAGAATTAACCCAGTATTTAAATTACCATTAAAGTTTAAGTAGCCAACAGCACCACCATACCAGCGTCGAGCGCTACGTTCATGCTGTTCGATAAATTCCATTGCTGCTTTTTTGGGTGCGCCAGTGACTGTGACTGCCCAAGTATGACTGAGAAACGCATCTAAAGCATCAAATTGCGATCGCAGTAAACCTTCAACATGATCTACTGTATGGATTAAGTGGCTGTACAATTCAATTTGCCGACGACCAATAACTCGTACCGAACCTGGCTCACAAATTCGAGATTTATCATTGCGATCGACGTCAGTACACATCGTCAACTCAGCTTCATCTTTGCGTGAGTTGAGTAACTGAAGAATTTGATCGGCATCGTCAATCGCGTCTTGTCCTCGGCAAATAGTACCGCTAATCGGACAGGTTTCTACCCGCCTACCTTCAACCCGCACAAACATTTCTGGAGATGCACCGATCAGGTATTCTCCACCTAGATTAAAAATGAAACCATAAGGGCTAGGATTAATTTGCTTTAAAGTTTCAAATAGCTTACTAGGTTCTTCTTCGCAGGTTTCAAAAAAGTTTTGGCTGGGAACGACTTCAAATAAATCACCTCGGCGGAAGTAATCGAGTGCAGCTTCTACTTGCTGCTTGGCATACTCACCTACTTGATGATCAGCAGTTTGTTCTGGGAGAAGTCGCTTACCTCGATAATCAATAGACTCACCTGTTCGAGGAAGATGATTAGTACTGCCATTAGCTGTGGCAAATTCATATTGGAACCGAAATGCGCGTTGCTGATAGTAATCAACCACTATCAGGTCATCAGGTAGGTAAAGTACCAAATCCCGCTGATCGCTGGGACGTTCCAAATGCTGAGAAATTGGCTCAAACTGGAAAACTAAATCGTAACCAAACGCACCATATAATCCTAGATGCTCGTCTTCTTGGCTAGAAAAAGTATGTAAAATGTCCCGAATAACTGTAAATGCTGAAGGTTGCTTACTACGCTCTTCTTCGGCAAATAATTGTTGGCTAGGTTTAATAAATCCTGCGATGCAATTGTTCTGTAGGGTAACTTCCTGAAGTTGCTTTGAGCGGGATAGGCGTTTGAATAGCAATGGTAAAAGAATTTTGCCGCGATCGTTAAGTGCTGTCAGAATGAAAGTGTTTTCTGTTGTTGTCAATTCCAGTGGTGGATTAATAAATCCGATTGCCCATCTCTTATATCTCCCTGGATATTCATAGCTGCTTTTCAGCAACCCTCCACGTTGAGAATTTAGGTGGAACAGAATATTTTCAAGGGCAGTGTCCATCTTAACTTCGGTAACCGAGCGAGATACATGCACACCGCCAAAGGTTGTGTAGGAGTGGGAATCAACAATCATGGGTAATTTCTCTAGAATAGTTATTAGTCAGTCATTAGTTGAGAGCCATTAATCATTATTAGTAAATAAATTTGGAGCAAGGAAAAATTTAGACACTTCAATGTCAACATAATTAAAGCTGTTCTAATCTGCTTATCCTTGCTGAATTTGAGGTATTTAAAGATTTTTTAATTCTTACTCGATCCTACTAAATGTCAAGCAGTTGATATATGAATAATTTTTAGATAGAAATATCAATTTATTTGCTTTCCATACTTCTTTATTGATGCAATTTGCGAGAAAATATTAAAGCTTTTTCGCCTCTACCTCTAGATATAATATTAGCCAAACCTTGGTAATAAAAATTCCCTAGCAAAGCCAGAGAATAAGCAATATTATTGTTATTTAAACTATTTAAATAGATGTCTGAAGAGTAATTGGCAAACATTACATTTTGAGCATATAACACCAATTCTTCCAAATAAATAGCGCAGTAGGGTGGGCATTGCTAGTCTTACCAAGGTGGGTTTTACAACTATTTTCAGGTAAACCACGCTATAGAGAACATTGCTGTGCCCTTACAACTAATCTAGAAGTTCCGAGTTCTAAGCTCGAACGATCAGAAATTGCATTCACATTGACAGGGCTAGCATTCCCCACCCTACACTTAAGAGTTATATCAAGTCCGGTTAATCATTAGTGATTAACACATCTGTGCAAAAATCGGAAAAGCTTCTTTCTCCCTGCTCCCTGCCCTCTGCCTTTCTTGATAAATACATGGACTCAGCCAAATGACGTAATTGCTTCATTACTTGGCAGCATTATTTTGCGTACTCCAGCAGAGTAAGAAATCGTAAACTCGCGCAGAAGCAATATTGCTTGCCTGTACAAAGACAAATCTACCTCGTGAACCTCAATTCCCTTTCCAATGCTTTGCAGCAATGTTATGGTCAATTCTCCACCCAAATGTTCTCGGAACTCGGTCAAACCTTGGAATAGACAACGGGGATGGTTGAGCTGTGATGATTGTTCTGCCAGTTCTGGCACATACAATGTAAAACCAAGTGCCAACAGTGTTTTCAATATCCTTTGCCACTCTGGCCAACTCAGCAGTCCTAAGAGACAGGCATAGGTGCTATCCAAAGCGATGCCGATCGCTACTGCTTCTCCATGACGTAAACTATAGTCTGTCAAATGCTCTAGTTTATGAGCAGCCCAATGACCAAAATCTAAAGGACGGGATGAACCCATTTCAAAAGGATCGCCACTGTTGGCAATATGTTCTAGGTGCAACTGGGCGCAACGATAGATTACCTGTTGCATGATGTCCATGTCTCGTCGGACAAGGGCTGCGGCGTGAGAGTGGATAAAATCAAAAAACTGAGCATCCTTAATCAGCGCCACCTTAACTGCTTCTGCAATTCCTGAACGCCAGTCGCGATCGTCTAGGGTTGTCAAGAAGGCAGAATCATTGATCACTGCATAAGGTGGGGCAAATGTGCCGAGAAAGTTCTTTTTACCAAAAGCATTAATGCCGTTTTTAACTCCTACACCCGAATCATTTTGTGCCAACACTGTTGTCGGAACTCGGATGAGGCGAATTCCCCGGTGTGCGGTTGCGGCTGCATATCCTACTAAGTCCAACACAGCACCACCTCCAACAGCCAATATATAAGAGTGGCGACACAATCCAGCAGCATCTATAAATTGATGAATTTCCTCCACTAACTCAGGAGCATTTTTGGCGGCTTCCCCTCCCGAAACTATCATCGGCTCAATAGCCAGCGTTATAATCTCTGCATAAAATTTGGTATAAGCTACTAATTGTCTGAGCAATCCTGGTTGGAAGTGCAATAATCCTGCATCCACTACTGCTACAACTTTCTTCGGTTTTGCCTCCCCATCCGCCGTAATCACTTGGGCTAACGTGGGATTTTTCAATTCAAACAGATTGTTAGTAAAGTAAGTTCCATAATTAAAGCTAACCGACACACTTTGATGAATCGGTTGCAGATTAAATTTACTTTTTTTCTTAATATCTACTACCATATTTTTGCTGATATATCTATAAGTGCGGCACGATTCAAAGCTTGTAGAAACACTTCCACCGAGTGAGAACCATCTATCTTGACTTTGTTATTAATGATGAAAAATGGAACACTAGTGATGCCATCTGTTCGAGCAAATTTTGATTCAGTGACAACTGCATTAAGCGCCACATTATCATTTAGTTGTTGTCGTAATTCTGTAGCATCCATTTGATGGGCTATACCTATAGCAACAAGAACCTCAATATCTCCGATGTTTTTACCTTCCTCAAAATAAGCTTTATAAATTGCTTCTACGACATCATTTTTGAGATTTTCTGGAGCAATTTCAATCAGTCGATGAGAAAGCTTGGTATTGACAGCCAAATGGATTTTATCAAAATCTAATTTGACCCCAGCCGCCTCACCTTTGAGTCGCGTATAGTTAAACAAACGCTGTAGTTCTGCCTCTCCAAACCCTTTTCTCGCTTGCATAAAGTTGCGGAATTCGTACCCAGATGCAGGAACGCTATCATCAAGAAGAAAGGGATGCCAGCGGATATTAATTGCTTCTTCTTGCCATTGTGCCAGTGCATCAAAAAGATGCTTTTTACCAATTCGGCACCAAGGGCAAACAGTATCGTGAAAAATATCTATCAACATAGTTTTTTACTCAGATCATGCCCTATGCCCCATGCCCCATGCCCTATGCCCTACAAATCTTTGAGTACTTTCAAACTCTTGAATTAGTGCGTCTCGGTCTTTCTTTGCTACCAATTTAGCTAAACGGCTGTATGTATTAGCTAAAGAACTAATTGCCTGACATCTTTCTTCTGTAGCCAGCATAATGTCAACGCATAGGCAAGGACTTTGAGAAAACAAACGTTTAACAATGTCAATTTCTTGACGGTAGTTGGGAGTGGACATGATTAAGCTACGCTCTATGTCAATCCTTTCTTGGGTCAAGAAAACGCCAAGGCTAAATCGTAAGAAGTGCTGCGTTGCTTGAATAATCACCATCATTTGGTCGTGTTCTTCAGGTGTGCAGATGATTATTTCTCCACCCTGACGTTTGATGAAGTCTAAAAACCATTGAAAAGAATCATCGTTCCGGCCTGGACATACCACAACTTTTTGTCCTAAGAACGATTTAATATTTGGCCCAAACATCGGATGTAATCCCATTACAGGGCCGCAATGGTATTCAAGCATTGCTTGAGTTGGCTGAGTCTTAATACTCGTGATGTCGCACAAAGCAGTAGTTGGGGACAGGTATTTGGCTGCACGCTTGATGACATCAACCGTATATTCAATGGGAACACTTACTAAGACTAGTTCTGCTTGACTCAGAAGTTGGTCAGCGTACTCCCAATCCTCATGTTCGAGAATATTAACATTGTGACCTATGGCTGTAAGCTGCTCTTTGAAAAATCTTCCCATCCTGCCTCGTCCACCGATTATAGTAATTTGTCGGGGTCTAGCATGATTTACTGATGCAGATTCAGGAGTAATTGTGGCATGACAACTTTTTACCACATCTGCCCAAACAGATTCAGGAATACCAGCTTGAGCGAGTAGAGGAGCCACACCAGCCAGTTGTTCTTCTAAAGAAGGAAGTTCTGAACCCGATAGCAGCGATAGGCGATCGCTCAATAGAGCAATTAAGCTTTGGTCAGTTTGTTTCAGCTTATCTGAATAAGAGGATTTCCTAGCCATTTTCCCTGCCCCCAATTTGCTTTGTTGCACTGAATTTTTTCCAGTTACTTCGCTAAACTGATGGCTACCTTTTGCGACTGGCGTTTCTTCAATTTGACAGCAGTAGCCCCAGCCCCAAATAAGACTAGACCTAATACTGAACTAGGTTCAGGCACTTCGGCACCGCTTACTTTTAACACTTGAACACGACCTTGGAAGAAGTCACCTACATACAATTTTCCATCGTTGTATGCTGTGCCAGCTGTCCAGTTAAATGTGCCTGGTGTGAGGTCGAGAGGGTCACCAAAGGGTGGCTCGCCTAGTTGGGGAGGTGGCGCTGCGGTAGGTTTACCAAATGCCGTCAAGAACTTGCCATCTTTATTAAATACCTGAACACGGCTGTTGATCGAATCTGCTACATAGATATTTTCAAACTCGTCTACTTCGATGCCGATTGGCTGGTTAAACTCTCCCGGCCCGGTGCCTTCTTTACCAAATGTCAAGATCGGCTCTCCTTCTGGAGAGAGTACTTGAATACGGTTATTAAACTGGTCACTAACAAAGAAATTTCCACTAACTGGGGAAATTCTTACACCCGCTGGCCCTTGGAATTGCCCAGGTTCGGTACCAGAGCTACCAATGCTCCCAATCAATTCGCCGTCTTTAGTGTATTTATTGATTTTATCGCCGCTAAAATCACCTACATACACATTGCCAGCTTTATCGAATGTCACGCCAGATGGGCCAAAGAAAGCCCTACCTGGTATCAGACCGCCAAATGAGCCAAATGATTTAACAAAGTTACCCTTGGGATCGTAGATATTGACGCGGTTGTTGAACACATCACCTACATATAGATTCTTGGTCTGCGGGTCAATTTCTAACGCTGACGGCTCGTCAAATTCTCCGGGGCCTTTGCCGCCCTTACCAATTGCCCCCAGATACTGACCCTGAGGATTGAATACCTCAACTTTATTGCCGATGTTTGGGTTAAAAGTGCCGTCCGGGTTAAGGCCACGACCGTTACTTATAAGGATATTGCCAGAGTCATTCACTGTTATACCCTGGGGAACAAAAAGCTGCCCAGGGCCGAAGCCAGGGCTGCCAATACTACTGTCGTAAGTTAAGGTTAAGGACTTGGCTGGGGCAGCTGTTGCCAATACCGTAAATCCGGTACCAAGAATGGCGATTGATAAATTTTTTACTAATCCCATGATTTTGAAGTTCTGGTTGTGTAGGTTGAATACTTTTGTAGTAAGGGCTTAAGCCCTAGGACTTACGCACTGAAGCCTGAAACCCTGATCCCCCCTAACCCCCCTTTTGAAGGGGGGAATTTCTAAAGCCACGCCACTGAGGGAGTCGGGGAACCCGCAAGGGCGCAGGGCTGCCCCTTTTGAAGGGGGTTGGGGGATCTGAGTGCGTAAGTTCTGGCCCTTACTACTAGCCAAAATCTAGAAGGTATTAGACTATCTCTGCCTTAGCTAATTCTTTGTGTTTGCGCTTTTGCTTTAAACTTGCGCCTAAAGCAGCCGCAGTTAGTACACCTAACATAGAAGTGGGTTCGGGAACGTCTCTAGGATCAATTCTGATGACTTGTCCTGTTCCTGCTAATCTGGCTCGATTTGCGATATATAAACTACCATCAGGGCCGAAAGTTATGCCCGAAGCAGCCTCTAAGCCATCACCATCCCAGATAGTTGTGCGAGTACCATCCTTACCTATTTTGATTAGAGAACCACTGATATCACCCGTGATAATACCGCCCTGTTGAATTTCTTTCCATTCTGCACTGTTCATATGTTGCAATGCATACAAATTGCCTTCAGGGTCGTATGCCACGCCGGTCAATTGTGTAAAGCCATCAGCAAGGACTGTTGATTCCAAGGTTTCGGGGTCAAGGCTCAAGATACGAGCTTCATTTTCGGGATAAGGAAAATAAGTGTATTCGCTGACTGTTAAACTGCCATCTGGAGCAACTGCTATACCTGTAGGTACTGATTGATTAGATACCGGCAGACCATTGGGAGCGCTTGAATAACCTGGGGGTAATGGTGCGCCTCCTGTTGGGTCTACGGTTCCTTCAGGAAGTTCTGGAAATTCAAGTTTATCTGGTGATATTAGTTTTTCAGGTATTTTAGCTACGTTCTTAATACCACTGCCATCAAGCCCTACAGAATATATTGTGTTTCCACCCCCATCAACGACGTAACCTGTACTACCCTTAATTGCCAGAGCATAGGGATTGGTGATTATATCGCTGCCGTCGGGATTATTATCAAGTTCATACTGTGCAAAATCAGCAAGACTCGTCACAGCCTTGGTGTTTAAGTCGAGTTTGTATAGTCGTCCTAGTGAAGGGCTTTTTAACACACTATCCCGCGAACTCGGATCACCAGCATAACCCGTGAGAAAATAAGCGTTATTTTGAGAATCAAATTTGATGTCCGCAGGGCCAGCAGCTTGTTCTCCAGAGGGTGTTAATGCTAAAGATGTGAGATTTGAAAGTATAGTTTCTTTCTTCCCGTCTGGAGTAATTTTGAGAAGAGTGCCATTTTCGGCAGCGCTTAAGGGAATATATTGGGCGCTAGGTGATGGAATGGATCTACCGTCTTTGCCGTCACCTCCGAAGCCACTCTCTGTTACATAAAGATTACCGCTATTGTCAAAGCCGATACCGCGTGGATTGTTCAAACCATCGGCAACTACCGAAAAACTTGCTGCTTGGGCAGCTTTGGTTCCTGCAACAGTAGCAAGGCAAAATGTGAATAGTGCTAGAGCAAATGATTTGAGTTTCATACCATTCGATGGAGATTAAGAGTTAGTAAGTTGTGGAAATTTTTATAGTTTTGGATAAACGGGTTTAGGTTCCAGGGGAACGTGGGGAAGACATTACGCTTGTTGAGAAGCGCTATGATTAGGTTGAAACTCTTTACCTGAGAGCGGTTTTGTGGCTCTAATTTTCCGAAAACGATGAACACCTAAAGCGCCAAGCATCAATAATCCGCCTAAAGCAGAATTAGGTTCAGGTACGGACTTTGTATTTTCTATTCTGAGAACTTGTCCTTGTCCTGGGCGATCGCCTCGATTCGTGATATAGATTGCACCATCAGGGCCAATAGTCAGAGCGCTAGGAGACTCTAAGCCATTGCCACTGAGGATGGTTGTGCGAGTACCATCAGGAGCTATTTTGATTAACGAACCATCTACATCACCCTTCCAAGCTGGCTGATTGGCGTACTGCAAAGCATACAAATTGCCTGCACTATCGAATTCCAAATCTGTTAGTTGCGTCAAACCATCTGCATAGATTGTTGGTTGACCATCAGCACCAATTCGATAGATGTTTGCTCCATCTTCTGGGAAGGGAAAACCAGTAAATTGGCTGATGTAATAGGCTCCATCGGGGCCTTGTGCTACACCTGAGGGTACTGCTTGAGTTGCAAACTCCGATGTGGTTGGTTCATCTTGAGATGGTACTTGGTTAGGTTCGTTAGATGGGGAACCGGAAGGTGGAAAGACGGGATTACTCAATATCTGTTGAGGAAAGGCCGTAATTGCCTGCAAATTACTGCCATCAGACTTCACACTAAGCAAGTCATTTGCACCTGCATCAACCGCAACTAACTTATTGCCATCTATTAACAAACCCAAGGGATTGCTACCTAAATTGTCGCCATCAGGGTTGTTAGCGAGTTCATATTTAGCTAGGTCGGCAACACTTGTCCAAGAATTTGTTTTAAAGTCAGGAGTGATGATTTTTCCTAGATCAGTATTACCAAGATTGCGATCGCGAAAAGCTGGATCAGCCGCATACCCAACTAGAACATAAGGCTTACCTGTGGCATCAAATTTAATATCACGTGGGCCAGCGGCTCCAGTACCATCGGGTAATGCTAAGGAAGAAAGTCCCGTCAGGACACGTTTGGTCTTACCATTCTCAATTTTGCTAACTGCACCACTTGTGCCATAGCATAAAGAATCCCCTTGGCCGCTAGGTGGCGGAACACAAGCTCCATTTCCTCCAGTTCCCGCCTCTGTAACATAGAGACCACCATCAGGGCCAAAGCTCAGACCTCCTGCATTATCTAGACCATCGGCAAGTACCGAAAACGATGCAGCTTCCGCAGCTTTCATTCCAGAAAAAGCGGCAACACAAAAAGTGAGAAAAGTAATAGTAAGTTGTTTGAGTTTCATGTGTTGCGATATTGGCCCTGAGCGCATTTTGTCAATTTGTCTTTACCCTTTGACTGTGCCAATTTTAGATTTGAGATTGCCGATTTTAGATTGAAAGATTCTCCTAATCCAAAATTCGTCTTGAAAAGTTTGCTCAACAGGGGGAACCCCCGCACGCAACTTTTCGCAAAATCCAAAATCGATTGACTAGCGACTAGTGACTAGTTCTTGCGTTTTTGGTAGATAGCTCATCCCACGGTCAAACGACTGGAGGTTACCAGCTTTGGCTTCAAGCAAACGTTTGATATTCATGCTCTCAGCCCCAAAGTCTTCAATCTGAAGTTTGCCGTGAGCAAGAGGTTGATCTACTTTCCAAAATGTGATCCGATGCAGGATAAAACCAGAAGCCTCTGGGTCAGCGAAAGCATAGGCGGTTGGGATGAGTAGAGCTACAGAGCGCTGATAATATTCGTACTCAGGATAAAAGTGTTCCTGCTCCAGCAAGTAGTATTTGCTCAAACTATGTAGCCGTACAGAAACTTTGACCTTCTGGTTATATTCATCCTTAAATTCACCCGACTCAGGAGTAATCTCTCCGTTTGGTCGCAGTAGATGCGCCCACTCATCTATGTTTCGTAAGTCTTTTAAGTAGTCAATCCCGATATCAATGGGGGCATCAACATAGATAGTGTCAGTATCGATAAAGTAGCGTCCTTTCGCGGCTGCGGTCAGACCAGCCTTGCGTTCCAAATGACCTTTGAGAGAACGACACTCGGAAGTGTGTACCGTGTGAATTCCCTGCATAATCATTTGGGTTTGCCGTTTGGGATCGACAAAACTGAGCCAGTGAAAGTACACGCCTTTTTCATCTGTTCCTGGCTCGATATAGTCAGTAGGAAAAAGCAAGACAGGGTAGACCTGAAAATATTTTTGATACTCTAGCCCACAGTGCCACTCAATACCGTAAAAAAGCGGATTTTGTAGCTTTTTTACATGATAATAAAGGTTTTTGTGGTATCCAGAAGCAGTTCCAAGCCAGGTGTCTTCGTCAATTTGCTCTTTCATCCGGCTAAAGAGCGTCCATTCATCTAAGTTTTTGAGACTGCAAAGATATTCAAAGGCGCTCTCAGGTGAGGTAGCAATATAAGCTGATGTCGCAAATGTATTTTTTTCCATTAGTTACTCTCTAAATAAACAGTTGATAGCTCGCGGTTAGTAAATAACAATTAAGCAGCAATTTCTTTAAGCTTGCTTTTGCTAACGCTCATAATCCGTTCTTCTGCTAATTTTTTAGCAGCATCGTTAGTAGTAATTTCCTGCTGTTTAGCAATATTGAAAATTGCTAACAGCGTGTCATAAATGTTATTTACTTGCTTGAAGGCTTTTTCTTCGTTATAACCAATCATTTCGTTGTAGACATTGATTAGTCCTCCAGCGTTAATTACATAATCAGGGCAGTAAAGAATTCCTTTATCTGCAAGCATTTGACTATGTAATTGTTCTTCGCCTAACTGATTATTAGCAGCACCAGCAATAATTGCAGCTTGTAGGGAAGGAATTGTATGACTATTAATAATTCCTCCTAAAGCACAAGGAGCAAATATATCTACATCAAGAGCGTAAATTTCATCTGGCTCTACAACAGTTGCGCCAAAAAGTTTTTTTACTTCTTCGGTCTTAACTGGATCTACATCGGTAACAAAAAGTTTAATCCCATGTTCATGTAAGTGTCGGCAGAGATTTTTACCGACATTTCCTAGACCTTGAACTGCAACTTTCAGCCCCTCTAGTTGTTTGCTTTGCAAACGAAACTCTACAGCAGCTTTGATTCCTAAAAACACCCCCAAAGATGTGATCGGAGCAGGCCCACCAGACTTTTCCGATACCCCAACTACATACTTAGTTTCTTGGTTGATTGTCCGCACATCGTGAGGGGTGATATTGACATCTTGCCCTGTAATAAAACGTCCATTGAGACTATCAACAAAACGTCCATAAGCTCTCAACAGGTCATCTGTCTTATTTTCGGGATTAGCAATAATTACTGCTTTGCCTCCACCAGCCGGAATATTGGCACAGGCAGCTTTATAAGTCATACCACGACTCAGACGCAGTGCATCTTTTAAAGCAGCTTCTTCGCTGACATAAGGAAATAGTCTTGTTGCCCCCATTGCTGGCCCCAAGGTTGTGTCATGGATGGCAATAATTGCCTTAATATCCGGATTTTTTCCATGGCAGAAGAGAATTTGCTCGTGGCCCATTTCTCTAACAGTTTCAAATAGCAGCATCTTGGTCTCTCAATATTGATTTGGGATTAATTCAAGCAAGTAATGAACGACCAATAAAGGAATGTGGACACCCGGATAACGGCGATCGCTGAGGAGTTCCCGCAAACAAAGATAAAGTATGAAAAAAGAATGCTGAGAAATTAAAATGTTGAATCCCAGTTGGTGTGGCGTAGTAATTGCTAGGATGGAAAGCTTGTAGCCTCTAAGTTCATTCTTTATCTGTCGGGATGAAAATTGCGAATCTACCAATTCAATATGAGTGGTAAACTCCAGATTATTGGTGGCGTTTTAGTGTTTCCAGCAACTGCACAAAATCATCGTGCTTTCAACTCAAACCGCTGGAAACGAAACTGGTTTGGCTGAACTTTTACCTGAAGTTGATTTAACTCCTTGTGCTGCCAAACTCTTATTACGAGCGCCAGAAGGTGCAAGTCGATCAGGATCAATCACGACATCGATGACAAAGGGAACAGATGAAGCGATCGCTTGCTCTAGGGCCGCTTCAATATCTGACTCTCTGACGACTCCGATCGCTTCGGCTCCCATACCACGAGCAATCATCGCAAAATTTGTTGGTGGCATGGTTGCATCTGCGCCTTTTAATCCCAATACTTTCATCCCTTGATGGCACATATTGTAACGAGCGTCGTTGAGTACAATCCAAATGGCAGGAATCTTGTATTTTACGGCTGTACTGATTTCGTTATTCATCAGCATTGCACCGTCGCCGACAATGGCTACAGCTTTGCCATTCCGCGCTTTTGCTGCACCCAATACTCCTGTGACCGCATGACCCATTGCCCCGACACCGGTGCTGACTCGATAACGATTGGCTTGGGCAAATTGCAGTAGATGAGTTGACCAAGTAAACGAGTTACCGCACTCTGCCATGACTACCGCATCGCTACCCTCAACAATGATTTTTTGAATCGCTGCCATTAATACTTCTGGCCGCACAGGATAGTCTATGTCTGCGTCTGGTTCAACTACTTTGGGTTCTGGACGAGGTAGGGATAAAGGTTTGTAAATAGCAGGAGTATCTGGCAACTGCTGCAATAGTTCCTGCACATATTCTTTGATGTCAGACTGAATCGGGAAAGTTTCAACGTGTGGATAAGCTACCCCTGGTACTTCTGGGTCAATATCTACATGGATAAAGCCTCCTTTGGGAACCATTGCCGAACTCCAAAAAGAAGTCGGTTCACTCAGACGAGTTCCTAGTACGAGTGTGTGTAGTGGTGGTTCCTGTTCCATATAAGTCAAGACGGAAGTATGACCGCCTAGACCTGTAACACCCACAAACTGGGGATGATCTTCGGGAAAGATGCCTTTAGCACGGGGTGAACACATCACTGCTGCCCCTGTTTTTTCAGCGAGTTGACGAATCTCGTCTGCTGCGTTACGAGCGCCAAAACCAAGCCAGATAGCAAAAGGCCCAGAAGATAGTAACTCTACAGATTTGGCGATCGCTTCTTTGTGAGGTGCGATCGCTGGGTAAGAAATATCGAGTTTAGGCAAGGATATATCATCAGCTAAACTTGTTTGCACACCAGTGGGAATGCTGATATGGGCAACAAATCCTCCTGGTTGAGCTAACGCCAGAGCCAGTTTGCGAAAAATCTGCGGTAGTTGAGCAGCAGATTCCACGGTGATTGCATAGTTGAATAGCGCACCTGAGGTAAAAATACCGCCACTGGGCAATGTGTAGGAGCTGGTTTCTTGAATCGCCCCACGTCCGCGTTGTGGTGCTGAGGTGCAAGCTGACAGCAGAATCACTTTTGCACCTTCTCCACGGGCAGCAAACAACCCGGTGAGGGCGTTGGTGATACCTGGCCCTGCTGTGGTAAACACTACAGTTGGACGACCACTAGCAAAGTATGCTTCGACTGCGGCAAAAGCGGCTCCCGCTTCATGGCGGAAGTTCAGCACCTGCATGGTGCTATTCGACAGCGCATTCCAAAGGCTGGCCATCGCACCTCCCGCGACGCCAAAAGCGTAGCCCACTCCTAACTCTTCCAGCATTTGGGCAGCTGCATCTGCAACTGAAAGTGTTGGGGCTGTTCCGTTAAGTTGATGGGAATTGCCATTTGCAGATTCTATATAGCTGTTCGGTGACAATTCCCTATATTGATCGGTGGTGATTAGAGGAGAGTTTGAACCAGTAGATTTTTGACTCATTGCTTTCACATAATTCCAGAAACTTGCACAAAGGCTCTTGATGTTAAAATTTAACTATTGTGCTATTTAGCATTAGCACGAAATATTTTGTGGCTTTCTCGGTTATGAACGAGCTTAGTCAACAGTTGAGATATTTGATTACTTGCGATTGCTGTTTGTGAGACTAGTACCAAAAACTTTACAAAATAAGCAATACAATCAAGAATGTGCTTCTAACAAGCAGAATAGAAGAGATAAAGACCCATTAGCAATGAAAAATCTTTTGATGGGAATATCAATTTTTTCGTTTTTGTCTTTTGTTGCGATCGCTACACTAGCTACTTCGCCAATATTGGAAATTGATACCTGGCGATCCGGGGTAATCTGTATCGCTGTTCTATATTTTTCAGTCAATTATTTATGTTGAAAAACATATATATTATTCAACATTACTATGTCTTTTGATAGATACATAAGCAATCTACGCATAATCTTTTAATTAAATTTCTTTCGTATGATAGATGACTCAGCGCAATACAAGAATTTACTTGACTTGATGTATTTTTAAATACATTCTTACGGCAAATCTTCAAGATAACTTCAAATAAAATCTATTCCTTCTGGTAGATGGCACAGCAGATTGCTTTATAGTTAAATTCCTGAGAAGGACTTAATAAAAGTTAATACTTTAGATTAATGAACGAAAAATTACCAGTACATTTAAGTTAGAGTTAATAGGAGAAATGTATTTACATTGTTAATTAAAAGTTTACTTGTCATAGATAGATACCTTAATCTTCTCTTAATCAAATATATTGTTTAGCTAAAAATTAATAAGTTAAAACCTTTATCTGGCAATAATTACAGGTAAAAAAATTGTATACTCTATTTTTTGTTTTCCTTATTTTTAAAATCTGTTTAAATTAATAATTATCACCAACAGCTTCATCTAAACTTTAAACTTTAAGGTAGATCATTCAGTATTTGTTGGTAAAATAATAATCAATCCAACTATTAGTAAACTTTTTTTAATTTGCTAATTAACTTTATTAAATTAAAGTTAATTAGCAAATTAAAGGTTAGTTAAATTTGTGATTATTAGCTCATAAATGGCTAGGTTGCCTACTTATTATAGGGAGCAATTAGGGATATGAATTGTGAGGGGTATCCATTAATTCAATCCAAATCTCAATTGGCGATGCAGTCAGAAGCGGAGTTAGAATTTGCTTATTTTCTAATTAATCATTCCGTAGAAGCAGCCTTTTGTTTAGGAGCAAACGCGCAGTTTATCTACGTAAATAACGCAACCTGCTTCATGAGCGAGTATTCCCGTGAAGAATTACTATCCATGACGCTGAGTGACATAGATCTAGACTTTGCGCTACACAATTGGTCAGAGAAATGGCAAACGCTAGTGACAAGCGGCACAGGAAATTTACTTACCTTTAAATCACGTTATCGCACAAAGGGACAGCGAATATTTCTGGCGGAAGTATCACTCACTTATATAGAACACCAGGGTAGGAAGTTTTGCTGTGCCTTTATTCGGGAGAAGGGTAATGAAGTTGTAGAGATGAGCGTACAAAAATGGACTGATGAATTAAGAGATACTAAAGTCCATTTGCAACAGGAAGTTTCTACACTCAAGGCGAAGGAGGCAGAACTGGAAACATCTCTGTCTCTACTTCGCTCTACTTTGGAATCTACTGCCAACGGGATCATTGCAGTTAGCTTTGAAGGAGATATTCTCAGCGTTAATCAGAAATTTTTGGATATGTGGCAGATTCCAGAGTCTTTGATCCTCTCCAAGAAATGTCCTCGATGTAAAACTTTTTTTGAAACCCAACTTAAAGAGCCAGAAGCCTTTAGCCGACTTTTATGGGAAGTCTCTAGCGAATCTGATTTCGAGAGTTACGACATTCTGGAGTTAAAGGATGGAAGATTCTTCGCACACTACTCTAAACCTCAATGGCTTGGTGAAAAAATTATTGGCAGAGTGTGGAGCATTTGGGACATTACTGAGTCCAAACAGACTGAGGAAGCACTACGCTTAAACGAAACGAGATTTCGGACTTTGGCAGAAACGACAGACGCTAGCACTTTCTTGATTCAAGGCACGCGACTTTGCTACATAAATCCGGCTGTGGAGCTACTCACTGGCTATACCAGAAAAGAACTACTAACTAGTTTTGATATTCGTCGATTAATCAAGAGCAAAAAACGCAGGCTGGGAAGTCGCCAGAGTGAAGGAACTAACTTTGAATACCAAGAAATTTCTATCCTGACAAAAAATGGCGCGGAGCGTTGGCTAGCTTGCGCGGTAACAATCCTTAACGACGGGCTGGATTTTGGGGGAAAACCCGTTGAACTGATCTCAGGTATTGATATCACCGATTATAAACATGCAGAATCGGAGCTTATCCAGGCTTTAAAACAAGCAAAACAACTCAGCGAACTCAAAGCGCGTTTCCTTTCTATGGTCTGCCATCAATTCCGCACGCCACTGAATATTGTTTCATTCTCTAATAGCTTATTAAAACGGCATATCGACGAATGGACGGAAGAAAAAATACTACCCTTACTCGATCATATTCAAGCAGGTGTCGAACAGATTAGCCATCTATTGGATGATATTCTGTTATTTGCCAAGGCAGAATCAGCAAAAATAAATTTTGAGCCAAAACCCCTTGAGTTAGTTCAGTTCTGCGATGGTTTAGTGGCGCAAATGCAGATGAGCAGTAGGCACAACCAAATTAATTTTGTTAGTGAAGCGCAAAGTTTAACAGCCTGCATAGATAAAAAGCTGCTAGAGCCGATTCTCAAGAACTTGCTCGAAAATGCAATTAAGTATTCGTTAAATCGTAGTGCAATTGATTTTACACTTTCTATTGAAAATGAAAAAGTAATTTTCCAAGTCAAAGACAGCGGTATTGGGATTCCCGTAGAGGAACAACAACGAATATTTGAACCATTTTATCGAGGCACAAATATCGACCATGTACCCGGTACTGGACTAGGGTTATCGATTATCAAAACCCTTGTGGACTTGCATGGCGGTCAAGTTAGTGTGGAGAGTGAAGTTGGTGTAGGCACAACCTTTACTGTGATGCTGCCATCAGTCACATAAAACAGTACCAGAGTGTGATTTATAAGTATTCATTTGTTAATAAACTCAACAATGATAACTGTTAGAAGGAAATAATTCATCTCATCGCCATAATTAACTCTCAGTACAGAGCTTGCTAACCATTTCCTGCCGAACATTCTAGTGATATAAACAATGATGTACGAATCGCCAAAAAAAATTCTCGTAATTGAAGATGATGCTATTACCCGCAATCTCTTCTTATGTGGACTGGAGGCTGAAGGGTTCGACACGATAGGTGCTGAAAACGGTATTGCTGGTATCCAGCTAGCACAAGAGCATTTACCCGACTTAGTAATTTGCGATATTTTGATGCCCGATATAGATGGTTACAGCGTTCTCACTCAGCTGCGCCAAGAACCCCTGACAGCAATCATACCTTTCATTTTTCTCACTGGCAGCGACGCTAAGGCATCTGTTCGCAAAGGTATGGAGTTGGGAGCTGATGACTTTCTTACTAAACCTTCTACGCTAGACGAATTGCTTGCTGCGATCGCTACCCGGTTGCAAAAGCAAGCTACTATCGAATACTGGTGGGCTACTAAATTCCAGACAACACCTAAACCAGTAATTGCTAATCAAATTGCACCAACTGTCCCGTCTGAGTCGATTTTTCCCAGTATTCCCCAATTAAAAGAAGTTTTCGACTTTATCGAAAAGCACTATGACGAAGGAATTACTCTATGTGATGTGGCTGAGGCAGTTGGATATTCGCCTGCTTATTTAACTAACAGAGTATCAAAGCAGACAGGAGATACTGTCAACAACTGGATTGTCAAACGGCGGATGGCGGAAGCCCGTTTCTTGCTTCAACTCGACAATAGTAACCAGACAGTCGAGCAAATTGCTAAAGCATTGGGCTATCAAGATGTGTCTCATTTTTCCCGCCAGTTCCGCCAACATCACGGTTTACCTCCCCATGCTTGGCGCAAACAGCATCAAATTATGGTAGAAAAACAGCCGCAACCATGCTAGAAGTGCTAAAAGCATCTCAGGATTTGCTATTAGCTACCGCTTCACTTAACACTAGCTCTGGTTCTGGTGTAGGTTCTTCTTCCTCTGGCAAGCCGACCATATTTCTGTACAGTTTGACGTATTGCTTGGCAGATTGATACCAACTGAAGTCTTGGTTCATACCGCGTTTTTGCAACTCGCCCCATTGAGGTTTAAAGCGGAAGCCTTCCCAAGCGCGAATCATACAGGTAAACAGATCTAGCGGTTCATAACGGTCAAAGCAATAACCAGTGCCTGCTTCGTTAACTGGATCATGGTGCGATACAGTATCAACTAATCCGCCTGTACGACGCACAATCGGTACAGAACCGTAACGCAAAGCCATCATTTGGCTAATACCACAGGGTTCAAAACGGCTAGGCATCAAAAAAGCATCAGTACCGGCGTAAATGCGACGAGACAGGGCATCGTTATACAGTAGGTAACTAGCCATGCGTCCAGGATAGCGGGATGCCAACTGCCACATTTGGCTTTCGTAGTAGCGATCGCCTGTTCCCAGTAATACAAATTGGGCATCAGTATAAGCCAAGAAGCGATCTAAAATTTGCAACACCAAATCCAGACCCTTTTGTTCTACTAACCGTGTTACCATCCCAATTAAAAAGGCATTAGAGTTAACTTCTAACCCCACTTCTTCTTGTAGGGCAATTTTGTTAGCTCTGCGTTTGTCTAGGGATTCGGTAGTAAAGGTTTGGGCGATATATTTGTCATCTGCTGGGTTATAAACTTCGGTATCTATGCCGTTAATAATCCCAGATAACTTACCGCTAATGAAAGATAGCAAACCTTCTAACGTTTCACCGTAAGCGGGTGTTTTAATTTGCTCGGCATAAGTCGGGGAAACTGTATTTACCCTATCGGCATATTGCACTGCCGCTGCCATGGTGTTATGACCTTGCATATACCAAGGACACCAAGTAATTTTCTCCAAATACCAACGCCAAGGCCCTTGATAAGCCAGGTTATGAATAGTAAAAACGCTCATAATATCTGGATCTTGGTGCATCCACACAGGAATCATGCCAGTATGCCAATCATGACAGTGGACTATTTCTGGCTTCCAGTAATTCCAGCAAAACTCAGCCGCACCATTGGCAAACAAAGTGAACCGCCAGTCTTCATCTTCTCCAGAATAAATGCGGCGGGGGAGAAAAGCTGGATGTCCAAATAAGTACAAAGGAACATCTGTACCAGGCAGAATGCTTTCATAAACTGCAAAATCCTGGAACATGGCATATCCCCGCCAGATGGGTTCTTGAGGAATCTCCATTTTGTCTGGTAGAAAGCCATAGTAAGGCAAGAATATCCGCACATCATGCCCCATTTTTCGCAAGATTTTGGGCAATGCTCCCACAACATCACCCATCCCTCCAACTTTTGCAACGGGAGCTGCCTCTGCTGCTACAAATAGAATCCGCATGGTAAATTTTATTCCCCCGATTCTGCGAATATTGTCAATGTCACCTCACGATCGCAGCAAACGTGACCAAACATACTTGGCACACTTTTGTGCAACGGCAATCAATTCTGATCTAATCACATCTGGTTACCAAAACAGTCGTGAGTTGTGAGTCCTGAGTGCTGAGTGCTGAGTCGTGAACAATAAGAATTTCTCTCCTTATCCCCTTGTCCCCCAGTCCTCAGTACCCAGTCCCCAATCCCCAGTACCCAGTACCTAATCCCCAATCCCTTATGCACCCCGTTGGATTTCGGTAAAGATTTGATCCAAAATTTCCTGCGCTCCCTGTTGGCGCATGAGATTAGCTAGTTCTGTACCTAGCTGTTCGGCGTTACTGGCTTTGCCTGTGACGCTATCTTTGACCAGTTTTTTGCCATCTACACTAGCGACTATACCCGTTAATGTTAACTCTTCATCGTTAATTTCAGTATTTACACCAATAGGTACTTGACAACCGCCTTCAAGATCCCGTAAAAAAGCTCTTTCAGCGAGACAGCGATCGCGTGTTTGAGGATGCTCAATAGCTTTGAGCAAGGATATCAATTCGGTATCATCAGCACGGCATTCTATACCCAATGCTCCTTGACCAACGGCGTGCAGAGAAACTTCCTTGGGTAGGATTTGATGAACGCGATCGCTCATTCCCAATCTTTCTAACCCTGCTACTGCCAAAATCAAGGCATCATATTCGCCTGCATCTAATTTTGCCATACGTGTATTCAAGTTTCCCCGCACATCTTTAAAAGTAAAGTGGGGAAATTTATGGCGTAACTGTGCTAATCGCCGCAGAGAAGATGTGCCAATTACTGCACCCTCTGGTAGGGTATCAATTTGCTGACCTTTGTACTTTTCATGCAGCACCAATGCATCTGCTGGGTTTTCTCGCTCTGTAATTGCTGCTAGAGTTAACCCTGGTGGTAAATTCGTTGGCAAATCCTTGAGGGAATGAACCGCAAAGTCAATCTCCTGATTGAGCATTCCCACTTCTAGTTCTTTGGTAAATAATCCTTTATCACCAATTTTGGCTAATGCTACATCCAGGATTTTGTCGCCTTGGGTAGACATGGTATGGACTTCAAAACAAACATCAGGAAAGCTTTTTTGAAGTTGCTCTCGTACCCAGTAGGTCTGAACTAGGGCGAGTTGGCTTTTACGAGAACCGATGCGAATTGTGCGTGCGGGGCTGGAAATAACTGAAGTCATAAAACAATATGTCAAACCGGGCGATAAATTCACTTTCATCTAGACTACCGCAGTGAGTGACTTACCGGGTTGTAATTGCCGAATTCACATAAAGTTTATTCTGTTTATTATTTACATTTATTAACATTTTTGTAACTACAGGAGTACCGGGTAGCAGTTCTCTTAAGGGTCGGGTTTGAGATATTGCTGTAACTGCTGGGTACGCTGTTGTGTAGTCTGTTCTAGGCAACCAAAATAAATAGTAGGTGCAACACTTCCACCCTCATATTGACTTCTTTCAAACTCACAATTAGTATCTCGAAACTTAATCCATGCTTGCTGTGCATTAATTAATTTCTGTTTTCTAGAACTAGATAAAGTTGGTAGAAGTTGTTTATAAACTTGATTCAATTTTTTATCAGTATTCTGATAAGACAACTGAGCGCATCGATTGATTTCTACTTGAGTTTGAGCGTTATTACAGTTGAACTTTTGCGCTAAGTGTATCTTTGTAGTTTCCGGTGTTGTGCTTGCCATTGCCACAGCAGCAATAGACAAACTGCTGAGGGCAAGAATACTCAAAGAAGTAAGTAATAAGTTATTCATAATAATTGCATCCTACCAGATTCTTGTCCGTTGGGTATTGAGGATGCGATCGCACTGAAATAAGCTGGATTTAAATCTCTCATTATCCCGAAATCTCGCCATCACCATAGAATGGTGCGGCTAATTGAACAAAGCTCCAGGCTTCTAGCTTGCGGCGATATGTCGGGTGTGTGATCGCACTCTTATAATTTTTGCAAGGCGATGCAATAGCATTGTCACCCGATACAATCGCATTGTCAGCCGATGCAATTGAATTGTCACTCGATACAATCGCATTGTCAGTCGATGCAATTGAATTGTCACCCGATGCAATGGCATTGTTAGTCGATGCAATTGAATTGTCACCCGATACAATCGCATTGTCAGTCGATGCAATTGAATTGTCACTCGATACAATCGCATTGTCAGTCGATGCAATTGAATTGTCACTCGATACAATCGCATTGTCAGTCGATGCAATTGAATTGTCACTCGATACAATCGCA
>NZ_JCACKA010000047.1:506981-583297 GCF_059505145.1 Mojavia sp.
TGTCAGTCGATGCAATTGAATTGTCACTCGATACAATCGCATTGTCAGTCGATGCGATCGCAGCTTACTCTAAAAGATAACCCACTAGTTGCAAAAGGCGGCGAACAGTCATGACAGGTACTACAGCAAAGCAAAAAATACTTAAGGCTTTAGAGGAGATGCCACAAGATGTTTCGTTTCCGGAGATTATGGAACATCTTTACTTCTTGTATAAGATAGAACAAGGGCTAAAGCAAGTTGCAGATGGTGATATTATTTCCCATGCAGAAGCTAAAGCACAAATGAAGAAATGGCACAAATAAATTGGACTTCTCAAGCACTTGACGATCTTCAGGCTATTGGTGATTTTATTGCACGAGATACACCAGCTTTTGCACAAGTGCTTGTAGATAAAGTCTTTGATGCAGTACAAAGGTTAGAGAACTTTCCGCGTTCAGGACGAATAGTACCAGAAATTAACCAGGAAAATATTCGAGAAATTATTTTAGGAAGCTATCGGATTGTTTATTTGCTAGATGGGGATGAAGTAAACATTTTGACTGTGTTTCATGCTTCAAGGTTGCTTAAAGTTTCTGAATTACAAATTAATACTTATGAGTAGTTAGAAGTTAATCGTCAATGGCATTGTCAGTCGATGCGATCGCAATATCACTCAATACAATGACATTGTCACCCGATACAATTGAATTGTGACTCGATACAATCGCATTGTTACCCGATACAATGGCATTGTCAGTGGATGCGATGTTTACGACAAGCCGCTTTGCGTCTACGCAAAATCATGGGGAAATATTATGAATCTTGAACAAGCTGTGTTAGAAAAGTTTCGGCAGCTACCTATAGATAAGCAACAAGAATTACTGGATTTTGCAGAATTTCTGTACCAAAAAACAACTACAAAATCTGCCTTACTCAGTGTTAGAGGTTTATGTACTGATTTAAAGGTAGATATTACAGAAGAAGATATTGCTCATGCGCGTCAAGAAATGTGGGGTAATTTTCCTAGAGATATTGTTTAATGACATCAGTAGTAGCAGATACACACGCTTTAATTTGGTACATTTTTGACGTAAATAGACTATCCCAAACAGCATTAACAGCATTAGAACAAGCAGTTAATGCGGGTAATCCTATTTACATCTCAGCTATCACAATCATAGAGATTTCTTATTTAGTTGAGAGAGGAAGAATTGCAGAAGAAGTGCTTACACGAATTTTAAATGCCTTGGATGATCCCAATGTCGGCATTGTACTTGTACCTCTAGATCGCAATATTTCAGGAGGTATTAGGCAAATTGACAGGGCAACGGTTCCTGATATGCCTGATAGAATTATTGCAGCCACCGCTTTTTCTTTAGGTATTCCCTTGGTGACTCGTGATTTGCGAATTCAAGCTTTAACCACAATTGTGACTATTTGGTAGCAAATCGATGCGATCGCAATATCACTCAATACAATGGCATTGTCACCCGATGCAATGGCATTGTGACTCGATACAATCGAATTGTCACCCGATACAATCGAATTGTTAGTCAATACAATTGAATTGTCACCCGATGCAATCGAATTGTTAGTCGATACAATTGAATTGTCACCCGATACAATCGAATTGTGACTCGATACAATCAAATTGTCACCCGATACAATCGCATTGTCAGGCGATGCAATGGCATTGTCATCCGATACAATCGCATTGTCAGTGGATGCGAGCGCTTTTACACTTTACAATGTCTCGCCCAGCACGTAACTTTCAACCAGGCTTTTGTTATCACATCACCACCCGTTGCAACAATCGGGAATTTCGGCTGACGCGGTTAGAATGCCGAGAAGTCTTCCTGTATGCAATTAAAAAAGCACAACAAAAGTATGAGTTTAAGCTTTATGCGTTGTGCATAATGTCGAATCACGTTCACTACTTGCTGGAACCCAAGCAGCCAGAAGATTTACCCAAAATCATGCACTGGCTTAACTGGTACACTGCTATGTGCTTTAATCGAATGCTGAACCGCACAGGGCATTTTTGGGAGAAACGATACCATAGCACAGGGTTTGCCAATACAGATAAGCGACGAGCTTTAAATACTCTGCGATATATCCACGCTAATCCTAAAGCGGCGGGGATGCAACAGGGTTTTTTCTACGACTTCAGCAATTATGGTATTCATGACCGTTTGAGTCATGATGGTATCACTCAATGGCATCCAGCGTTTTTGCAACTGGGGCGAACTTTGGAAGAGTGCGCGGCGAAGTATCGTAGGTTTTGTCAGAAATATCGACCACAGGCAAAGCCAGAGAAACGAAATTATTGGGGTAGCCGCTTTTTAACCTCGGTAATAAAGGGTGCTAAAGCTAAAAAATCTTCCCCAGGACAGATTAGTTTACCTTGGAACAAGCAAAAAGTTACAGAATCTACAGAGGTGCAAGAGCTAGCAGAAAAATTTATTCACGCAAACGGCTATCAGCCCCCAGTGCCAGGTATCGGAAACTGGAAATGCTGATGGTCACGTGGAAAATGAAGCAGCAATAATTGGTTACAAACTTCTGAAAGCCTTAAACGTTAAACTTTACAAGTCGCAGCGCGAGAGAAGAATAGCTCATCCTTCTCATCGTTATTCCACTCCAATAATATATTTAAATCTTTCCAGCCTTCTCTCTCGTTTAATCTCCAAAGACTATGGGGTAGGCTACCTTTATACTTTGATGGGTTATTTTTTATACGCCTCAGCAGTTCGGCATACGTCACAGCTAAGTCGCCTCCTCTGCCGCCCGTTTCTTCATCCCTAGTTTTTTTGTCATCATACCATCCTACTGCCTTGGCAAACCGATAATAATTTTCTATATCTTTTCCATTCCACTCTTCTGGTGTTATACGCATCCTATTCCCGGCGCTAATCCATATTTCCTTTTGCACACTAAATCCAAAACGTTTGTCTGAATAAGTGACCCAAAGCTGGTCTATTTTTTTAAAGTCGGGACAAGAAAAATTATTAATAGAGGCGAGATCTAAATACTCTTCTTTTTCTCTTTTAGCAATATTGAGCATAAGTTGGTATGTTTGCCCATCAGCTGCTTCCCAATTTTTAGCCTTCAAAGAGTATTCAAGTTGAGCATATAAATGTTGGGTAAGAGATTCTTCTACCTGCTTTCTTAATTCTGCTGCTGGGGTGTTGGTTGAGAGTAAATTAAGTAAATTTCGATGAACAGCTTCAATATCTTTGGCTGCGAGCAATTGGTTAGTTTTTGTAAATGGACTGGTTTGCTCTGGGTTCTTATTAAGAATTTCAAATGCTGATTTATAAGATTCTATAGCTTGGTTTATTTCTTTTTTCTGTGCTAGTAAATCACCTTGAGCCTTCTTAGCTAAAACTTGAATTTGTAACCCTTGAATAGAAGTAATAATATGTTTATTTGCTTCTAAAATATTTTGACTTGCTCTAATCTCTTTTTCAGCTTGCTTCCATTCTCCAAGTTGCTGATATGCTTGAGACATAGAAGTAAATAACATTGCTTTTTTCAATTCGTGATTTTTAATTTCGTAAGATAAACCTATTTGTTCCCTCGCTTGACTTGCTGAAGATGATTTGTCTTTCTTATAAAGTTCCTCGCTCAGTTTAGATAATTGCGAGACATATTTAGTATTTTCTCGAATATCTTGAATATCCTTACCTGCCCAAATTATAGAAATTGCTGCTCCTAATAATGTCAGCACTAAAACAACTGAACCAATACGAATATGTTGTTGAGCTTTATGATTTGCTTCAGCTAGTTTTTGATTAGCTTCAGCCAGTGTCAGATTTCTTTTCTCTGCTGCTTCCTTATCCTTTGTCTCACGTTCTAAAGCAGCTTCTTGCTCTTTAACAGCAATCTCTTCTTGGATTTCTTGCTCTTTACTAGCTGCTAAAAACTGCCTATCTTGATAACTTAAACTCTTATCCCTCGCCCATATTTCAGCTTCTTCTAAAGCCTTTCCTCGCAATAATCGTGATGTATCCTTTCCTTGGAAAGCAACCCAAAAGCGGAAATTCTCTGAATATGGGCGCAGATTTTTTAATTGATTATTTATCCAATCTCGATCAAAAACTTCTTGATATATGGGATTATAAATTTTTAAGTTGTTTTGCTGCCTAACAACCAAGCCTGAAAGCTGTAACTCACTTTGCTCTAAAGTATTATCGGCTGTAATCTGAGATTGTTCGTTCCTCAATTGAATTTGCTGATACAGTTCTAGTAAATATCCAGCCCGTTGTTCATCCCGCAAAATTCTCGCTTGAATCGTGCGTAAATGCTCAGGCTCATCTTGAGATTCCCAATTTTCAATAATCCGAGACTTCACCACCTGCTCAACAGTACGAGGATTGTCTTGCAAAGATTCTTCACTCATAAACTGACACAGTTTTTGCGTAAGAAATGGTTGTCCTCCTGTCCAATATAAGATTTCCTTCATTACTAATTGCGGGTTAGAAAATTTCCCTTCCATACCCTTGGCTAACGGCTCAATTCCATGCAATTGAAAACCAGTTAGCGAGATAGCTTGGCCAATATTAAACGGGGTGCGTTGTTTATCTTCTATCAAATTGCTGGGTGATGCGACTCCTAACAAACAAAAAGTGAGGCGATTATATTCAGGATTATCAACCCGCTTATTATAACAGGCACGAATCAAGGCAAAAAAATCATCTGTGGGAAAGTTAAGGCTGAGTACACTATCAATTTCATCAATAAAAATAACGATATTTTCTTTAACTTCAGTAAGTAATATCTCTTCTAAAAACTTACGAAATCTTGTCACCAGCGAATTTAACTGATTAGCCTCCCACCAATCACCAAAATCTACATCTAAGCCAAAACTTTCAATTAAATTATCAATTAAATCTGCATACCATTGTTCGGGAGGGACATTTTGAATACCGCCAGCCGAAAGGTCAATTGCTGCACATTGTACACCTTCTTCTCTGAGTCTTTGCATGGTTCGCACACGCAAGCTAGACTTTCCGCTTTGTCGAGAATTCAATACATAACAAAACTTTCCGGCTTTAAGTCCTGCATACAAATCACTGTCAGCTTTGCGTGTAACATAGGTGCTGGCATTTTCAGGTAGACTTCCAGAGAATTGATAGTGGTCATGCATCACTTACCCTAAGAGGATGTTTTAAAAGTTCTCTTGTTGGTAGCAAAAAGTTTTAGATCCCCCTAAATCCCCCTTTTTAAGGGGGACTTTAAGAGGTTTTGCCCCCCTTCCTAAGGGGGGTTGGGGGGATCAAAAGCCTGAAATATCTTGCCAGTATTTATCTAATTGGGGTTCTAGTTATAGGCTGTCTGAAACATTAAGACATAACCATTGTAAAAATGTTTTAGTGTCAGCCAAAATATTAATATCAGCAAGTTTTAAATCTAATTTTGCTGTTTGATAACCTTGCTTTCTAGCATGGTTGAGTACTTTCTCTAACAGCAATGTTTTGCCCATCTTCTGCGGCGATCTAATGCGAATTAGCGCTCCTGGTTGTAAAATTGCTTCACAACATTTCTCCTCAATGGGCGGTCTTTCTACATATATTGTCGTCGCTTCTGTTGAAGAGTCGAATGCTGTTTCTCTTGTGGTAATTAATTTAGGTGTCAAGTTTTCTGGTATCCCAGCTACACGAATCAAGCTACAACCTAACTTATAAGCAAACTCATAACCTTTATCTGCGCCAAGTGCATCATAAAAACCCACTGCAAATTCAATGGCTGCTTTATCACCAATTTCTTGACTCATGCCAACAACATAATTAATATGTCGTGCTATTTCCAGAGCTTGGTATTTAGAGTAGCAGGCATTAAGAACTACACATTGTACTTGGTCAGCAAATAATTGAAATAGCCCAGCTAAAGCTTCCGCATCAACTAACTTGATTTGACACGATTCATCTTCAAATACTAAGCCTTCTTCTCCTATCCCATGTCCAGAAAAGTGAATGATGTGCGGTTCGTATTCCAAAATAGCTCTGTGTATATCTCTGTAGCGTACTGCTTCTGCTGTAGCAATAGAATATTGGTCACGATTCTTTGACCTTTTCAACCCCTCCTTAATTTCCCGCATCTCCTCACCCAGACGCAACTGACTGCTACCTTTGGGATTTGCGGATAAAAGTAGGATTTTGCGAGTTTGATTTTGGTTACTCATCATGAGATTTGAACCGAAGAAATCCAAAAGGAAGGTTAAACTGGCAGATATCTACATTTTGAGTATGCGGGTTTTCGGACTCTAGAGCAAACCAAAAAACCAAATCACGAGCCACTGTTTGCGATCGCATTGTCACCTGGTACTCTCAAAACTGCTCTAAACGAGTAGACGTTGTTAATTTTTGCAAGTAGATGCGATCGCATTGTCACCCTACAATAATCTGTAAATCAATAAAATCATCCTGCATTTATGCAACGCCAACTTTGGCAGTTTGCTAGATAAGGAACCAACCATCAGGAGGAAGCGGAAATTTTATCGGTATGCTATGAATAATTTGATATTTTATTCATTCCAATCTTATCTTTATTCTTATGAAGCGTTCCGCTTGCCTTATCTTTAATCCGGTTGCGGGTCAAGGTGATTCAGAACAAGAACTGGAGCAGATTCGGGCAATACTAGAGCCAGAAATTGATTTAGATATTTACTTCACAACCGAAGAAATCGGTGCTGATGATCTGGCTTATGCAGCAGTCGAGCGGGGGGTAGATGAAATTATTGCTTCGGGTGGAGATGGTACTCTCTCAGCAGCAGCAGCAGCTGTAGTGGGTACAAATATTCCTATAGGCATTATTTCCAGAGGCACAGCAAATGCTTTTGTCACAGCTTTAGCATTACCGGACACAATTGAAGCCGCCTGCCAGACAATTTTGCAGGGAGGAACACGCTGTGTAGATGTAGCTTATTGCAATGATCTGCCAATGGTACTGCTGGCAGGTGTTGGCTTTGAAGCTGAAACTGTAGAAAAAGCAGACCGAGAGTCTAAGAAACGCTTTGGCATTATGGCGTATATTCTGGCAGGGCTGCAACAGCTGCGAGAATTAGAGAGCTTTGATGTAGAGATTGAGACTGAAGATAAAATCATTAAAACTAGCGCTTGTGCGGTAACAGTAGCGAATGCTGCACCTCCCACTTCCGTTTTGGCTCAAGGGCCAGCAGGAATTATTTATGATGATGGGCTGCTAGATTTGACGATAGTGGCTCCAGTTAGTAAGGCGGGAGCGATCGCCGCAACATATCACCTATTTCAAACGGCTTCTGCGGGTAGTCCAGTTGAGCGTGATGACATTGGCTACCTACGAGCCAAACAATTCAAAATTACCACTAACCCACCACAAAAGGTCGTCCTTGATGGTGAAATCATCGGTAAAACTCCGATTGAAGTGAAGTGTGTACCAAGTGGCTTAAAAGTTTTTTCACCACTTTTAGAAGAAGTTGTACCTACAGAAAAATTAGAAGGTCTGCCCAACTTGACAATTGAGTTGAAAGACACAGCAAGTGATTAAGCTCCGCGGGCATAGGGAATGGGGCATAGGGCATAGGAAAGCAATTCATTCCACCCTTAGAAGGAATGGGCTTTTCCCGCGCCGACTTTCGGTAAGGTGGAGATGGGGAAGCTATCTTCCTCAACTCCCTCACTCAATCGCTAGAAAATTCAGGAGTAAGTTGCATTGAAACTCGTTTCTGACCCGGCGATCGCCAAAAAAATTCGTAAGATGCAGCAGCGGGTAAAATGGCAAGATCCGTTAATTGTAGAACGGAACATTGACCAAACTCGACTAGTGCTGGAGGATGGTCAAGCAAATGATGCTGATTTCTCATTTTTGGTTGTGGGTGACAGCGGTTCTGGAATACACAAGGGACATAATCCCCAACGACAAGTTGCGGAACTGATGCTACCCCATCACCACGAATGCCGTTTTATGCTGCATACGGGCGATGTGATTTATTTAGTGGGGTCGAAAGAGTACTACCAGCAGAACTTCATTCAGCCTTACCGAGAGTTTCTTTTAGGCGGGGAACATCCCCAAAAAATTGCCTATGACCAAATGGTTTTCAATTTGCCTATTCTCCCCATACCAGGAAATCACGATTATTATGACCTGCCGATTTTATTTAGCTTAGTTTCTCTGACAACATTACCTATTCGGCGTTTGTTGCGATCGCGGCTAGACTTGGATGTAGGTTTGTATGGTTCAGGAACGGGTGATGCTTATGCACGGGCTTTTCTAGACTATCTCAACGCGTTTCAGTTTCCCGGAGATCTCGCCCGACATTTAGACAAACATTACACTGCCAAAACAGATACTGGTCGCTGTCTTTCCTACCAACCAGGGCAATTCACTCGGTTGCCAAATCGTTACTACACCTTTCGCTACGGTGGTATTGACTTTTTTGCACTCGATTCTAATACATTTAACGATCCGCCACCGCTACCTACAACTAAAGAAGGTGATGCCGATCGCCGAATCTTGGAGAAACGTCGTCAAGATTTAGAGCAGGAAATGCAGCAAATCATACAAACCTCAGCAACCCTCAATCCCAGTAATCCTAATGAAGCTGAACAACTGGACGATTTGCAAAGTAAACTCTCGCAAATTGAGGAGATTATTGTTGATATCGATAAGCAACTAACCACGAACAAAACAACCATAACTGATGCCGAACAGTTGGACTGGCTGAGGCAGAGGTTAATTGAATCTTGGAACACTCAAGAAGTTCGAGGTAGGGTAATTTATTTCCATCATCCTCCCTATGTAACTGAGGCGACGAAATGGCAACAAGCGCAAACTCTAGCAATCCGTAGCCGCTTACGTGGGGTGCTAGATGCGGTGGCTAAACAACTAGGTTCCCTAACTCAGGGGCGTCCTTTAGTCGATTTAGTAATCAATGGACACGCCCACTGCCTAGAATATCTGCAAACTTTGGACACAGGACACGCTGATTCTCATATTCACTGGATTGTATGTGGGGGTAGTGGTTTTAGTTTGCGTCGCCAACGAACTGAGGGTGCAGATTTAAGGGAAACTATGGAAGATGCAGATAAATTAGTAGCGCGATCGCATCTTTACGTCGGCCGTAATGGTCAAGGTTCCCAGAAGCACAGGCCCTACTCATGTCTTCGCATTGATGTCAAAGGCGATGGCGGAACCAACGCCTCCGGCGAACGCCACGCTAACTTCATTGTCCGTCCTTTAGTTGCCGACTGGTATCAGCGGCAGTGGCATAACCGAGAACTTGAGCCGTTCAAGATTTAAGGATGATTCTTCTCACTCCCAATCGTACTGTCCGATAAAAATAATGATGAGGATTTCTTCCCCATCATTATAGTTACAGTATCCCCACAAACTTCACAGACTTGATGTAGCAATCAAGTTAAACCATTCCTGTTCCTTTACCGCGGGTATCACCCTCTTCTGTTAATTGACCTTCCTTGTCCTGTTTTATTTCTATGAGTTCCTCAACACGGTTTGCAGTGTCCTGCGCTTCTGCTTGGCGTGCATCACCAGGGACTTCATAGTACATTTCCGGTTCAACTGGGTAGTTGTTCAATAAACCTTCTTTGTCCACAGTGTAGCCGTCTGTGGTGCGTATGCTTTCGGAATTGGTTTGGTCATCAGTCACAGCGCTTGCTTCTCTTTCTTCTGTGGGGATTGTTTTGAACAGATCTCCCTCTCTTTCTTTACGCGCAGCAGTTTCCGCTGGGACAATACCGCGATCGTATACATCTGAGTCAACGCGATCAGATGAGTCTATTGCTTTATTAAATTCTTTATTACTCATAATTTATGCCCTCGTTAAACATTCTGTTGAATAACTTACTGAACTAGATTAGGCTTTTAGTAAAGATGAATCTACTATCTTTGGAAGTGAGTTGATTCGGAAAAACAACTATTTACTCTATCAGAAGATATATTTAAATTTATAATTAAATGTATAAATATATATATAATTGACTTAACTAAATCACTAAAATTTTCAGGACAAATACTGTAGCAAATTAACAGTTATAATTTTCAAAACAGCAAATTATAGGGTGAGCATTGCTCACCCTATAACCAATTAATCAAATGGCATCAACCCTAATAAGTAACCCGACCAAAATAAATTGAAGATAGCGTATTAACGCACGATTTCTTGAAGTTAGATGCGTTACGAGTAGCGCTAACGCATTTAACTAACATAGATATGTTATTTTATTTGGTTGGCTTAATTTAATAGGGTTAGTTTAAGTTTTCTGTATGTTCTTCGCCCACAACTTCTTGTTGCAGATCTCGAATTCCATTAACTAATTCTTGCCGAGTCGAAGCTTTGAGTAAATAACGGGAAGTAAACCAAGCTGTGTAACCAATGCCAATCAACTCAAAGGTTGGCATTAATAGCGGAATGCTATTAACTGCACTCAGTATTGCCAGCACTACTCTAAGCGCAACAATTGCTAACACAAGTGCGCCTATTGTTAGCAAAGGCTGTTTGTATTCGTTAAAAAAGCGTCCTAAATATTCAGGTAATTCCGCTAAGAAGTCAGAAATACTTTTACCAATTTCCTGCCATTGATTATCAGGTTCTTTCGCAGGCGGTAGCTTTGGTAATGTCTCATTTTCTGTGCCTACAAGAGCCATTGTACCTTCTGGTGAGGTAGAATCTACTAATTCGACTTGCTGTTGTTCTGTTTCCATGGTTGTTATATTTTGGTAATTACAACACTTTCTATAATTGCTTAAGTTTCAATCAGTATAATAGTCATGATTAGAGCCTAGAATTGAGCATATTTTGTCTATAGTCTATTAATCTACATACTAAGATTTTTGACTATAGACTATAGACTCTTGAACTCTTGATATTTAGCGATGCACCCTTATTGACCTGAATTTACTGCTGACTACTTTATTGAACTGGTGGAGCAACTGCTGCTTTTACAACTACTTGTGTGACACCTTTAATTTCTTTTGCCAAACGCTCAATCTTGTCTAACTCCTGCTGGTTGTTGACCGTTCCACCTACAGTGACTGTGCCATTCTCTGCGGCTTCAACTGTTAGAGCGCTCTTAGGTATATTAGCTTCCAATTTGGAGCGAACTTCACTGGCAAGATCGGCTGCTGCTCTGTTTGTATCGCCACCACCAGCGATATTTTCGCGCTCTTCACGGGCACGGATGTCGGAATTTAGTTGTCTACGACGAACTTCACTTTGTGCGTCTCTTTGAGATGCTTCTGTTGTCTGGGGACTTGGTGCTTGTACAGCTTCGTTAGGATTATCAGGGGCTGCATCACTTGTTCTGGCAGTATCATTACTACAAGCAGCAGCACCAAAAACCAAAAGTCCAGTAATTAAGAAGGGTGTTAGCTTTTTCATCTGTTTAATGTTGGTATAAAGATACAAGTTGTCGATGTGCTGATGTGTGTGGGAGAAGATTTGAACAAGTTATGTATGCCCTTGCTCCTATTAGAAAAGTTTTGGAGAGTGGCAACTAACTTGGGTTAAACTTTTTCATCGCGGCGGTCAATAATGATTACCGCAGGGTCTTGTCTATCCAGACCCGTTGTGTTAGTACTGCGAGCGGTATCAACCACTGGTGTATCTTGACGGTTAACTTGGCCGTATCCTTGACGATGTTCGTGATCTATATCAGTAGCGTCATAGACAGCGAATTCTTCAATTCCTCGACGTCTCAGAATAGTTTCAGCGTGGTGGATTTCAGATTCCGAACCATCGGTCATAACTAGGTAGTCACCTTTTTGGAAGCGATCGCTATAAACTCGCGCCCTATCTTCGGGAATTCCTAAGCCAGCAAGTGCGCCAACAATACCGCCAGCTGCTGCGCCCACAGCACCACCAGTCAGTGTTGTTGCTAAAGCTGTAGCTACTGCACCCCCCGCAATCACAGGCCCAATTCCAGGGATTGCTAAAGCCCCAAGACCTACTAATAAGCCTCCTAAACCGCCTAAAGCTGCGCCTGTAGCTGCTCCAGCTTTCGCTCCCTCGTCTGCTTTATTGCCTGCACCGAAATTCTGATCTCCACCAGCAATTTGATTGCCGTTGCTGTTTTTTGCAATGATCGAGACTCGATTCATCGAGAAGCCTGCATCTCGCAGTTCAGTTAGTGCAGCTTCTGCATCTCGGTGATGAGAAAAGACACCGATCGCCCGTTTATTTCTTTGAACATCTCTATGAGCAACGACAGGTGTAGCTGTATGAGCCACAGCAGGCGCAGATGTCACATCATTTGGTCGATCATAAACGGCAAACTCTTCGATATTCCACCGTCTGAAAATTGGTTCAGCTCTTGCAATTTCATCGTCTGTGCCGTCTACAATTACTAAATAGCCGCCCCGCTCTACTCCTTGGTTGTAAACTCTGGCGCGTTCTTCAGGGATTCCTAAGCCAATTAGTCCGCCAAGTAAACTACCGGCTGCTGCACCAATACCTGCACCTGCTAAAGTTGTAGCCAAAGCGGTTGCTGTTGCCCCAGCAAGCATGATTGGCCCAATTCCGGGGATTGCTAACGTACCAAGACCTACTAATAAGCCTGTCAAACCGCCCAAAGCACCACCGGAAACTGCTCCGACTGTTGCACCTTCGTCAGCCTTATCGCCAACTTTATCGTGTACTTGAGTACCTGCAATTTCATCGTTGCGATCTGCGTCTCGTGCGATTACAGATACTTTATCCATCACTAGGCCGGAATTACCTAACTCACGTAGCGCCCCTTCAACATCCCGACGATTAGAAAATATACCGATAGCACGCCTTACTTTATTTGCAACCATTCTTTCTCCTCCTCAATAAGAACATTTTTAATCAAAAAATTATTAAGCTCACTTAAAGTCTATTTTTGTTTTATTTAGCATTATTTTTCATCAATCATTTGGAAGAAATTTTATATCTATCATTAGATATAGGTACGCTGATAAAAATAATTAAATTAATGAATAAGCGACCATTCACAATCAAAAATCGCTTGTAAATTAGAAATAAAAATATTGAATTTTAAAATCGAGACAACTAATTTTTTTGAGCAAATTTGTCAAATTTATAAATTCCCAATACCAATAACTACCTAAATGTAATAAATATGACTAATAATTTGATTAAATATGGTTTTTACCGCTTAATATCATGAATTTTAAACTTATTCAAATTAATTTTTATCTCAAATTATACAAATTCCATATGAATTAATAATTATTTATACAAAAATTAAAATTGACCTAATTAGCTACAACTAAAACTAAAATTACCTATTTCTTAGTGCAGAATACGACTTTTGGTGAGGAAATTTACCACTTAAGATTGTGTAGGTCAAGCTAGCTGATATCTAGAGTAGTAGGTAAGCCATTTACTTAAAAAATGGATATTAGATTGAATACAAGTGAGAAAATACTATGTTTCAATTTGTCGAATCTAATTTGACATGGGGTTGGCTACGTTTGGGAATAGCACCTATGTCTAGAGCGCAAGAATCTTTATTCACTCCAGACGCAATACCGGTTGTATTTTCTGGCTCTAAGTTTTTAGTAGCATTATTGGCTGGCACTCTGATGGCATTTGCCTTTCAATTGCTATTAACAAATTTTTCAGTTGCCGCAGGAATTTCAACTTTGGGTTCTGATTCTGATAGTGATGATGATTCAGAAACTTGGGGTAGTAAAGTTCGTGAAATTGAAACTAAACTAGGCTTTTGGGCGATAATAACTGCTAGCATTGCGTTATTCTTAGCTTGTTTTCTAGCCGTCAAACTCACTTTAATCGAAAGTGCGTTTTTAGGAGCAATCATCGGTGTAGTAATCTGGTCTACCTACTTCTCGATAGTAGTTTGGTTGGGTTCATCAGCTGTAGGTTCTTTAATTGGTTCTATTGCCAGCACTTTCACTTCTGGTTTTCAAGCTCTAATGGGTACAGCAACTGCTGGTATAAGCGCTAATGCTGCTCAAAAACAAATGGTGGCTACTGCTGAGGAAATTACAGCTGCTGTCCGGCGTGAACTAACTTCAGGTTTTGATCCTGAAAGTATCAGCAATACTCTACAAAGCTCCTTAAATTCTTTGCAACTTCCAAAGCTAGATTTGTCAGAAATTCGCAATCAATTTGACAAAATACTCAATGATATAGATTGGCAAGCGATCGCTAATAACGATGTGCTAAAAAATGTAAATCGCCAAACTTTTGTTGATTTAATCAGCAGTCGTACAGACTTGTCTCAAGCGGACATTAATCAAATTGCTGACCAGTTAGAAGCTGCTTGGCGACAAGCTTCATCCCGGAAAAATCCGACGGAGACAGTAATTAATTTACTCAAGTCTGCGACTCCTGAAGAGTTGAATTCGGAAGATTTAGGTGAACGGCTTCAGCAATTGGTTACAGCCAGAGACAACGGTAGAGAAAATGGCAAAGAAAATGGCAATGGCAACAATGGTGTGATCAAGCAAGCGGTTCAATATGGCTTGGGTACTGCTGGGACAGCAGTGTTGAACAGGCTAGACCTCTCTGATATAGATGTGGGGAAAATTAAGGCACAGTTACAAAAGCTCAAAGATAAGGTTCAGGATATAGATGTCGAGAGAATTACCCACGAACTGCAAAGCTTTACAGATAAAACCACCGAGCAAATCGCTCAAAGATTGCCTGCACCAAGCCACAACACTATTAAAGGAGATGTAGAAGACTACATCCTCAATTCTTTGCCTTGGCATTTTAACCGCTTGACGATGAAAGATGAATTCCAAGAAGTCATCTACGATGCACAGGCAGATCCTGCAACTACGCAGCGAGAATTGGAGGAAATCAATCAAGAATATTTTGCTAACTTGCTGACACAGCGAGGTGATATCAGCGAAGCCAGGGTAAAAGAAATTTCCCAGCAGATGGAAAGCATTCGCCAAGAAGTTTTAGAACTTGTGCAACAGGCGCAAGTAAGAGAACAACGCCAAAGCTTTCAGACCTTGATCGAAAATTATCTGCGTGCGACAGGGAAAGAACAATTGAATCCTGAAGCTATTGAGCGTGATTTTGCCAAGTTGTTAGAAGAGCCGCAAGCTAGTTTGGCAGATTTAAGCGATCGCCTATCAGAATTTAATCGTGATAGCTTTGTACAATTGCTCCTGCAACGTCAAGATATTAGCGAAGAGGAAGCTAATAATATTGTTAATCAACTCGAAAGCACTCGTGATTCTGTATTGAACCGTGCGAGAGATTTACAAGAGCAAGCAACAACCAAAGCTGATCAACTGCGCCAAAGAGTAGAAGACTATCTGCGAAATACCAACTTAGAAGAACTTAATCCTGAAGGTATCAGACAGAATTTTAGAGCTTTACTAGATGATCCACAAGCAGGATTTGCCGCATTACGCGATCGCCTATCGCAATTTGACCGTGATAGTTTGGTGCAACTGCTTAGTCAACGTCAAGATTTAAGCGAGGAGCAAGTTAACCAAATCCTCGATCAGCTAGAAGGTGTCAGGGATAGTATTCTGCAAGCACCGCAAGCAGTAGCAGATCGAGCCAAAGAACAATACGAGCAAACAACCACAGCGATCGCTGAGTATCTCCGCAACACAAATCTCGAAGAACTCAACCCAGAGGGTATCAGGCAAGATTTGGAAGTTTTGCTGGCTGATCCGAAACAAGGTGCTTTGGCAATACGCGATCGCTTATCTCAAGTAGACCGGGAAACCTTGGTCAAACTACTAACCCAACAGGGAGACTTGAGCCAAGAACAAGTTAATCAAATAATCGATCAAGTCCAAGAAGCGATTCGTACCATTGTCAGATCACCACGACGCTTGGCAAATCGAGCCACACAAAGAGTTTTAGATTTTGAAACCAATCTCGAAAACTATCTGCGTCATACCAACAAAGAAGAACTAAACCCAGATAGTATCAAGCGTGATTTACAATTGCTACTGCAAGATCCACGGCTGGGAATCGAGAATTTAGGCGATCGCCTGGCCAGATTTGACCGTTCTACAATTGTGGCGCTGCTATCCCAACGCGAAGATATTTCCGAAGAAGAAGCAAACCAAATTGTGGAGCAAATCGAGTCTGTTCGGGCTTCACTTGTGCAGCAATATCAGCAGATTCAGCAACGGGTGCAATCAGTAGTTGATGGAACTTTTAGCCAAATTCGCAACTATCTCAACTCACTAGATCGTCCAGAACTGAACTACGAAGGTATTAAGCAAGACTTTGCCAAATTGTTTGACGATCCGCAAACTGGATTTGAAGCGTTACGCGATCGCCTCAGTCATTTTGATCGTGATACCCTTGTTGCTGTCCTCAGTTCTCGCCAGGATATTTCCCAAGAGGATGCCAACCGCATCATTAATCAAATAGAAGCAGCGCGAGATGGTGTCTTGCAACGAGCTGAACGTATCCAGCAAGAAGCACAAAAACGCTTAAAAGCAATTCAAAAGCAAGCTAAAAAGCAAGCTGAAGAAACCAAAAAAACCGTTGCCAGTGCTGCTTGGTGGTTATTTGGTACAGCTCTGACTTCTCTTGTTGCCAGTGCGATCGCAGGAGCAATCGCCGTCACAGGTTTTGTGTTACCTGGATAAACTCTGCATCTCTATATATATGTAATTTCGTCAGCATGAGTCTGCCGAATTCATAGAAATCCTCTAAGCCTGCCTAGCCTACCCTCTTGGCTTCTGTGCAGGCTTATTATTTTTCTACTCAAAAAGAGGAAGGGGGTGTGTTTAAATAACATTCTCTCCTTGTCTCCTTGCGATCGCAAGAATGGAAAAACCTTGTGATTTACTGAATGTCTGTGTTCAGGACAATGATGCAATGGGAACTCTAGGTAATAAGGTTAACTAAAAAAGCTCAGTATTGCCAATCATGTCCAATCAAGATTATCCCTCTGTGAGCCAATCTTCATACCCTCGTTTGGCTAGAAGCCTGAGTGCTATTGAAAGCTGGGGCTTCGGTTTTACAGCTCATATTTCATGGGTAGCATTGGTTCCAGCAATTCATGCTGCTCTTGGTTCACAAGCTATTCTTGTTTGGATACCTGGCGTGATTGTTGGGATGCTGATCAACTATCAGGTCAAACGCTTGGGTATGCATTTTATTGATGTGGCTGGAGGAACGCCTAACTATGTCAGCCATCTCCTCAAACGCTACCCTGGACTAGCTCGCTATGCTGCAATTGGATACCTTCTTAACTGGGTTTCCTACTTATCAGTTAATACGATCGTACTCACAGATTTAATTAAGGTGCAATTGGAGGCCTTGGGGATTGCCTGTCCTGAAATATTCCTGCACATTGGCTTTACCCTGCTGCCGTTTGTAGTGGCATTTAGTGGCACTCGTGCGCTGAGTATTTTGCATTTGTTTTTTGCAATTCCAGCGTTTGGGCTGCTAATTACCTTCTGTATACAGGGTCTTGGCTGGTTAACTTTTTCTAGTGCTAGTCCTGGGCTTTTTCCCAGCAGTTGGTCATCCTTGAGCTTCGTGGATTGGGCAAAGTGGTTCTTTTACGTTACCTACGCCACCTACAGCTGTGAAACGGCTTCTTCTTTTGTCGCAGATAGCCGTCATCCCACCCAGACGCTGCGCTTTCTGGATATTGCTGCTTGGATGATGCCACCCATCTTTATAGGAGGGTCTTGGGTAATTATGCGGTTAGCAACAGCTCCAGACCTCAAGGACAATGCTTTCTTGAATCTTTTGGCGGCTTCTGCGCCCTTTTGGGGACAATGGGCTGCTATAAACGTCACCTTCTTGCTGGTGGCTGCCTGTCTGTTAGGTTCTGCAACGGTAGTTTCTAATTGCCCTAGAATTCTGTATCAGCTTGCCTTAGACAATCATATCTCACCAGTATTTTCTGCCGTGTCGCGCCGCGGCGTGTTTATACCTGCTCTGAGCTTAACTCTGGTGCTTTGCTTAATTTATCTAATTTGGGGAGATGTGGCGCGAATCGTGACCGTTGGAAATATCGGTTGGTTTGTCTCCTTTATGTTATTACATTTAGGGCTTTGGCTACAGCGCAATCGCCCAGAAGTTTTGTTCCCTCGGATATCTTTGGGCATTCTACTGTTAGAAGTTGTGGTTCTGCTAGTGGGCGGAGTTGCCTGGGGTTGGATCAACTTTCTGATTGGGCTATTATTTCCCATTGCGATCATGGGAATTGATGCGGTGATCCGTCGCATTGCCTTTTCTCCTTTTCATTTAAGTTGGTGGATGCGGCGATATCGCGCACGTCCTTTGGTAATCATCCAAGATTCGGTGATGCTCCAGGTAAGCATCCTAATTTTTCTAGTGTGCGGTGCAGTCGGAACGGGCTGGTTATTTTGTGCCAAAATTAACACACTAACAAATATTAGAGGTGAAAATCTATTTGTTGTGCTACTGATGACAGTGGCATTTGTGGGAGTAGCTATAGCTTGTTGGACGAGTTTACCCCAGGTAGTGGCGATCGCAGAGGCGCGAGAAGCTGCCGAACACCTGTTTACTGTTGCCCAGGATGGTATTTTGGTCTTGGATGAGCAGGGTATTATCAGGCAGGCAAACCCAGCAACCGAATTTATCTTTGATATCAAACCATTTGAGTTGCTAGAAAATCACCTCAGCAAATGGCTACCTGGATTACCCTACGAGCCACAACAATGGACAAAGCGAAGTGAACACACCCTATTCCACGAGGCTGGTATCCGAACTTTGGAAGTTTCTATTTCAGACCGACCGCATCAAGATTTTCAAGAATATGTCGTCATTCTCCACGACATTACTAAACGCAAACAAGCAGAGGAACAATTACGACACTCACAAGCACAATTGCAAAAAGAAGCAAAACTGCTAGCATCTCAACTGGTGCAGAGTGAAAAAATGTCTAGTTTGGGGCAGTTAGTGGCAGGTGTGGCGCACGAAATCAACAACCCAGTCAGTTTTATCTATGGCAATCTCACCCCTGCCAACGAATATACCCAAGATTTACTCAGACTGCTGCAATTATACCAGCAGTATTATCCCAACCCAGCACCCCAAATCCAAGAGCAAGCACAAGCTATAGATATTGATTTTTTAGTAGCAGACCTGCCAAAATTGCTAACTTCCATGAGAGTGGGTGCTGAAAGAATTACAGAAATTGTACTGTCCTTGCGAAACTTTTCCCGCTTGGATGAAGCGGAGATGAAGTTGGTAAATATTCACGAGGGCATTGATAGTACGCTGATGCTTTTGGAACATCGCCTCAAAGCTACAACTAATTATCCAGCGATCGCACTCATCAAAGAATACGGCGATCTACCACTTGTGGAATGCTACGCTGGACAACTCAATCAGGTGTTTATGAATATTCTGGCGAATGCGATCGATGCTTTGGAGGAGTCAATGGCCAATGGAACAACAACTAGCAATCCCCAGATTTGCATTCATACTGGCCTCGCTGCTGACCAGCAAGTAATAATTATTCGTATTGCCGATAATGGTTGTGGCATTCCGAAAAGTGTTCAAAAACAATTGTTTGATCCTTTTTTCACCACCAAAGCAGTAGGTAAAGGCACAGGGCTAGGCTTATCTATTAGTTATCAAATAATTACTGAAAAACATGGAGGAAAATTACAATGTATTTCCTCTCCAGGCAAGGGTACAGAATTTGCGATCTCAATTCCACTTAGGCACTCACAATAAAATAAACGACTTGATTCCTTCTGATACCTTGACGCTGCTGTTAACTCTTCTATATCTCGATTTTTTAGACTTAAGGGGCAAAATCTAGCTTTGCTAACAGCATCGCCTGCTATTTATACCCCTAATACTTGCGAATTATTTTCCTCTACCCTATTTTTGCCAAACTGAGCTGCTCTCTAGCAAGTTCCTCAACAAAGGAATCCAGAAATTCAATGTAATGATTCTGCATTATAATTGCGTGTGCATAATCTCCCCTTGCTGCAAGTTGGTACTTTTGTACAAGATTGTTAGAGGGTTTATTGAAAACAACTGTATTTGAATAGGGATTGAGAAATGGATTTAAGTCTCTTAGCTTCAGTTTTTCGTACAAATGCTCTGCTTTGGCTACACAATCAACTACTTCTAATCCAAAGCTAGAACGCCTTTTGAAGATTTCATACCATAAACAAAGCGAAGTATGTCCGTTGCGGCTACCTCCAATTGTCATATCCTGAGCGCCGATATACTCAATATCAGATGCGAGGGATTCAATCAAATGTTTTTTAGTAATAACAATGCCACAAGGAAAAGGACTACCAATGAATTTGTGTCCTGAAATTGAAAGCGAACTGATGGGTTTGTGGAAATCAATCCAGTGCGGACGCAAGTAAGGTAGAAGCATTCCACCTAAGGCACCATCCACATGAATAAAGAATTGCTTAACCTTTTTCATCTCCAGAACATTGAGAATCTGATCGATATCGTCTATTGCTCCTGTAAAAGTAGTACCCAGGTTAAGACAGATGATGGCAGGCGCATTAGGCACAAGCTTCTCGTAGAAATCACCATAATCCATTTCTTCTGAGGGAGTTTGCACACCAATTTTTTGATAAGGAATTCTGAAAAACTTAGCTGCTTTTCCTACAGAATAATGCGAGGCTGCCGATGCATACAAAATACCATCAGGATAGTTTTCCCTTCCGAGAAGTATTCCGTATAAGTTGCCTTCAGTTCCACTAGTGGTTACATATCCCCACCAATCTTGAACATGGTATAAATTCGCAAAGAATTGCAAAACTTCTTTTTCAAAGTCTCGTGAATCAATTCGATAGTTCGATTTGGTGAAGCAATCTCCCCCAAGATTATTAATTGAATACTTCAGAAAAGGTAGCAAAAAAGTATTATCGTGTTTAAGGTTGTAGGGATAGCCTAAATGAAACTGAGATGCTTCATTGAGAATCTGCTGATACTCAGAAAGAAAGTCGATATCCATTTTATTTACCCGAATATTGCTGGTTATAGCGGATTGTCTTAAGCGGTTTGGAGGTGGGGTGATACCCATTGATTGGAGCAGCAATGAACAGATTGTGTAGCCAATTCTCGTGATTTGCTAATTTTCAGAGGGTTTTTCCTTGCCAGTTGAAACAGAGCGGATTAACTCCCGAACTACATCTGTTGCTGGTCTCCCTGTCATTGAGCAGTATTGTTCAAGCTTCTCTGCCTCGCCTGATGTGAGATTGATAGTAATTCGTTTAACAGTCCATTTATTATTCACGTATTAGACAAGCTACATTCGGAAACTTCTTCTTTAATATCAATTATTTAAGCTGCTATTCCAATAGTAATTATAAGGATATTAAAGATAATAAATAATGAAGAAAGCGCTAGATTTCATTATTTTATAATAAAGAAATAAAACAAATTAAAAAATATAAAGTTTGGCTAGTTTTGCAAAAAGTAATTATAAATAAAATATAAAATTAATGAAAAGATATCAATTTAAACTAAGCATATTCATGAAGTAAATTTTACCCGTCTCTCAAAGAGCATAATTTTAAATTTTCACAATCATTTTTCCTTTTGCTGTAACTAACACATTTCTTCATATTTGAGTGGTAATACCTATAATTTCAATAACTTACTGATTAGTTCTTATAGTTGTATTACCATTCATTAGCTTCTTACCTCATTTTTAAACTAGTATTATTACTGAAACTAGAAGTTAACAGCGATAATCGCTATCCCTCAATTGATGTAGGGGTATGGCAACGATTTGTGAAAAATCATGCCATCTTGTGCGAAATGCTTGCTCTGAATGCTTTTCAGTTATAACAGGGTGCAGCGGTAGTAATACTTTTTAATCGATACTTTTTCTCACTAGTTAGAGTAGGAGAATGATTGTGCCATTGTCCATGCGGCAAAGTTGCATGAGGTAAAGAACGCTCAAGAAATGAACTTGCACAACAATCAAGTTTTCGCTCTGACCCAACCTAACAAGTAATATAGACTACTACCGAGGTCAAATTCATTAAAGTTCTCATATCATAAACTGAAGTATAAATTTGTCTCAGCTAAGGCTGGGTATTAAGTAAGAGATATTGCAACAGCCAGTATGAAAAGCCAAATTCTCAGCATATCTGTATTTTTAACAATCATTAGCCTGGCAACGACCGTCCAGGCTGCAAATTCTGACGATATTAGACATTTATTAGCAACTAAAGAATGTCAAAACTGTGACCTAACTGGTGCAGGCTTGGTTTTGGCTGACTTATCTGGAGCTAATTTGAGCGGAGCCAATCTTGCTGGTGCTAACCTCAGCCGTGCCAACTTGAGTGGTGCTGATTTAAGAGGTGCGAACTTGAGCGGTGCTGGTTTATTTGGCGTCAACCTGAGCAGCGCTAAACTCGGTGGGGCAAATGTGGCTGGTGCTGACTTGAGAAATACCTATTTAGTAAATGCAGAATTAAGTGGAGTCAACCTTAACAGCGCTAATATTCAAGGTGCGATTGGTATACCATTACAAATTGCCACACCAGAAGAATTTTATGCTTTGGGGGTAGCGCAAGCGGAAAAAGGCAACCAACAGCAAGCTATTGAATATTTTAATCAAGCGATCGCCACCAAAGCCGACTATGCAGGAGCTTACTTAGCGCGTGGTGTTGCCCGTTATCAAATCTTGGATCGACAAGGTGCATTCCAAGATGCTCAGATTGCAGAAAAACTTTTCACATCCCAAAACAATAGCCCTGGGCAGCTAACAACACAAGCCTTTATTAAAGAACTGCAAACACCCCCAGATAATAAAGTCAGTGTTGGTAAACCCAGTTTTTTTGACTTTTTAGGCAGTCTCGGCTCAGTCTTGCTCCAGTTCTTACCCTTTTAGATATGGAGAGAATAAGCTGTTGTGGTTTAATTTACACATTGAGGCGGCAGACTAGCACAAGAAAGGGTTTGTAGATTTTACCTAAAATGCTCATGATCAATTTGTAGAACAGCTTAATTAATAAATAATGAGTCTATCGAGCGAATTATGGGCAGCAAATCAAGACCTAGCCCAAGCTTGTCTAGAGCATCCTTTTATTCAAGGTATTGCTAAAGGTACTCTTGAGCAAGAGAAATTTGCCTACTACGTAGGACAAGATGCTTTTTTCTTAGAAGCTTTTGCCCGCGCCTACAGTATCGCTGCCGCTAAAGCACCAGACTGGCTAGGATTTACTACATTTCATACCCTAGCTGATGGAGTTTTGGCGGAACTACAGCTACATGAAAGCTATGCTGCTCAATGGGGAGTTAATTTACACTCTGTAACACCAGCAGAAGCCACTCGCCGTTATACTGACTTTTTATTAGCTACAGCCTGGGGTGGGGATGTGGGTTTGACTGCTGCGGCTATGTCCCCCTGTATGCGTCTTTACGCTTTTTTGGGAGAACAGTTAGCTCATGATGGCATTCCCGAGCATCTATATGCAAACTGGATTCGGACTTACAGCAGTGCAGATTTTCAGCCCTTGGCACAACAATTAGAAACTTTAATTGAAAGTTATGCCACTGCCACACCGTTAGTACACTCTACCTATCGTTATGCAATGTTCTGTGAGCATGAATTTTTCCAATCTGCATGGATGCCATCGCAGTCTTTTTGATAACTAGACCGATACCGTAAAATTTGTTCTAGCAACTACCCAACAAAGTAAAACTTACGCAGTGATAAACGCTCATCAAGGGACTGGACAATGGGTGTAGAGCTATGAGGGAGAATTACTCTTCACCCCCTTACACCCACTCTCAACAGATACTCTTCGTGTGTAGGTTCGATTTTATTGTTTTCTTCTGATTTCCCGAAGTCTATCCTGAATTCTAGCGCGCTCTGCTTCTGTATTTACTCCTACTCGTTCAGCACTCACACTCTGCTGCTTGTAATATTGCCGATAGTACTGATAAGAAACAGGTGCAGCATCCTTAGACTTATTAGCTATCACCCCTAACAAAGGAGTTCCAGAGATTTGGATCTGTTCCAATGCTTGCTGTAGTGCAGTGCGCTTGAGCTTACCCAAACCAGCTACTAGCACAAGACCATTAGTATTAGCAGCTAATAGATAGGCATCTGCAAATCCTAAAAGCGGAGGCGTGTCATAAATCACTAAATCAAAATTTGCTTGCAGTTCCTTCATCAGATTTTGCATTTTTTGAGACGCAAGCAACCTCATCGAGTCTGGCGGAATTGGCCCTGCTGTCATCACAAACATATTGTCTTCCAAGGGCGATGGCTCAATTACATTGTGCCAATCTAAATCTTGTGAAATAACATCAGTCAAGCCCTGAATGTTCATCAGCCCGACTCGATTATGTAAGCTAGGAGCACGTAAATTAGCATCTACCACTAATACTCGTTGACCCATCGCTGCTGCTGCTTGTGCTAGCTGCATAGCAATTGTAGACTTGCCATCGCCCTGCCCGGCTGAACTGATCACAAGAGAGCGAATCGGTGTATCCGAACTCAAGAGTAAAATATTGGTGTAAAGAGAGCGAAAAACCTCAAAGAAAGAGGCACCATCTGAATTATGCACGCCTCTAGCTAGACCTTCTTTAGCCTCCGCTTGCAGTTCCTTTGTTAAGGGAACTATTCCTAGTAATGGCAGTTTAGTAGCATCTTTGAGTTCTTGAGCAGAGTAGAATATATTACTAAGTTTATCCACTACTAAAGCTGCTCCTACACCCAAGAGCAAACCTAAAATACCGCCCAACGCTAAGTTTCTCTTAGTACTGTTTGAAACAGCAGCAGGTTGCTCTACTTTAGTGAGCCTCGGATCAAGTAAAAGCCAAGGTTGCTGCTTTTGGGCTTTCTCAATTTGTAAAGTTTGCTGTTTGGTTGTAAATTGAACCAAGGCATCGTTGGCAATTTTTAATTCCCGTATAATATTGTCATAATTACGGCTAGTTGTTGCCAATTCTCTAATTTCATTGTTAAGATTAAAAATTTTGTTTTCCAACGATTGGTCACGCGCTCTAAGTTCTTGAATACGACTTTGATAGTCTTTTTGAACCCGCGCCTCTTCCTGTGCAAGTAATGGCAGTAAATAGTCTTTTTTCTGTTTTAGAGTCTCCATTACTGGGTTATCATCTGTTAACAGAGCCGACTGTTGTTTAATGGCAATATCTGCTGCCTGAATCTGATCAAGTATCTTTTGGTAGCGAGGATTATCACTAAGCAAAGAATTACCAGCTCTCTCACCAGGTTCCTGCGCTAACTCCCTTTGTAAGTCTTCATATTTAGCCATCATTTGTTCTAGCTGCACGCGATTCTCTATTCGCTGTTGCCTGAAAGAAGCAACTTGACTAGACACTTCTTGAGCTTTCTGTGCTGGCTCGATCAGGGTATTCTCAACTTGCAGCGATCGCAATCTCTCTTGCCATAATTTCAGCCTATTCTCTACTGGCTGTTTTTGTACATTAACGAAATTAATAGCTTGATCAACATCTGATTGACGTTCTTCTAGACTATATTTTAAGTAAGCTTTAGCAAGTAAATTTGAAAAAACGCTAACTAGCTTTTGGTCTAGATAGGTAAATTGCACATTTACGATATCTGGCTGTTTGGTTGCAATAGTTAAGTTTTCAACCAAGTAACCATATAAGACTGGAGTGAGTTCTGCTGAACTTACACTTGCAGCATTTAGCCCTGGAGATTGCTCGTCAAGAAAATTCTGAATTAGGTCAGGGTATTGGCTCTGCAACTCATCAATAATAGGATAAATAACTCGAGGGCTTTTTAAAACTGTTATGGTTGTCCGAATGTCTCTTATTAACTCAGGAGACGCTACATTTAAATTTTGAGGAAGATTAGCTACAGCTTGACTTTCACCAGTAACAGGTTTGGTTAAAATATCAAAACTGCCTTGGTAGACTGGGGGTTCTGTTTCCGCTTTCAATACTGCTGCCGTTGCTACTAAGGCAGTTGTACCAACAATTAATAATAATCTCCGTCGTAAAACAACTCCAACTTGACCCAGATTTAATCCACCTTCATCAATATCATTCAACTGGCTCAAGTTTGCTTGTGACAATGGGTGAATATATTTTTCTGAATTCAGCATAGGATTTGTCAATTAAACTACTTGTATTCCTGGAATGGGTGAATTCTTGAAGTCAATGTTGGTATAGGCAGTTAAATTTCTTAAAAGTTGCCTTCTCTATTTCTGTACTTGGTACAACAATCACTTCATTGGATACCTATTAGATAGTCCAAATTATCTCAAGGGGGGTTATATTAGCAAAAGACTTACCTATACAGTCCTTTGACCTTGGCTGGCTATAGTAGGGAAAATGCAGACTAATTACGATAAATGCATTATAACTACAGTAACATTACGCAGGATAAGTTGGGTAATTTCGTTTAGATATTAAATTTTAACATAAATTGTATTAATTTTAGCTGTACTTACTTAAGTAAATTCACGCTAAACCAATCAATTTCGCAATTATTAAGCGCTAAGATGCAAATGCATTACATCTTTCAAGTTAATTGTACCTATAGCAAATTCGTAGTTAATTAATAATTAGCTAACTATTCAAATAACAATATAAATTTGCTCTTGATCTGAGAATTCATTTAACTGGGGCGCTAGGATTCGAACCTAGGGATGGCGGGACCAAAACCCGCTGCCTTACCACTTGGCTACGCCCCAATGTTCACACTTTGATTAATATAGCAGCTACTCCTAGTGTTATGTCAAGTACTTTGAAAGTTGATTTTGGAAAAACCTAGATTTTTTCCTTTTGACTACAGCCAGATAACGATCATCCGAGTAATCTAACTTTTGTGGGTAGGTATCTGAGCGTTGCCATCGTTGTGCAGGTATGCTTGATGAGTAAGCGATCGCTTACTCATTTGCCTCTGATGCCATTGCAACCCAATCAAGATAGCTACAGTCATTGTTTGGCCAGGCTCCTCCATCTGAGTAATAATCAATCCATAGATAAACAGAGTCAGCATCAAAAATTTGGAAAAATCGTCCCAGCAAAGACGATTCCAAACGATATAGCCCAGATACACATAAGTTGCTAAACCGATAAACCCTAAATCTCCCCAAATACCAGCCCAGCTGAAAAGAGGCATAAACAGGGAAGATTCCAAAATCAGCCAGTTGGAATTCACAAAAGTCCAGGCTTGTTCTGTGACGGGATGAGTTGTAGCGCCTAACGGAATCACCATCGATGCATAATCCCGAAATACCCATCCTCCTAATCTACTAACAGTATGGCCAGGGCCAAGGCCCAGCAGCCAATTGAAAGGAGATTTAAAATAACTAGCGATCATCTCAATTCCTGCTATTTTAGCCTGGAAACCCTCGCCATCAGGAGGGATGTAAATTGAGGTTCTATTAGCCCAATGTTTAAATGCACTTAAAGCTTCTATATTTGAATTTAGTACTAACCAAAAAAAGCCACCTATAACAACAACTATGGCTACTAAATATAATAGTAGCTTTCTAAAGTTATTGAATTTCGTAAATACTAAAATTATCCATGCTAAAAAGAACACTATCAATATTTGTTTTGAGTCAGAAACTACTAATTGATAGAATGCTGCAAATATACAAAATATACGCAACCAAAGAGGAGAAAATTTAGCATTTATAAAATAGTATATGGCAACGCTTAATGAAACAGAAACAGATACATAATTACCTGCTCCTGATAAATAAAATACACCTTGTACATTATCCGCTAAGGAATATCGAGAATATTTTAAGATACCTGTGATTAAAAGAAAGTGCTGAGCAATTGCTAAAATTATATTTATAATAGAAGATATTAAAAGAAAAGATCTCAATTTTTTCCAACTTGCTATTGATAGCGGCAGACATAATATTGCTAGCAATATCATGAAAGGCTCAGTGAGTAGTATAAAGTTTAATAAGACATTAATTACTCCCGCTTGATTCAATAGCGCACTAGCGAGCATGACACCCAAGAAAAAAAGTAATCCAGCTATAATTTCCCATGTAAATCCTATTTGTAGCCGATTTTTTGTTCTAGTACTAACTAGCACAATCCCTAATGTGCAAGGAACAATTATAAAATGTATAAAGTTGATTAACGATGGAGCACCTACTGCACTAAAAATCCGAGGATAAAAAGCACTAGCAAAGGCTAATAATATAAGAAATATATTTTTAATATAACCTTGTCTATTTCCTTGAAAATTTGCTGATTCATGGATAATGCTTTGCATATATTTCCTATAAGATTAATGTTTTCATAAAAAATTATTTAAAATTTTAACATTTTAGCATATAAATCAAGATATTGTTGCGAAACTTTTAATTTAGAAAAGCGTTGATCTGAAACATTATTATCATAATCAGGCTTAGATAAACAATTAATAATAGCTTGAGCAAGATTTTGGCTGTTATCTCCCTGCAATTCAAAATAAGTACAGTTATGGTTGCCAATTTCTCTAAATATAGGAATATCAGAACAAACTACTTTACACGCAAGATATAATGCTTCAGCTAAAGGTAAACAAAAACCTTCTGTTGAAGAAGGCACAACTAAAAGGTCACAGTTATTGTATAACCAACACAGTTCATCATCATCTATTGATGTCATTAGTAGAACCCTGTTTGCCAAAGAAAGCGCTTGAATTTGGTTAAGAATATTGTCTGTCTCTGGGCCAGAGCTACCCACAATAATTAGTTGAGTTAGATCTGCGATTTGATGATTTTTTAAAAGTAAATAATATGCTTGTATTAAAATATCTAAATTTTTATTCTTGCGATGCTGGGCAACAGAGAGTAAAAAAGGTAATTTCACATTGCTAGCGTTGGGAACTTTGGGAGTGACTTGACTAAAGTCTACGTAGTTATATACTACAGCGGTTTTTTTTCGCTGTTCTATGTGGGGAAAATAATTTTTTAAGCGTTCTAGTGTATATTTAGAAACACAAGATAGCCCATCACTATTGTTAACACATTGTCTCAAAAATAATTGATTAAAAATGACATTAGGATAACCAAAATTTTTTGGGTATTCATAAGGATATAGATCGTGAATAGTAGCTACCACAGGACATGGTAAAAGTTGACGAAAAAATGGTAACGGAAATGCCAAATGTACCAGATCTGCATGAAGTTGTTTGGCAAGTTTTGGTAGACCGGATAAAAACCAGATATTCCTCGTAACTGACCGATTTTCAATATCTACATTTACCCACGCAATTTTATCTGATTTTAGAGAAAAAGAAGATTCAAAGTAATCTTTTTGCCATGAGCCTATAACCAAAGTCACTTTGCTAATTTTGTCTGTATCAGCAAGACATCTAGCAAGATTTGCAGCGTGTCTGCAAACTCCAGTAGGTTTTGTAGGCCTATGTAAAGCGGCAATTAAAATGTGCATATTAGAAGATGGTTAAATAAACTAAAATTAGAAATTTTTCTGTAAAAAATTTCTGATTCAGTTAAGTACTTTAGCTCTTTGAGAACATCCAATTTCTTCATAGACCTGGGCTAAGTGTTTACCCATAACCTGCCAGCTATAATTCTCATTAACTAACTTCTGTCCTGCTTGCCCCATGCGGATACGAAGTTCTGGATCTTTAGCTAAAGTAATCATTACTTTTGACAAATCAACAACTGCTTGATCTGGATTAATTGCCGGAACTTTGAAGCCAGTTTCTTTCGTTACCTGCTGTGCTGGCCCTCCCAAATCTAAACAGATCACTGGGCGTCCTGTTGCCATTGCTTCGATACATACCCATCCACCAGAGTCATGTAAACTGGGGTGAACCAACACATGAGAATGCCCTAAATTTTCTAAAGTTTTTTCTCTAGATAATGTGCCCCAAAATTTTACTTGTTGAGCAATTCCCAAGTTTTGTGCCAAGGTTTGCAGTTGCTCTCTTTCTGGCCCATCCCCGATAATCCAATACTCTGCTTCTGGTAGGTTTGCTTGTGCAAAGGCGCGTAACCCTAAGTGAAAACCTTTCCAATGCAAAAGTCTACCCATACTAATAAACCTTACAGGGTAGTTATCAGGCATTTTGTATTGGCTAAGAGCGGCTATTTCTTCGTGGAGCAAACCTGATTCGGACAGAATATTCACATATTTCACGCCCATTTTGTATAGTCTTTGAGCCGTATCCTCTGTTGTGGCTCTTACTATGGCGCTCTTTCTCGCAGTCATATGCACAAAGGGATCAAGTTCCCCTAAAGAGCGAGTGAGAATGCGTGCCGTTTCGTAAGCTTTAGCACGAAAGTTAAAATCCTGCCAAAACTTTTTTGGTGCAGTTTCCCCACCCCCAACAGGCCCCCAGATAAAGGGAACTGGCAATAATGACAGAAAGCTGGGATTAGAATACTTAACAAATGTAACGTGATGTACGACATCAAAGCCAATTTCACGATGTAGACGACGAGCTACAAAGTATGCTTGTATCTGCCACAGATAGTAGTGGATTTGCATTGCGCCATTCGACCCCAAGCGCCACAGACTACCCAAGATGGGTAGGGTGAAATAGACGAAGTGCAAGTTAGGGTTTGGGTTAGAGGCTAGCTCTGCTTCAATGGCTTCTTTACTTTCATCAGGTCGAGTTAAAACCCAAACTTCATGATATTTGGCAGCTTCCCGAACCACATTCCAGCCGACACCACGTTCAGATCCTTTCCCTGGTTCACACGAGTAGGCAGAAATTAGTACTTTCATAAGCAATAAAGAATAAACATATAGTTTGAAAAACAAGTTAATTTACATAGTTCTATCAATTTTTTTACACTGCGCTTAATCATCCAAATTGATTTTTTAAAATTTAGCTATATAACAATTTTTCATAAATTTCAGCTAACTTTTCTGCTGTTTTTTCCCAAGTAAATAACTTAGTTCTTACTAGTCCTTTATCTACTAATTCTTGATAATAAACATGGTCGTTATGCAACCTTAGTACTGCTTCTGATATAGCTTTGCTATCTTTGGAGTTAACTAGAATTGCTGCATTTCCAGCAACTTCGGGCATGGCCGAGGTGTTAGACGTAATTACTGGAGTTCCACAAGCCATTGCTTCTAAAATTGTGATGCCAAATCCTTCGTGTAGTGAAGGTGCTACTAACACATCAGCAGCATTATATATTTGAACTAAAGTATTTTTATCTGGTTTGCCAAAGTAAGTGATATAATTTTCCAAGTTAAATTTTTGGATAAATTCCTTTTGTTCATTTGTGAAGTCTGCACCAACCTTCCAAAACTTTACCGATATTTCTTTTTGCTTCAGTATATTGAGAACTTCGAGTATTGTGACAATATTTTTACGAGGATGGTTTGACCCTACATTAAGTAAGCAAATCGTTTTTGGAGATAATCCGTTATTGTGCCGAAAAGACTCAATTTCTGCTTGAGATAATGGTTGAAATATAGACTCAACGGCATTAGGAGTTACAGAAATTTTGCTTGGTTCTATATTTAATAATTGAGTTGTATCTTTAGCTGTCACAGAAGAAACAGCAAAGATATGATTAGCGGACTTCATGCCTTTTACACCATATAGCCAAACAGTCTTACTAACAAATGGCAGTTGCACCGAACCTTGTAGATTGTCAGAATAGTAAAAGTTGATGAGGTCATGACAAGTGACAACAACAGGTTTCGCAGGCTTTTGTAACCAGTAAACTATATGGGCTTCGGCAGGTTCAATTATATGAAAAATATCAGCTGTTTGCTGTTTTACTAAGCGTGGAAAGCGCCAGAAACGCTCGTAATATTTTCTGACTCTTAGAGATAAAGAGGAACTTGCTCTATCAAAATGTCGGGGTGCTAGATCTACAATTTCCCAATCGGGTCGGACAGTTTTTAGACCGGAAATAATGCCGTTGGCATAGACATCCATGCTAAATTCTTGCATTGTACGGGCAATAACTACACGCATTACTAATTTCCTTGTGCATCACACTCCGAATTTCAATATACAGTTAACTTTTGCTCGTGACATACTTATTGCTACTTGGCTGAATTAGGGTTTGCCAAAGGTTGATTAAACGTTCTGCAATTCTTTCGTGGGTATAGTGCTGATAAACTCTAGTTAGGCCATGTTGTGCTAACTCTTGCCGCCAAGTTGGATTACAAATCATTCGCTCTAGAATTGTTGCTAATTTTTCTGCTTCTCCTTCTGGAAATACCAAATCAGAACGCCCAATGACGTTAGCAATTTCGCCACTGCTAGAGCCTACTACCGGAATACCCATTGCCATCGCTTCAATGAGGACGTGACCAAATTGTTCCTTCCATGTGGCAGCAGTTAGGGAAGGTAGAACCAAAACATCAAGCTTACTAATTTCTTCAGGTGCTTGTTCATGGCGTACTGACCCGCGCCAGATAACTAAATCTGCTATCTGCTGCTGCTGCGCTTCTCGTTTGAGAGCTTCTTCATAGGAACCAGAACCACAGATAATAATTCGGAAGTTGAGTCCTTTTTCTTTGAGTAAATGCGCGGCTCCAAAGATTGTATTAACACCTTTTTCAGGAACTAATCTACCAAGAAATCCGATGTGAAACGCTTCATTTTTATTTTCAGGCGATCGCGGACTAAATAATTGGGTATCCACTCCCATCTGGGGCATAATTTCCATTAATCCCCTATAACCCCATTGGCGTAGTAAATTAGCTCCGTCCTGGTTACCAGGAAGCATCAGCTGAGCTGTATTCATCACAAATTGACGTATCCAGCGACGTACAACAGGCAAGGTGCGATCCATGTTTTCCCAACCAAATACGACCATTGGCTTGCCTGTGATTCTACTCCAAATTGCTAACTCAAAGGTACAAAGTGAGAATACTTCTTCTTCAACTTGCACTACATCAGGCTGAAAATCGTTCAATACTTGCCAAAGTTGCCAAGGTGCATAGATATGAGCGCCACCCCGGCCGGAAAAAAGTACAGGGGCTGTATAAACTTTGATATTAGGGTAAGGTTTTTCTACCTCAAAAACACGGTTCCACTCCAGGGCCTTCCAGTTGCTAGGAGTTAGCAAGCCGACTTCTACTTTACCAGTTTGGGCGATCGCATTGAGCTTTCCTTGGTTTACACCAACTACATAAGCGTGACTAACAAAAAGTACACGCAGCTTAGAGTTCGTCATTGTGGGCAATCTTAACTGTATTGGAACATAATTTTGTAATACCAAAATCATCAATTAGAATACTATGAGCGATATTTTGTAATACCAAAATTCATCAATTAGAATGCTATGAGCGATATGCTCGAGCCAAGAGATTTTTTGTTGGTATTTTGGGACGACCTGCTCCTTCTGCAATAAAAATGAGTTGGTGTAATAAACACAAGTAGGTTTCTTTGAAACGTCCTAAGAGTGTTGATGCAGACCACTGTGGTTTGATCTCAACTTTATTAGCTTCAAATCCAGCTATTAATAGGAGATGGAGAAGAGTGTGTTCTGTAACTCCGAATTCGTGAGAAAGGTCATTATATCTGCACAGACAACTAAATACACTACCCATATTAGGTGTTTGAATCACGAGGCAGCCATTGGGTTGTAATTTTTCTCGAATTTGCTTGAGAAATTGAGTTGCTGATTGCTTTGGCAAATGTTCCAAAATATCTAATGCGAAAATTACATCATACTTTTCTGCTCCTCTGAATTTATTTAGTTGTTCTGCATTAAATCTTTGCACAAATGTTAATCCTAATTCATGGCAAATACCTACATTTTGCTCTGAAAGATCGAAGCCTGCAAGATTTTTATATCCCTTCTCTTTCAAAAATGTTAGTAAGGTTCCTTCACCACAAGCTATATCTAAAATTTTGAGCGATCTATCTCTCGGTAACCAGTTATCTAAAGTACGTTGGAATGATTTAAAAATTTTTTCTTTTACTGTATGGTCTTTAACTGTTGGTCTACCAGAGATTTCGTTATATCGTTCATACAGCTCTCCGGTTGTATTGCTTGTAGACGCATCTTTTAAAGACATAATATTTACTCCTCCATCATAAATTCTGTTTAGAATTCCAATTTATTAGGAAATTCCACTAGCGATCGCATTCAGCTTTCCTTGATTCACACCGACTACATAAGCGTGACTGCCAATAGTACACTTAGCGATAAATTGACTTCAATTTTTGCTTGTCCAGTACTTGCGAAGCTATCAACAGATCCCATCCTGCCCTACCCGCTCATTCATGCTGAAACAAGTGGCATGAGAAGCACCTTTTTTAAGGTAATGGCAAATGAAACTATGCACTTAGATGACTTAGAGTAAACCTTCTGTCGATAAACCATTTTACTAAACGTTTCAGACGGCTCTGTCCATAGATCAGATCAAACCACTTCTGAAAAAGAGTATCTGGTAGATACTCACCCCAGCGAAATAGCCACTGTTGAGCTACAGACCAGTTACTAAAATTTGGATGAGTAACAAGCCGCTGATGTATTTTCCGACGCTCTAATTTAGATAAATGTTTAAAGCGAGCTAGTAAATAGCGATCGTGACAGACTGCAACACTAAAATCCAAATCTGTCAGACTGTCTGCAATTGCTGCACCATAATTTTTTGTGAGAAACAGTTTTTGTTCTTGATGCACACGCTCTAAAGTCACTTGCTCCTTCTCTAAGGAATCTGCTGTCAAAGTTACTTGACTGGTAGTATTTGAGCCATGTAAGCGAAACTTACTCAGGACTTCTGGTGCAGACCCAATTACTGTGATAAACGGAGCAAAACGAAATATTAGACTATCTGCATTACGAACAAATGCTTCATTTAGAGGAAATATAAAGTTAGCTACTTCTCGCCGGATACTAAGAGCTGATGCTGGGGGAATATTGTAAACGAATCCACCATTTTCCAAAGCAGACTGACCCATCCACCCTGAAGCTAAACGCCTAAACATTGGAGTTGATTTTATGAAATTACCCTGACCATCAATTTGAATCACATTATGAATAGCAAAGCCACATTGAGAATTAAGCCTAAATACCTCTAGAACTTTCTGTAATTTATTATTTATCCAAATGTCATCCGCATCTAATAGGCAAATAATTTCACCCTTACTTTGCCTATAGGCTGCGTTTAATGCTGTAGCAACACCTCCATTTTCTTTGCGTATCAATCTGATTCTAGAATCTTTTTGAATATAGCTTTCGATAACTTCACAAGAGTTGTCTTTGGAGCCATCATCACAAACTATGATTTCAAAATGGGGGTAAGTTTGTTGAAGTGCGCTGTCTAGAGCTTCGCCAATATATTTTGCATAGTTGTAGTTTGGAACTAAAACTGATATCAATGGACTGTCGGGCAGTTGAGACAGCTCCATTGGTTGTAAATTTTGAGCTTGCAGTTTTTGCATTTCTTAACCCTTAAAGAGCTATAATTTAATATTTATTAAAAATATTTATTAAGGTTTTACATTTGCTCCTTTAGCTTCAAATACTCTTTCCAAAATTTATAAGATGTTAAATCTTTAAAAGCATTCCTCCACTCTGAACTAACAGAAGACCATCTAATCCCGCCTTTAATAACAACTTGTACCCATCTAATTAAGATTTTGATACAAGTTGACCGACTCATCTCATTTTTTTGTATAGAGTTATTTCCTTCTCTCAAAATCACAACTCTCTTTTTTGCAAATGCTTTAGGCCACCAGTCCTCATGGTCAGAACTCATCCATAGAAAAGCATCTTCATTGCTGAGTAAAAAGTTGGGAATTAAATGACCATTTAAAGTAAATAAAGCAATAAGTTTTTTTGAGAAAGTCAACTTAGTCTTTTGAACACTTGATTTTGTATAAATTTTGTTATTGGGTGATTCTATAGGTTGTATACTCTGACTTTTATAGCTTTTGCTAAGTTCTACAATACCTGCATGTAGCTTCTCTGGATCACCAGTTTTTACTGTACTTGAACCTTTCAGATAATCTTCAAATCCTCTGACTAGCATTTCTGCTGAATTATAGTCAAATATAAATAGCTGATATAATAAGCCTCTTGTCAGGAAATTTACTGCATCTAAATATCCTATTGAGCTACGAATAGAATGAGTTATCAAATTATTACGAGTTGCATAATAAGCAACCCAAACAGGATTTTTTGCATAAAAAGGTTCGTGCCAAACCGCTATGCCAGGAAAAGCTACTATTGGGTTGCCAAGTCGTTCTTTAATCCTTAACCCGAACTCCATATCATCTACCTTGATGAAATAAGGCATAGGCAGTCCGGCTTTTTCAACGATTTCTTTAGAAAAAGCGAAAAACCAAAATGCTCCGTAGTCTGGGCTTTCTTCAGAGATAAATATGTTATTAGTAGTATTTTCAAGATTAAGTTTGTGCTTCAGAGGGACACGTCCAAACGGGCTATATACAGGTTTGCCATTAGCACCAAAGTGTATACCGTACAGCGCTCCCGCCTCATGTATAATATATTTTTCATACAAATCTAGCATAGCGCCAGATACTGCAAAATCTTGATTAGCATACTCATATAATGGAAAAAGTCTATAGATAGATTCGCTGTCTAGTTCTACATCATCATCCATCAACAAAAAGTGTGTATATACCTCTTCTTCGATAGCTTGTATTAATCCCCGCGTGAAGCCTCCAGAACCACCTACATTTCTATTAGGGATCAATTGCACTCTTTGTTGAGCAAATTCATCTTCTTTTAAAGTGCTACCATTATCTACAACAAAAACTTTGAACTTTTTGTCTTGTAGCAAATTATCTTTTAATATGGTATTAACTGTATTTTTTACATAAGTTTCTTTCTTAAAAGTGCAAATAACAATACCCAAAGATACTTCCCTAATCTTGGGTTGGTCGGTTATCATTACGCCTTCTGTGAATAAGCCATTTTCACTCAAGCAAGTAATTTCAAGATAAACTCTACCAGCATATTCACTTCGCCAAGAATCTGGTAGGGAGAATTTCACAGGTTGGCATAATTGACATTGATCAAAGTTCTCTGCGTAAATAAGTTCTCTCTCGTCTTTATCATGATGCTCTCTGTAAAGAGAAACTTGAAAGTTACCCTCAAGCTTTAATAAGTAATATAAAGAGGTAATCTCGGTATATTTGGCGTAGAATGTTTCAAAAAACGAATTAAAATAGGTGTTTAAAGATAAAACACCATTTTTAATTAAAACAACCTCTGGGTGTTCTGAACTAAAATTTAGAGATGTACCCTCATGACATTTCATGTACAAGCTAGCGGTTTCAGATGTAGACGGAAATTGAATTCTGTTTACTACGTTCATCTGGCTAATATTGAGTGTTGACATATTTAATGCTTTTCTAGACGCAGCATTCGATGGAATAAATTTCTAATTTACCTACAATAGAACGCTAATAGCTTGCTATGTGTGAGGTTGTTTATCATTCCTAGATTGTTAAATTCACTATTTCTTTCTCAAACAGACCAAGCGCGCGAACGACTGCTTGATCCATGTCGTAGTATTTGTAATCTGCTAGGCGTCCGGCAAATAGCACTGTACCGTTGAGTTTTTCTACTTCCTTAAGGTATAGATTCAGGCGATCGCGGTTATCTTCATTGAGAATGGGATAATAAGGGTCATTTTTTCCTGGTATATACGCTTGAGGATATTCCATTACCAAGGTAGTCTTGGGAGAGGTTTGTCCTGACAAATATTTCTGCTCAGTTATACGGGTGATATCGTAGTCGTTGGGGTAGTTAACTGTACCAACTTCTTGATACAACTCTTGATCTAAAGTTTCAAATTGAAACCGTAAGCTACGATAAGGCAATTCGCCATACATATAATCGAAAAAGGTATCAATTGGCCCAGTGCAAAGTATTCGGTTAAACTTTACATCATTGATAATCTCGCGGTAATCTGTATTTAGGAGTACTTTAATGTTCGGGTGAGCCAGCATTTTGCGAAACATCTCGGTGTAGCCCAACTTAGGCATACCCTGGTAAGGGTCTTGAAAATAACGATTATCTCGACTGATATAAACTGGAACACGTCCTGTAACAGCCCGATCAAGTTCCTCTGGTTTCACTCCCCACTGCTTCATGGTGTAGCGAAGGAAGATATTTTCATAAATATAATCAGCTAAAAAGCTTAGGTCGCCACTGGCACTTTCACGTAGCTTTAGAATGGGTACTTTAACTCCAAAACCGAAGTTTTCTAAAAGTAAATTTTCAAGCTTCTCTGCATATTTTGGAGGGAAAAGGGCATAAAGGGAATTCAAATTAAAAGGAATAGGAACTTTTTTACCCTCTACCACGCCTAGCACATGGTGATAGTAATGTCTCCACTCTGTAAATTGTGAGAGATAATCCCAAACTTTTTTGGATTTGGTGTGAAAGATGTGAGGGCCGTATTTATGAACTAAAATGCCATGCTCGTTGTAGTAATCGTAGGCATTACCGCCGATATGGTCTCGCTGTTCTACAATTAAGACTCTCTGCCCAAGCTCATTAGCAATTCTCTCAGCTATTACGCAGGCTGAATATCCAGCACCGATGATTAACCAATCTATTTTCATACAATTTCTCCTTGGTTCACGCTAAGAGGTTTTGAGATTTCAAACTCAACAGAAGATTCTGTAGTTTTGTCAACTTCTAACTCAATGAAAGTGTTTTCTGCTAAATTTTCTAGTAGAGATTGCAGTTTCATGCGATGGATGTACGGCCAACCACCCTCTTCCTCAATATTCTTCAATAGGGGATAAAAAGCTTGGCGATCGCTTGGCAAAGATTCCAGAAATAGACTGTCTCTTATTTCTTGATGCAAGCCCTCTAGCAATCGCAGCAATGCAACTAGTGTTAAACTATCACCCTGATAATTTTTGGCTGCTGATTGAACCATCACCGCGATCGTTTCTAACTCTGTATTATTCTCTTTTTGTTTCAGCCCTGTATTGACGTACATGCTGGATACCGTAGAACGAAGTTGGGATAGTATAGTATTGATATCTAGGGAAAAACGGTCATTAAAGCTTAAGAAATTTTCTCCTAATTTGGCGAATTTTGTTAACTAGTTTGACTACAAAAGGATTCCCCATAGTAGGGTTAGCTCTGGCAACTGAAGCAGGAAACCAAGCATCTACATGGGGATGCCTGCTAGTGACTAGCAGTCGCAACCAATCAAATAAACTGTAATTTGGTGCTAGCTCATAGAAATAATTTTCAGTTATATCCCCAGATATCAGAAAAGAGCCAAATACTTTTGCTTCTTGATATGAAGGATGTAAGACAAACTCTCGTGATAAAATTTCAGTCGCCTCAACTAAAAGATTAGTCGTACATTCTTGCGCGCTCAGATTGGTAGTAAGTTGCTCTGCAAATTCAACAGTTGCACTCTGCAAAACATATAACCCCCAATTAATTGCTTCTTGGTTTTTTGGCTGACGAAGAACGGGAATATACTTGTTATCACGTGAATCGTAATACTTAGTGCTACCATGATCTGCTGCAAGGAAAAGCTCAAACAAGAGTCTATACTTACAGAGAAAATAGCGATCACCAATTGGTTCGTCTGTATCATAAAAATGAGCAAATAACCTATCATTTTTAAATGGCTTAACACGAGACTCAAACGCAAAGTAAAACCCATAGACACCGGATGCAGGATAAATACCAGCGATACTCAGTAATTTACTAAACGAGCGTTGGGTTTTCCCAGTCCAGCCAATATCCACCAAGGCGAAAGGAACTCCATCACCTATCCCTTCCTGACGGAAGTAACCAATTGCCTTCTCACGATAGGTAGCAGCAGTTGAGATGATAAGTTCAGTAACTTCCTTATCAGTAAAAATCTCCTGCATCAAGTCACGTTCGTGTTGTTGAAGATTAATATCCCATTTTTCTGCTTTAAAATTATAACGGTTTAAGATATCTTGAATTTGCTCTGGCGCTATGTGAACCCGCTCACATATCGAACGAATTGATACAAACTGAGTGATAGTTTTAGTGCAAGACAAAATCCAATCAAGCTCAACTTCACCAACTTCTTGAATAGCAGGCAGATGCCATGCTTGACGAGAACCATATAAGTAGCGGCAATCGATTGCAAATTTCCAATTTCGACAGATCACTTGGGCAATTTTATGCAAAATCTGCCCATCTCTGGCAACAAAGTATAGTCTTTGAATTCCTTTTTTTTGCGCTTCTACTAAGCACCAGTAAACAAAACCAAACAGCATTGGAGCAACGGCACTCGCTGTTGTCTCCCAAATAACTTTGTTATTAAAATCGGTTCCTTGAGACTGTAAACGAGTAAGTCTGCTAGCGCCAGCAAGTAGAGATCTAAATTTTAAAGGAAATTGAGTTGCGTCTGCGATTTTTTGCTCGTAGCGATTGAGGTGAGCTTGAGTGAATAATTCAGTCTGGATACCGAGTTTTTTCGGTACTTTCACATCTGGGTGTCGGTTATCTCCAACATGTTTAAACTGTGATGGTTTAACTCCTTCTTCTACCAAGCAATATTGAAATAACTGGCCACTTCCTTTATTAACTCTTGCCTCGCAGGAAACGTACAATGTACTACCCGGAGTCCAAACTTTGTTTTCTTTCAAGAAATTACGAATAACTTCTTCAGGTAGGTACATATCTGAAATGTAAATTATTCGTTCATTTGCTTGATGAAGTGATTGGATTCGCTTTTGAGTTGTAGGTACTGGGCGTAAACTTAATAGTTCAATTTCTAATTCTTTTTGTTTTGCCTTTTCAGCTTCATCTGCTGACCAGCTTAAAGACCGAGCAAGCTGTTCATATATTTCGTCTAGTGTAATTTCATAAAAAGTTCCTATCTCTCTTGCTTTTCTTTCAGCTGCGATTCTCAGGGTAGACCAAGATTCGGGTGAAATTTGAATTAAATTATCTTTTTGTAATTGATAACCTACTTCCCAGAAAAGATCAGTTGGTTTAGCCCAAATCCGAACCAGAGATGTATCAAATACGTCAAAAGAGTAGACTGTCTTTTTCATCAGGGTTTAACCTCGGATTAACGACTCCTCAACCGCGCCACTTAAAGAAGGCTCAAAATTCTGATAAGTTTGCAGATGCTGCTTAATACAGGTAGCCTTTGAAAAATGATTTTCAACATCCCTTCTTGCCTGCTGACCCATCGCTTCCAAATCTGTAGATAGTAATGCTTGGCGTAGGGCTTGGTTTAGTGCCTCCTGGTTAGTAGGCTCAACTAAAATGCCATTATGTCCAGTCTTGATCATCTCTGGTACACCCCCGGTCGCAAAACCAACTACGGGAGTATATGCAGCCATTGCTTCTAAAACAGTAAGTGGTAGGTTATCGGCGAGGGTACAAAAGAGCATAATGTCTGCTGCGGAGTAAGCTTGAGCTAAGAACTTAGGCTCTGAGATATAACCCATTTCCTTGAATTCAAGTCCATCTAATGCCTGCTTTAACTCATCATTACAAAGTCCTACAACTAAAACAAATGGTGATATATCACGTACACTTTGAAGGGCCGTGATGGCATACTTTACCCCCTTACGAGGATCGTGAAGTACGTGGGCTGAAATGGCAATTGCTTTGCGATTTTCTGGTATACCTAAATTAATTTTTGCTTCTACCTTTTTGGCAGCAGGAAAAGGTCTTAAATCAAGCCCATTAGGAATAACAATAGGTGAAATTTTAAACTTAAGAGCTTGTTGGGCCTGTTTCAACATCCAATGACTCGGAAATATATAGCGAATATTGAATTGTCCAGCAACCCATCGTTTGATTGCTTGAATTTCTTTGGTGCGATCGCGTAATTCATTTTTCCATCCACCATGAGGCAATTGCGGGCATTGATGACAATAGCTAGTAAATTTCTCACACCCCATTGGGTACAAACAGCCACCAGTGAATGGAGAACAATCATGTATCGTGAAAAAAGTGGGTTTGCGTTGAGAAGCCAGGGCAAGAGTAACTGGAGATATAGAAGTATATAAATCGTGAAAATGGATTATATCGTAATTATTAATAATTCTGCTCAGGTTAAACCAGTATTCAACAGGTAATAGTTCTCGGAAACCAAATTCATTACTTACTCTATGAATTTTTTTAGAAAGCTTGAGTGTCAAACCTTTCCCATAAAGACTTTGCTGGAATGAAAGAGTCTTTTTGAAGTTGAAAGCAATGAAATGATCAGTTGGGTGCCCTGCTTCATTTAACCAGGTAGCGAGATCCTCAGCAACTCTGCTTGCCCCACCTCCATTTCTATCAGACTTGCTAATAATCGCTATTTTCATATATCAATCATATTTACTAAGGATTTTGGAGTAGATATCCAAAGTTTGAATAGCAATTTTATCCCAACTGAAATTTTCTTCTACAAATAATCTGGCTGCTGCACCCCTGATTTTTAGTTCCTTTGGATCATCGATCAATCTCATGACTGCCTCTACCATCCCATCTACATCTCCAACTGGCAGTAAGTCAGCAAAGTCACTTCTGGTGTAATCTAGTAGCCCTCCTATAAAATTAGAGACAACAGGTAAGCCACAAGACATGGCTTCTAAAAGTGCATTATTAGCAGTGCTATCGAGAACAGGCAGTAGTAATAGGTTAGCTTGCTGATAAAGTGCACGTAATCTTTCATCTGAAACTTCAGCATGCCACACAACTTGCTCATGACGAGCAATCTTGTATAATGCTGGATTGTTTCGACTATACCTTGGCAAAATAATATCAAATCCAACCTTGTTATTTTGAGCAACTATCTTGTCAATAACCTCGATAAGTGTATAAATATCACGTAACCAAGTTCCAGAAAAAACACAGCGTGGATAGCTGGGAACTTTATCAAAATTTTCTATTTCAGGTTTAGGATGAAAAAATTTTATATCTACACCATGGGGAACAAAGAAAACACGTCCATCAAGGTACGGTTCAAAATATGAAACCTCCCTAGTTGCAGGAACAATTAAAGCATCTAAACCAGCAACATAGTTTGTATTGCAATGCATTAAACGCCACCAACTGGCTGGTTGATGAACTGTACCAATCATTTTTAGAGATAGCGTTTTCTTCCAGTTTAATAAAAACCCTAAACTATTTTCTACATAATTAATGTGAAGTAAATCTGGCCTCTGGCTAATAGTCTTCCATAGTACCTCTAACTCAGCTAAAGTACTGTAATGATCGTAGAATTGGCTAAATTTTACTCCCCTGCCTAAACTTGTAAGAATTCTTCGACTTCCTTTAGGAAGTTTTTTCCCCATTTCTCTCCAAACACTTGAAGACTTAACTGTGGACATGTGAGAAATAGTCTCACAAAGTTGATCATAACCACTATGACTTCCCATCCAACCAAAGCGTTCGCGCAACCATAAAATTTTAGGTTTCATAAGACTAATATTTTTGTATTTTATCAATCACAGCCCTGGTATAGAATCAAGTACTTTCTCCAGAGGTTCGAGAGCTTTTTTGTTATAAACTTCTGCAAAGTCATAAGCTTGTTTTGCCAGATTGCTAGACAATAGTGAATTAGTCAAAACTTCAATAAGATATTGAGAAAATTCATCTGCATCTTTGGCAACAAGAAAAGCTTTGTTGGCTCCTGCTTCTAATCCTTTAGCACCTTCTAGTGTAGTAACTAAAACTTTAGATTGCCCTAAAGCTTCAATACTTTTAATTTTTAAACCAGTTCCAAAACACATAGGATTAATAACTACATTGGCATTATCATATATCTCATTGGAATTATCTACATACCCCAGTTTTACACAACCCTCAATTTTATCTAATGCTTCACAAATTTTCCCCGCAATTAAAAGTTGAATGTCGGGTAGCTTGGCTCTAACTTTTGGAAGTACATCGTTAATAAAGTATTTAATACCATGAATATTAGTTTCATTTAGAGAAGCTATATATAGAATTTTGTTACCCGCCGGTAATAGCATCTGTTTTGGCCTACGCAATAAAACCGTATGACCTACTGTAATAACTTTATTACCTACTAGCTTTTGAAAATACTCCTCTTCTTCTTTTTGTATGGCAATAATCAAATCTGCTCGCCGGAGTCCTTTAGTTTCTTCCTTAATATTTGTAGAATACCAATAATATTCTTGACCATTATTTTTATATAAATCAGTTCTATTAGCAAATACATCATGGGTGTCAATTATTTTCAAGACATCCTTTCCAAAGATATTTAAAGCTTTCGAGAAAAATACATATTCGACAATTACAACATCAAAGTTAACTTTCCGATGTAATTCCACCAAAAAATGATTTATGGAATTTTCATACCAATCATCTACTGCACCTGGATATTTAGGATAATCGGTAAGATAACATCTTAACTTTCTGGTAATTTTTTGTGCCAAACTCCGTTTTCTATCCCCTATTTGTCTATAGGGCAAAGAGTAGAAATTTTCTTCCCAAGCTTGGCGCATGAGATAGTCATCTTTTGTCTCTTGTTGAATGTATAAAAAATGTACTTCATGACCAAGCTTTTGCAGATTTCTTAGGAGGTTATAAATTCTAGTCCGGTTGCCAGCATCTTGAGGATGTGATGGGACAGGAGATATGACTAGTACTTTCTTGCTCATTTTTACCTACATCATTTTAATTAGCAAGGGCAGCCAATAGCAGATCAAAATTACTAGTTACTTGTTATTTTATATTTGGTGGCTTTTCTTAAATAGATTTAGAAATTTCTTGGCGTTGTTCCCATGCAGAATCTTTTTAATTATTTTTTTCAAGTACCTATCGAAGGGTATATAAGAAACTTTGCTATAATGCACTTTACCTGAACTGGTGACATGTGCTCTGGCAAGCCTCCCTCCCCAAATAAATTTTTCATGAGAAGGGTTGCCTGGATCAGTGTTACGAGCATGTAACCCAATTTCACTATAAGTAGCAGAGCCACCTCGCACTGCACGTACTTTTTCAGCCCCTCGATCTTCAAGTCTCCAATTCTCTAACCATTCCCATACATTACCGCCTTGATCATAGGTTCCAAAGTAGGTGCAAGCCAAGCGGTAGGCTCCTACCTCTGTTAAAAAATCTGGCTTTCCAATTGCAAAAGTGTCTCTGAAGAAGTTAACTGAATATTCATCACCTGGTGGTTCAGAATTATTGGGCACGTTGTTAGTTCTGACAGGATAATCCCAGTATTTACGTTGAGAATTTATTGTCGGGTCATAGTGAGCTGCTTTGTACCATTCATTTTCATTGGGAATCCAATATAGTGCTTTCTTGTTTCTGCGGAATGGGAGCTTACGATAATCAATCATGACTGTATGATCTTTGGGAAAATTACGCGTATCATAAGCACCAAGATTATTAGTTCCTTCAGTTGTACCTAGCTCTGCTCTTCCTGTACATGGTTTTTTATAATGATACCAATTAGCCAACCGAGCCAAATCATACCAAGAAACATAGACTACAGGTCTTTTCCCCCACCCCTGCTTGGGATGATAAACGTAAATACCTTCTTTGCTGAATCTATCAATTCCGCCAAATAATCCCATCGACATACTAGGACTATACAGCGAATAAGGGTCATCATATTTGGCAACTGCGTTTAGAAACTCTGCGTATTCTTCATTGGTTATTTCAAATTTACCAATCTCATAGATATAAGGAACATGACCAAACCCATAAATTGGGTCTTCTCTATTTCCTACCTCGTCAATAACTACAAATTCCATATCATTTATTGTTATCCTCATTTCAAGAATTAGTAGGGAATAATTAATCAATTAAGTCTAATAATAAAAGAAAAACTAACATAATATAAGGCAATTTTAGCTCTTTTATTCAGCATTTTTTGCTACTCTAAAACCGAAAATATATAATTTATGGTCGCTATATTCAGAGTCAACATTAAGACGAGAAAGGGCATGGTCAAAAGTTGTTGCCCCCCCACCTCTTACCCAACGATGATGGTTACCACGTAGGGTTTCAACCCACTCCCATACATTACCACCTTGATCGTAAGTGCCGTAATAACTGGTTGCATATTTATAACTACCAACAGGCGTTAAATATAGTTCTGGTGCTGCCCATTTGAAGTCATAATAGTTAGCCGAAAACTGATCACCAGGTGGTGCAATTGCTTGAGGTTTAGTATCGCTTCTTGTAGGATAAAGCCAGTATCCACCACTTCCATTTTTCGATGGATCAAAGTATGCTGCCTTGTTCCACTCGTCTAAAGTAGGAATCCAATATTTTGCTTCAGGATTATGCGCTTTAACTTCTTGGATTTCACGCCCATCGGAAAATAGAGAAGTGTTGTATGCTCCTATTTCTGAATTACCTTCAGTCGTACCCAAGATTGATTCCCCTAACTTTGGCTTACCAAAGTGCAACCAATTACAAAACCTAGCAGCATCGAACCAGGAGACATAAACTACTGGCAAATCACAATAGCCTTCTAAAGGCTCGTAAAAATAGCAGCTATCTTTTTTGGTGCGTTTGATTCCACCAAAGAGTCCCCTTTCCATATTCACGTTATATAAGTTGTACGGATCGGAATAAGCCGCAACTGCGTTCAAAAAATCCGCATATTGAGTATTGGTAATTTGATATTTTCCAATTTGAAAAATATAATCTACTTTTCCTGAGTTTGTGATTGGATCGGCAGGATTTTCAGTATTATCTACAAGAACAAATTCTATGTCCATTATACTTTTGCTTAAGTTATTACTTAAGAATAGCCTTTCGTAATAAATCCTTTCAAAATTCCAGCTAATTTTGATGAAAACGATTCTAAATTATATTTGCTCTCACACAACTGACGTCCTTTTTTTCCCATTTCGATAGTCTCACGAGGGTGTTCCAGCAAATATGAAATTGCTTGTTGCCACCCTTTTACATCTTTGTAATCAACCCAAATTCCAATTCCTTCCTTTTCTATATCAATACTAATATGCTTACTTCTAGTCATTACCACTGCTTTTCCGAGAACCATAGCTTCCAGAAGGCTTGTTAGTCCAATTTGAGTTACTGTATTACTTTCTTCAAAAGGAATATCCAAAGGAATAGCAACTGCATATGCTTTTCCATACTCTGCTACAAGTTCACCATATTCAAGTGCATGTTTTCCAAGAAAACTTCCGCATTTAAATGTTATATTTGAAGGGATATCGGAAATTTTAGGAATATTATGTTCTGAAGAATAAATATGCAACCTATAATTAATATCAGTAAAACTTCTTACCAAAGTATCGTAATCTCGTAACGTATGCCCAGCACTTATAATCAACTCAGGCTTACTATTTGCAATGTTATATTTTTTTGCTTGATTGTCATAAAAAGATAAATCAAATCCCCACTCTAAAACTTCTAATTTATCTTGATTTATGCTAAAATTCATTTCAATATCGCTTTTAATTTTATTACTCAAGCACAACAATCTATCATGACCTTTCACAACTGTTTTATGGCGTAACCTGTTTGGTTGTAACGTATGGTGTAGTACACAGATAATTGGTTTTTTAAATATCCCCAGATAACGAAGATATGACAGTATAAATGTAGTGTCTGTATTTCCTGAATAAACTAGGTCATACTGAGACAAGTTGAAGAAAATTCTAAGTTCTTGATCTAGATAGCCTCCGAGTTTAAGTTTACGCCCTATTTGATTCAAAATTGCATATTTCTCATAAGGCAAGATATCAACATCAATCCCATATTGCGGTAAATGTGTAACTCCCCAAAGATGATTTCCAGGATGCTCTCCTTTTTTCCATTGCTCCCAAGTCCGATCCATTGCATAATTATTAGTAAATAAAACCCTCATTGAAACTTACCTCTTTTCAAGTTTCTGTTAATGCCTAAAACGTCCATCAGCCAAAATTTGCCTTGGCTAATTTTTGTATATTTGGTAACTTTGCTCGTATATGTTTACGAATATCGTCTCTTTTTTCAATTAGAGGCATAAAAAAGTTGACTAAATTACCGGGTTGAAGAGCTTGTTGTGGCTCAATTGTCATTCCATCCAGCTCGAAATGCTTATACAAACCTTCAAACTTGCCCTGATAAGTAATACAGGCTGCCGGAGTTTCCTGACCCAAGCAGGCGATCGCAAGATGCATTCTGCCACTCAGAACAATATCTAAATTTCTACATATAGCTTTTATCTCTCTAGCACTACATGGTGTTGGAACTTTGGTGCAATGAGTTCGTATTTCTGAAGGAAGAACCTCAAGAATTGCCTCAGCTAGAAATACATCACTGTTCTTTTCACCGATATTGCGAAAATCATGGGGAATCAATAAAAAACTAAGTTTTTCATTTTTAGAGTAAAGTCCTATTAAAGTATCAACAAAAGTTTTAATTAATTGATCGAGAGTTTTAACTTCAAGTTCATCTATAAGTTTGTAATTAGCATTTATTCCAACAACGATACGATTGTTAGCACGTTGTTGACAGACCCACTGAGAAATGCTCTCAACAATTTCCGTATCCATATCGGGGTTGAGAAGGAATGCTAGATCTGCTCCAAGTTCAACCGGACGCTTGAGATGATGAATTAGGCGCTGATATGAAATTAAATCACGCGAGCATAATCGAATATCTGAAGGCAATTCCTGCAAAGACTGAATTACATTAGGTATAGGTTTATCGTTAAAGCTGAAACTCACAACAGCAGCCTTAACTCCCATCGCATTCGCCATTGAAACAAATTTCAGTCTTTGAAGAGTATCTTTCTCAGAATAATACCCATCCATTACATCTGCTCCAATACAATAAAAACATTCGTAGGAGCTTACTGCGTGAGCGAAGTGGAACAAGGCTTCTGGGGAACTCAAATATTCATGCAGGTAATGGTAGTTTAGGCTTGTAGTTTCGTCGTCAGTTAGACTAATATTTGCCCACTGTGAGTCTGATTCATACGTAACTATACCAATACGCTTTGCACCCTGCATCTTAAAATATTCTACGGTGGCAGTTAATAAAGCCTCATCCCCAAGGCTGCCCGGTGGTGCTGGAGGAAGTATAAGGACTGATGAAAATTTATCCCCACTAACTCTAGTCTGGCGAATTACCTTTTGCAGTGCAACGTAAGTTGAGAGATAGAGCGGGACAATTTGCACTTTAAATCGCTGCATCAACCGCTTTTTCCAATTCCAATAAAACTTTTTTAAACTGAACATTTGCAGCGTTCTCCTTTAAAATTAACAATTAAGCTCTGAGTTAAAAATAATGAAATATCGAGCTTTTTAGCTGACGTAGTTGTCATATTAAATAATTTATCGTGCGTGATTGATTATTCCGGTAAACCCAAGTGCATATCAGCAGTTTAGTTACTAACAACTTCCCATGTTCGGGGTTGATAAAATAAACAGTAAGACATTGGCTTATTTGCGACTACTGAAAATTTGAAAGACTCAACTATATCAAATATATAAAGTGAATCTTTTCTAATGTTAAGAGTCATCGTATATGAACCTGGCTTAATTCCAAGGTATGGCATACGAACTTGTATTTCGTGCTTTCCTGGCAATATCTTCAATAATTGTTTATCCTGAAAACTACTTATTCGTAACACATGATTACTTTCTCCACCAACTTCTTGAATAGTAAAATTAAGTCCTGCATTATCTATTTCTACGTAAGAGTTATATCCTACACAAAAAATGCATGGCTCTCCAGTTACAGGTGTTTCAATAATATTTCCATCTTCGTCTCTAAAAAATAGAGAAACTATATCTACTCCTGTACTCTCAATTACATTTTTTTCCGGAAATGTCATCATTCCGACGGCTTTCTTCATGTCACCGAAGAATAAATCTTCTTCATATTGACTTATGATTGAAAAGCTATCGCTAGACGCGATTAACTGACCGTTTGACAGGTAAATTGCAGTATCACAGACATTCAATATTGCAGAAGGTTGATGGCTAACCAATACAAACGACGTACCCTTACGACGTAACTCATGCAGCCTACGTTCACACTTTGCCCTAAATTTAACATCTCCCACAGCCAGCACTTCATCAATGAGAAGAATGTCTGGCTCTGTATGAATAGCACTGGCAAAACCTAACCTAGCTGCCATTCCCGAACTATAACTTTGCACTGGTGCATCAATTGCATCACCAATTTCAGCAAAATCTATAACTTCATCAAATCGCTCATCAATTTCCTTTTTTGACAACCCCAAAATTGACATATTGGCATAAATATTTTCCCGCCCTGTCAAAATAGGATTAAATCCTGCTCCGAGTGCAATCAATGGTGCTACTCGACCATTAACTTCAACACAACCAGCATCTGGTTTAATTAAACCTGCAATAATCCGCAACAGAGTAGATTTACCACTACCATTTTTTCCAACTAAGCCTAATGCTTCTCCTCGTCGCAATTCAAAACTTACATTATCCAGTGCCCAAAATTCTTTTTTTCGCAATTTATCGCTCTTTTCTCGTAGCCCTAATAACTCTGAGGTAATATCTTGAACACCATACATCAAAGACCGCTTTAAATCTCGACAAAACTTTTTAGACACTCCATTAGCTGAAAGGACAATATCACTTTCACTACTTTGCGGTGCGACTATTGCTTTCTCATTGATAATCGTCATAATTAGGAACTAATCCTCTCAACTACAAAGGGCATTGCTAGACGATAAATAATCCAAGTTAACAGCAAACCTAATATTGCAATAAGGCTTGCTATCCAAAATCCCTGCGGGTCTGAGATGACACCTGTTGTCGCTAATTCTCGTGTCGTCACTAACAATGGAGTAACAGGATTTAGCTTTACAATATTGCCAAATACGCCATTACTAGGAACTGGATAAACTACTGGTGTGAGAAATAACCAAAATCCCGTAATCAATGTTAATCCCTTGGTAACATCCTGGTATAAAGCTCCCATTGGGGCTAACAGCAAACCGATAAATGTCCCTAGCAATATTAAATGAATTAATGCTACTGGTGCTAAAATTAAGCTCAAAGTTACTGGTATTTTGAACCAGATAAATAAACCCACAATTAAGATGAGCTTGATGCCAAAGTTAAAAAATACTTCCCCTAATTTGGCAACAATTAATGCTTCGCGAGGGAAGTTAATTCTTGCCAACATTGATTTAGCTGCTGTTACTGCTTGAATCGGGCCATTTAATGCTTCGACAAAGGTTTGCCACAGTGACATGCTAAACATAACATAGGCTGCATAGGGTAACTCTGTATTACCAATGTTGACAATACCATTACTTTTAGCAAGGGTAAAACCAGCTGCTGTAATTACTGGAGGTATGAATGCCCAGAAAATTCCTAGCAATGATTGACGATATTGAGCGCTAATATCACGCACTAAAAGCCGCCAAGCTAATTCTCGCGATGCTAGTAAGTCCCGCCCCATGTCTTGAAATAGTTGCAGTGGATGTCTTATTGGACTTTCAGGTCGGTATACAACTCTGGTTTTTTTCAGCTTCATACATACAGATTCGTAATTTAATCGATAAATTAATGTCTATGTCATGCCAGAAAGTCGAATAACTCTTTGCATTTCTAGTACTGGCGCTCAGTCCGACCTGCCTCAATCATGAGTTGTTTGTCGTTCATCTAATTAGCAGGAAGTTGTATCGCTATATATAGGCAATGTGCAATTGGGCTATGCCTAGTGCCGGACGCGATCGCCTGAAACTTGCCTTGAAATTTGTCATATCTGCGTTCATTCAGAAACATAGTTGTTTTGTCAACTACCCAAATTATGATTTCTCAATTCCCGCTTCCTTGAAAGTTACTTCTGCAAGACGACTTGATGACAGTAGCTGTTTTGTAGCTAGCCACATAAAAGGTGGGATCGTTTTTATATAACGGCTCCAGAGGCGGCGTGGTTCTTGAATCCATCTATACAACCATTCAAAACCTAAATCTCGAACTATACGAGGCGCTCGCTTATGGATTCCTGCGTAAACCGGGAAAACTCCACCCATACCAATCATGACTGCCTGAATTTTACCCTTATGTTGAGCCATCCAATTTTCTTGTTTTGGACAACCTAGTGATAAAAATACTAGACCAGCACCACTTGAGTTAATCTTATTAATTAGATCTGCATCTTCATTTTCTGTGAGAGGACGAAAGGGTAAGGGTTCCATCGCCGCTATTTTCAGGCTAGGAAATTCCTGCTCTAGCCTTTTCCTCATTTTAGAAAGAATTTCCGTTTGCGAACCCACAAAGAAAACACTGAGATTTTGGACTTGAGCTGACTTACATAATGCTTGTAGGATATCCATCCCTGCCACACGATCTTGGTAGCGAACTCCCATTTGCCGCATCATCCAAACTAGAGGCATCCCATCAGGGGTTACTACATCTGCATGATGTAATACACTGGCAAACTCTGGATTCCAGTGAGCCTCCATGAGCATATGCACGTTGGCTACACATACTGTTCTACTTTCTCGAGCGATCGCCCACTTTAGTATTGTTTGTATCTGCTCTTCAAAGCGTAAGGCAGTAATGGGAAAATCAAGAACTTTTTGAGTAGGCAGGAAAGCTATCTCGCCCATAAATTACTCCTTGTGTCAAAGACAAAAATCCTGTATACCACCTGGAAAATTTGCGAAGTTTTGAAAAATTAGGTGGTACTATTGCTGACTTCTTTCTAGGCTTGTAGCATGGTCGGGTGCATACACATGGAGATCCAATAGCTTTATCAGCAAATTCGTGGCTACCCTAGTATTTTTAAATTTTGATGTTTCCGTATATTAGTTTACAAGTTGAATTAAGGCTTTTCCCATTTTTAATATGTAATTTTACGGTTACTTCATAATTAGTTTGTAATTACTTCATATAACCATTACAATTTCTATAAATAGAATTAACGTAATAATATTTTCTTTTGTCTAAAATAATCATTTAGCAAAAACTAAACCCAGACAGACAAGCTGTCAAATACTGACTATATGAGGATAAATAATAAAAAATGTAATGTAAAATACTATTTTTCCACTAGGTTAATAATAATTTTTTTTTATTACTTAAAATAATAGTTACAATTGTTACATTTATATTTTTTATCTATGCTATTAAGCAAAAAAACTTTTAATTTGGTTCTTTGCGAAAAACTAAAAAAATAAGGGGAAGAACATTTGTTCTTCCCCCTGCTTCTTATTATTGTTGTCTTTCTTGTTTGCTTCTTTGAGTTTCTGCCGCAGCATTTGCCTTTGTTTTTTTAGTTGCCGCTTTCTCGCTGAACCACCTTTACCTTTATCATTCCTGCCTTCTCGACGAGGAGACTCCCATCTTTTTAATCTCATAATTTTCGATCTTTGTTTAAAGTTAAAAAATTACTAACGAGGGCATCATGCATAAATTATATTTTGCTTTAAAAATATCTTATAAATACTTTTTTGTCAACTCCCCAAAGGAAGTTGCGTCGAGATAGATTTTCCGTATAAACACTTGAAATTTAAAACGCAGATTTTACCCGTATCACAAAAATAGTTACGGTTAACACTAACAACAGTTGCTAGATTTTTGTTGCCACTTTGAGAAATATTTATTTTTAAAATTTATAGTTTTGAAATTGGGGATCAAATACTATAAATTCATATATGCAAACAGTAGCATTTGAATCGTTAGACACAGCTACACGCTGGATAGTTCCAAATTCTTCAAAAAATATTTGGCAACTACTAAAATTTTGGGCGTTGCTTATTTGCGGGATGATTTAGCAACACCAGAAAACTTCTCCCCCTGCTACCCCAGCTTGCCCAATTCATCCCACTGTTCTGCAACGCCAAATTTTGTTTATTTTATATGGGTTAGCTCTGTAGTCTTCTCTTGTTTCCTGACTACCCATGTCAAAGAAGCTTATTGCCTGAAGTGTTTTGTAGCTAAATCTTTCAATATGGGCAGGAGGAGAATCGAACTCCTATGACCGCAAGGTCGCCACATTTTGAGTGTGGTGCGTCTACCAGTTTCGCCACCCGCCCTTGGATGCAACTCTACTATTATATACTATTTAGGAATTTTGCAACAAGGAATAATATGGATTCCAGAATTACTCCTAAAAACTACAAATTTAGTACAGAGAATTGTGGCATTCACCCGTTTTAATCTACACTTGGGAAGCTCTGATCTAGCTACCGGAGACACTTACTTGTTTAACTAAAGTAGAGTCAATATCCTGTAGCTTGGCACAGCCGCTGAGTGCCATAGCCACACTGAATTCATCTTCTAGCAACGAGATGATATGAGATACACCTGCGGTTCCGGCTAATGCTAGCCCCCACAAAACAGGCCGTCCAATGAGTACAGCTTTTGCACCCAATGCTATGGCTTTTAAAATATCTGTACCTCGGCGAATACCCCCATCCAATAACACTTCGGCTCTGCCATCTACAACTGCTACTATCTCAGCCAAGGCATCTAAAGATGCGATCGCACCATCTAGTTGTCTGCCGCCGTGATTAGAAACAATAATAGCTTTGGCTCCGCACTCTACAGCACGCACAGCATCATCCTTACGTAAAATACCTTTTATAACTAACGGAAGAGGACAGATTGATTGCAACCATGCTAAATCCTTCCAAGTTAACGCTGGGTTTAATTGTTGGGTAAAGTAGGTAAATAGCCCAGATTCTCCCTGTTCATAGGGAATATCTAGCCTTGATATAGTTGCAAGATTAGCTGCGTGTAATCCTGGCGGTAAGGAAAACTCATTACGCCGATCACGCTCCCGCCGTCCTAAAATAGGTGCATCTACCGTCAGACATAATGCTTTGTAACCTGCGGTTTTAGCTCTCTCCACCAAAGCGCGAGTCAGTCCCCGGTCTTTGTGAATATAAAGCTGGAACCATTGCAAGGCATTAGGAAAATTCTGTTGGACTGTTGCCACTTCTTCAATGCTTTTAGTCGCCAATGTACTCAAAACCATACCCACACCAGCTGATGCCGCAGCTATTGCTGTAGCCACTTCTCCATCTGGATGGGCAAGGCATTGAAAAGCCATTGGTGCAATTAGTAGGGGTAGCTGTAAAGGTTCTCCTAAAATTGAAGTATTAAGGTTGCGATCGCTCACATCAACTAGCATTCGCGGTAGCAGCTTAACTCGCTCAAACGCAGCACGATTATCTCGCAATGTGACTTCATCCCAAGCCCCACTATTGTAATAATCAAGCGCCATTTGAGACAAATGTTGTGACGCTAGATTTTCATACTCAAATAAGTTAATGGGTAGGAAGTGATTATCCTGTGATACACCTGTCATGATGGCGCTTGAGTGGTAACCACTTCTTGTTATCTCACGTAAAGCTGCTAAAAAAACTTTTGCATCTTGATGTGTTTGTCTGGCGTTGCATAAATGAGGGATAAAATTTTAGCATTAAAATCTCTAAACCCTCATTCTCTCTGTGTCTCTGTGCCTCTGCGTGAGAAAAATCATCCCATCAATCAGCAATGCCCTTTGTCTTACGCAGTAACAAAGAAAAACGAACCGCAAAGGAGAGGCAGCGCGGTCTTGGGGGTTTCCCCCATGAGCGACTGCCGCCACAAAGGTCACAAAGTAAGAGGGTTTGAGAGAGATTTGGCGTAAGTCCTGTTAATGAGGATACATCTACCAGTTGCGCCAACCGCCCTTGGAAGCAACCTCATTGTTAGACTTTAAGTCGTGATTGTGTAATAAAGATTGATATTCTGTGCTGCTTGCCCAACGGTCAATTTCTCGTGCCCGTAGTACTGGTACTGGATGAGTTAATTGAGCTGTACGGGCGGCTTTAACCATTTCACCCAGTTCAGTCTTGCTAATATCATCGTAGGCACGAGCCTGGGCAACAAAGGCATCAAGATTAAGTTGCGGTGCTAGGCTTGGGGAACCACCCGCCAGTTTCATCAACACCGACATAACAACTTTAGGATTTTGGGTGGCTAACAATGCGGCGCGATCGCAGGTAAACTCAGCACAGCGTACCCATTCCAAAAGCTGTGACTGTATTGCTTGAGCAATCACAGCCCCGACGTTGGGCAAGATACCTGCTGCCAATACTAATAAATTCACAGGAGTCAAGTAAACGCTGTGGTCACACTTGAGATGACCCAATTCATGAGCAATCACAGCCTGAATTTCTTCTGGTGTAAGGATATCAATTAGGGAGGTGTGCAGCACCACAAAAGGCTGTTTACCTCGCATCGCAAAAGTGTAGGCGTTGGGAGCAGGATGTTGCCTGATGTACAACTGCGGAGGCTCTAAATCCAAAATCTTGCAAGCTTCTAACAACAGCTTGTGTAAATCGGGTAGTTGTTTTTCACCTACCAAAACGCTAGACGCAATATTTTCTACATAGAAAACCTGTTCTGCCATTGGCCCAAGCCAATTCCGCACCATCATATCTAAACCAGGTATCTGCTTGAGAGCTTTGGTAGCTTCCAAATCTAACGGATGACGAAAGGAGTCAGCTTTTAAACCAATCAGCGGAGTTTTTAGGAAAGACATGGTGCAGGAAGCTCAAAAACAACGGTACTGGGGAGTGTGGCTGGTCAGCTAAACAGCCTCCCACAGTTAGTATAACGATTAAGTAGGGTGGGCAATGCCCACCTAACTACTAGGTCGTCATTGACGCTGGGGAATTGTTAGTGCTGGTTGCCAATTCTACATTTGTTGAGGCTTCGCTCACGCGCAAGATTCTCGCTCCCAATTGCTGCAACTTCAAATCGAATCGATCATAGCCGCGATCAAGATGGTGCAATCCCTGAAATGTAGTTTTCCCTTCTGCTGCCAGTCCTGCTAAGACTAGGGCTGCTGATGCTCGCAAGTCTGTGCCTATTACTGGTGCGCCTGATAACATCGGTACTCCTCGAACAAAGGCAGCATTGCCCTTGACGCGAATATCTGCCCCTAAGCGATTTAACTCTGAGGCATGACGTAACCGATTCTCAAACACAGATTCGTTAATTAAGCTGTCGCCTTCTGCCAGAGTTAGCAAAGCCATAAATGGTGCTTGCATATCTGTGGGAAAGCCTGGATGGGGTAATGTTTCAATATCTGTTGCCTTGAGAGATTCCGCAGGCAGGATACGTAAGCAATCAGACCCTTCCTCAATTATCCGCACGCCAATATCTCGCAACTTGGCAATCACCGGAAATAAATGATCTGCACACACTGAAGACAAAGTAATCTCTGAGCGAGTGATAGCCCCTGCGACCAAAAAAGTTCCTGCTTCGATGCGATCGGGAATAATGTTGTATTCAGTAGAATGCAACTTGGGTACACCAACGATTGTAATCGTACTAGTGCCAGCACCCTGAATCTTAGCCCCCATCGCATTACAGAAATTCGCCAGATCGACTACTTCTGGTTCTCGTGCAGCGTTTTCGATGATCGTTTCGCCATCTGCTAGAGTAGCGGCCATCATCAAAGTTTCTGTCGCTCCCACGCTGGGGCTATCCAGATAAATCTTCGCTCCCTTTAACCTGCCACTGCTGCCAGGAACATAGGCATTACAAATACCATGCTCAATCTGGACTTCGGCTCCCATGGCTTGCAGTCCCCGGACATGCAAATCAACTGGTCTTGCCCCAATTGCACAACCGCCTGGTAACGGCATTTGGGCTACTCCCAGCCGTGCCAAAATCGGGCCAATGGCAAAAAAACTTGCCCGCAATTGGGTAACGAGTTCGTAGGGAGCCTTGGATGTGGTAATTTCACTGGCATTGATATCTAAAGTGTCACCGTTTCGTGTTAAACGAATACCCAAAGCTGATAAAACCTGACCCATCCGCTCTACGTCCGCTAATAAGGGAACATTACGGATGTGACAATCTCCTGAACATAGCAAAGTTCCAGCCATGATCACCAGTGCTGAGTTTTTGGCCCCGCTCACTTTTACATGGCCTTGCAAAGGATGCCCTCCCCAAATCTGCAAGACTGAGGAGTCTGCTTCAAGAGAAGATTTAGCATCTGGTAAGCTGCTAGAAGGATTAATAAGCCTACCTCCAAAATAAATACGTAAATTTAAAGGTTTGAAGTTGGTTTTGATTCTACAGTAAAGAATAGATTTGTCTACATTTTGCCTCTACATCTTGTATCAATAAATTGTTTTTTGGGGAATTATAATCGCTCAAAGCAAGTTGCAGCAAGCTTTGTAAGAATTTAAAATTTTAGTGGCAATCAACACCAAAACTTTAACCTGAGCAAAAGTCTATACTCAGTAAGGGCAAGGCACAGCCGCACTTGACAAAAATCAATAATATTAGTAATAATTAGAAATTGTCGATAAGAAGATATGCCAGCGGAACTGGCGGAATTGGCAGACGCGCTAGATTCAGGTTCTAGTGCCGCAAGGCTTCCGGGTTCAAGTCCCGGGTTCCGCATTTGAGTATAAAGTGCTGAGTCTTAAGTCCTGAGTAGGATGAAGACTCAGCACTTAGTACTTTTAACTCGATACTTTCATGTTAACAAGTTTACAAAATCCTTTAGTCAAGCAAATCCGCAAACTGCACTCTACTAAAGAACGGCATAAGCAGGAGCTATTTTTATTAGAAGGGACGCATCTTTTGGAGGAAGCCTGCGCGGTAAATTATCCGTTAGTCACAGTATGCTGCACCCCAGCATGGCAAACAGCCCATGCTGCACTCTGGGAGGAAGCTTGTAGTCGATGCGATCGCGCCGAAATTGTCAGTGAGGAAGTTTTAGAGGCGATCGCCACTACTGTACAACCAGATGGCGTTGTCGCAACTGCAAAACGAAGCGATCGCCTGACTCAAGTGCCTTTGACTGGTTTAGTCCTAGCCTTGGAAACTGTGCAAGATCCCGGCAATTTAGGTACGATCATTCGCACTGCGGCGGCGGCTGGAGCATCAGGTTTGTGGCTGAGTGAAGATAGCGTAGATTTAGATAACCCAAAAGTTCTTCGCGCCTCTGCTGGGCAGTGGTTTCGCCTAGCAATGGCGGTGAGTGATAATTTTAAAGCTACAGTTCAAGCCAGCCAGCAAGCAGGAATGCAGATAGTAGCAACTTTACCCAGCGCCACTTTAACTTACTGGGAAGTTGACTGGCGCAAGCCCAGTTTAATTTTATTGGGTAACGAAGGTGCTGGGTTGTCGGCAGAGGTAGCGGCGATCGCAGACAAGCAAGTAAAGATTCCTCTCAGTCCAGGGGTAGAATCCTTGAACGTGGCGATCACAGCGGCTTTAATGTTATACGAAGCGCAGCGGCAAAAGATTTATCAATAACGATGAATTTTAACTTTTATTTTTATTGATTGCTATCTGCCAGATATTGCTCAATATCAGCAAGTGCATCCTCAAAAGCTTCTATATCAATAGAAGCTAAATCTTTATCTTCTTGATCTAGTACATCTGGTTGGGGATCATTGACAATGCTAAGGTTTAATTCTGGCATGGCTTCATCCTCAGTAGGATTTTCTTGTAAAATATCCTCCAATTCATCGAGGGATGCTTCAAAATCTTTAGCAGCCATGTGGCGATGTTGTTCTTGACGCTTCTCCATAATCTTGACCTGGGAATTTTGATTTACTAGCGTAATTTTGAGTGCAATTGCTACAGCTTTATTTTGTGCATATTTCACATAATAATCTCGACTATCGGGGCTAAAGTGGGTAATTCTGTATCAAATTTACATATTTAACGTAAAAAAGTCTAATATCATGTCCGTTTGAGTGCTGAGTAGAATACTAGTCCCCAATGCCCAATGCCCAATGCCGAATACCCTTAATTACTTCACACCAGAATGTAGCGTTTGCGAAAATCTGTCCAATATGAGGCTGGGTATTGGTCGTGGACGCATTGTCTTAGCTTCTACCCAAACCCACAACACCTCAGCCGTCACTAGCAAGTCCTCCTGATTTTGTTTGCGGATTTCGTAGCGTCGGAAGCTGCGAGTACCACGAATTTCTCTTACCCAAGTAGTGACTTCCAAAGTCTCGCCTGCTACGGCTGGGCGTAGATAGTCAATCTCTACCCGTCGCATGACAAATACGCCGCCAAATTCTTTGTAGACATCCAATGTTAAACCCAAGTGTTCTGAGTGTTCAATAGCTGCTTGTTCTAAATAGTTTTGGTAGACGGCGTTGTTGACATGACCAAGAGCATCCATTTCATAGTGTCGAACACGCAGTAGAGTTTTGAATACTGACATGGGTTAATTGATAGTTTGGCGCTTTTGTAGTTAGTACACTTTTTCTATATTAGATGTATTCAAGTTTCTACTAGAGCAACCCAAACGTTAATCGTTGGGTTTCGTTACTCAACCCAATCGACAATTATCCTTAACTGAACTCAATACGGTTCAGATAATAGTTGATCCTCCCTAACCCTCCCTTTTAAGGAGGGAATTAAGCCCCCCTTAGAAAAAGGGGGGTTGGGGGGATCTTCTGGAATCGAATACTAATAACTGAACCGTATTGTAACTGAACTGTATTATGTTAAAAAGCTTTATTACTGATGATTGCTAGGCGCACACCACTGAGCTATTGGTTCAATTCTTGCCTGTTGCATCAATTCTCCAATTTGCACTGGCTGACAGCCATAGGTAGAGGCTAACAATTGCTCGGCTTGATTTTTGGCTTCATCAATAGATATACCAAAAGTCATGATTTCTTCTTCTTGGTTACCTGTAATGCTATCAACTAGAATAATGCAGATATATTGTGGTTGATTTGATCTGATTTCCTGTACCATTGTTTACCTGCCATTTTTACTAATGGTAATTCTTGTTCTCAATCCATTTATAGGACTCATATTTGATTTTTGAACAAAATTCACTACACCTTTATTCCTTCTTCCCAGTCCCCAGTCCCCAATCCCCAGTCCCTTACCTCTACGAGTGATTCAGAAATCAAATCGGATTGCTATATAACCGCAAATAAAGCTGGATACTAGGGTATCTGTTTGAATAGAGCATGATTTTAAACGTCTAACGATAAATTTTTGATATCCGAGAAAGCCGACGTTAAGAATTTTCTCAAACTAGAAAAAATTAGCCGTGGCAATAGTTTCTCATGAGAAAATAAGTTTACATAACAAATATCTGTTTGTAACTTTTTGTTTTGTTTGTCAAAAAAAGTATGCACTAAGGTAGATGTACTTTCTAACTGCATGATTGCATTAAATCTCCGTTAGTTAGTGTCTACAAGTGCAGGGATGATTCAGAAGCTTTAATACAGGTTTACTAAAAATTGGAGGTTATAAAATGGCATTTCGTAATAATGTAGTTACCAATATGTGGCAGAAAGTACAACAAGATTCAGTTAGTTGGGGATCGTTAGCACTTTGGGTAGGTAGTTTAATTGGGCTGTTAATAATGCTGTCAATGTTTGCTAACGCTTAATTGCAGCAAAAACCTTCAAATTGGAAGCGGCTGGCTTACAAATGTAGTCAGCCTGATTTTCTATGTTATACCAATTCAAATAATGTTTGCGACAAATAAATTATTCGTAAGGCCACAACATTGTTGTGCCCTACCCATCTGTCGCATTCTTTTTTCAATTAGTATTATGGCTAAAATTTTCAATTAATGGGTATTCTTTCTACAATAGGATGGACTGCTATATCTAAAAAATTAGACCTCCAACAAATCCATCCTAATATTTTATGAACAGTAAAATTTTGGTATCAGTCGTAGTGCTAGCTAGTATTAGTTTAATTACTCCTGTTAAAGCTCAAGAGTCAACTACTCAAGAGTCGACTAATAATGAACCAGCTAAATCCAATTTAGTACCCAATGCTTGTGTTCAAAACAAAGCAGAGACTTTACCGAATCCTTTTAGCGATGTGCCTTCAGATCATTGGGCGTTCAAAGCAGTGATGACTATGCACTACTGCGGGGCTTTTCGCCAGGCTACGCCACCCGCTTTATTTGAGCAATTGAAACCAACTGAAACCCCGCGGCAACCACAGACAGAACAGCAGTTGCAAAACTGAAAATTAATAGTTAGTAATCAGCTACTTATTTTGAGCAAATATAGAACTCATATCTGATTTTTGAAATACACGTAGGCATTGCCCACAATATCCCAATACGGTTTGGTTAAGCTCTAAGCAGCTACTATGTGTCTGTGCATCACTTGTAGAGATTGCCTCTGTTGGATAGCTGTTTCTAACGCTTTGAGTACCGTACCTGATTCAACTATAGGCGAGACCAGTGAGAATTCTTTAAGTTGCATTTAATCTCAGTACGGTTAGGTGATAACCCTCAGTCTATCTGGTTTTTGGCTTCACCGAACCGTATTGGTTCTGGTTGCATGAGAGCATCCCAAATGTGTAAATTTATTTTTTTGTAGTGCGGGCTTCTAGCCCGCTGACTTGACATTAGGGAGCAAGATGCTCCCACTACAAATTTATTAAGGGCAAAATTGGGATGCTCCCGGCTGCATCACTGATTAGGTGTTTAGCTACGTAATTTTCTATTCTTAACTGGGCTATTTCTGCTTTTTTTAGCCTAGTTTACTAGAGGGAGCCTGTAGTTTTTTTATTTCTATTCGTCACATTTAAACAAAAATCTTAAAGTTCTTTTGGACTCGTTTTTTTTACAATTAAGCAGTAGGTTACTAACACTACACCACACGTCTATAAGAGTTTAGACTTTTGGTTTCAGTCTATAACTTGACTTTGGTGAATAAAAATGGTTTTACCCGTAAATGATACGTTTGCTAATAGTATTCTCTTAAACGGAACAGAACTCACTGTTTTCGGTACTAATACAGGCGCGACAGGTGAACCTGGTGAACCTGACCATGCTGGAAGAAGTGTTTTTGGCGATCCTGCTAATGCGGAATCAATATGGTGGGCTTGGACTGCGCCAGCAAATGGCGTAGTCGTTCTGGACACTTTCGGAAGTAATTACGATACCACTTTAGCCGTATATACTGGCAACGCTGTCAATAACCTTACAGAAATTGCGAGTAATGATGATTACTCTGGTTTGCAGAGTCAAGTAGCTTTTAACGCTACAGCTGGTCAAACCTATCGCATAGCAGTCGATGGGTTTAGTGGTAGTGACGGTGACATTACGCTCAATTTAAGAACAATCGCTCTTCCCGAACAATTAGGTGGTAAAAACTTAATTCCTCCCAATCTTCCTGCTCCCGCTAAGGCTGCGGCAAATTCACACGTTTTTTTCCCAGACACGGCTCGAGCCGCCTACGATCCGGATAGTGTACCTAAAGGAGCAACGAATTTACGGTCTAATGTCTTTTCAAAAAACGCAAATGCGAATGTTTTTAACTCTACACAAGTCCCTTGGACTAGTGTGCAAGGGAATATCGGTGATAATTCGGTAGATCCCTTAACGGGGCCAAGACCACTCTTCCCCGGAAATGACGTTGATTTTTACCAAGTTTCTGCCACAGCAGGACAAACACTTACAATCGACATTGATAATGGAATAGGCGGTAACGGCTCGGTTGACACCATGTTATGGCTGTTTAATTCAAAAAACCAGCTTATCGCATCCAACGATGACTTCTTCGCTGAAGATCCTGGTAGCATATCCACTTTGGATTCCTATTTGCAATATGGGGTTGAGAGCAGTGGACAGTACTATATTGCAGTAACTTCTTTTGGCAATTTTTGGGATGGTAATTCCTGGACTTATTTTGGTGGTGGTACGGGTGATTACACCCTTAATGTCAGCAGAGGTTAATTTTTCTAAAAAGAGTAACCCTGAAAAATCAAGGTCACTCTTTTTAGAATGTCAAATTATTGACAATTTCCCACTAGCTATACTTTTACAGAAATTGACCCAGAAATTAAACTCCTGGGCCAATACGGTTCGGATAAGCTGGGGAGGAAAAAGAGTTACTTTTCAATGGCTCTTCTCTCCCCCTGCTTGCCCCTACAGATAAATTTCTTAACCGAACGATATTGCACCATATCCGGATTTTGGTGTGCAATGCCTACCCTACTATGTTTCCGAATATCTACAACCAAGATATGCTCATGATTAAAGTAATTACTTTAAGTTCTGCTACGTGCAGAGGAGAAAACGATGGCATGGGTATATCTTTTAATTGCTGGTTTGTTAGAGATTGGCTGGGCAATTGGTCTTAAGTATTCGCAGGGTTTTAGCAAGCCAGGTTTCAGTATCGCTACTGTTGCTGGCATGATATTGAGTTTCATCTTCTTGTCAACAGCACTCCGCACACTACCAGTGGGTACAGCCTACGCCATCTGGACTGGTATAGGAGCTATGGGTACGGCTGTGTTGGGTATAGTTCTATTTAGAGAACCTGCTTCTATAGAGCGTTTGTTTTGTATTGGCTTAATTATGGCAGGTGTAGTGGGACTCAGGTTTGTTTCTTCTCACTAGCAGAGTTGTTTTACCGTGATTCTAGCTTTGAGACTCGCGTCTCTAATTTGTTGACTTGTTGCTTAAGTTCAACCATTAAAGTTGCTAGTCGATCAAACATGCGATCGCGCTCTTGCTGTGATAAATTGCGTCTAGGCCCTGAAGGCTGTGGGGTGATGGTCGTTCTTGGGGATGGAGAAAAGCGACCTTGACCAAATTGAGACTGTATTTGGTTTAACTGTAACTGAACACGACGTAAATCTGCTTCTAGGTTGTTAATCCGAGATTGTACTTGCTGGGATGCAGCCGGGTGTGATAGTAGCCCCATCCAGATAAACATGGCTAAAACTCCAGCCAACAATAATTTGTTAAATTTATTTGACATTTCATCTACTCCTTTGGGGAGTATTTACCGTATTTCCTCTATCTTATTTATCTAATTCTGCCTTTATTTAGCATTTACTTATCAGGTTCTAAGTTAGAAAATAGCCTCTGCCAATCGATAGATTTAGTACTATTCTCTCCCTCTTTCACCTCAAATGTCAGGTTACGTGCTTTGGGATTTTGCAGTGCTTGCACACAAAGTTCTGCAACATCTTCGCGGCTGATTTTGCCCCTAATATTATCACCTTGTTCAAAGATTAATTGCTTACCCCCTGCTTCTTCTGTTAAGGCGCAAGGTCTAATAATTGTGTAAGGAATTCCACTATCTCTTAAACTATCTTCTCCTTTCAACTTCCACGTTAAAATTCCACCCAATTGGTCATTTAATTTGACTGCTGGGGGTTCTTCATCTAAATTAATCCCAGGACGTCCGGGACGAGTTACACCTGCTGAACTGACCAGTACAAACTGTGGTAAAGTTGCCCCACCATAAGCTTTAATAGATTCCACTTGCAAAGTGAAACCACCAGGTGAAAATTTAGGATTTAAAGCGCCATCATATTCAAATTTGCTTAACATCAATTGAAATGAGCAAACTTTGCTAGCGTCAATTGGTGGTGCATCATTTACAGTCTTGGCTCGAAATACAGGAGTCAAATCGGCAAAAGGAATGCGAATATCTATCCAAGTATTTGCTACGGTGTCGAAAGAATAGCTATAACCTAGCCCATCCCATTTTGCATCTGTCCGCAGAAACAGTTTATAGCGTTTGCCATCACCTCTAACGCGCAATTCTACACCTTCGTAACCAGATAAATTAAAAGGTGGATCAAAATTCTTAGTTCTGACAGAAGCAAAGCCTCCAGAATTTGCTGTGGAGACATTACCAGCAAACAAAGCTGTATCTTCTACAAATTGGATATTACTTGCACTCACCCCACCCATCACCACATCATCCAGGGCCCCCCAAACATTTTTTAATTCATCTGATGGATTGCTGAAATTAAATATCGATTTTTCGTTTGATTTATGTAGATATTTTGCCGCCGCTTGCACCAAGTTTCTTACACCTTGGTACTCGACATTTTCGGGTGTATCGCCAACAATTTCCGGCTGGTAAAATTTGACGCCTTGATAGTACTTGGCTCTATCAGCTGTATCTCCTTCTACTGGTTGCACACGTACTGCTGTGCAACATACTACAGCTTGGATATTAGCCATGACTACAGAAGTTAAAGTTTCTGGTTTAGTGATATCGGCAATTACTAAGTCAATATTATTACCAAGAATTGACCTGGCTTTTTCGATGTCACGTACAAGGGCCCGAACTTTATAACCTTGTTCTACTAATCGCCGCACGACTCGTTTCCCAACGCCACCCGTCGCACCTGCTACTAGTATTACACCCATGCTCTTTCCTCCAATGGGCTTATCTTGATTATTCTGAAGACGACCTTGAAACAACCGCTGTATGCAGTTAAGAAAAGGAATAACCTCAAAATAGTTAAGAGTTTCAATGAACCTGCCTAAGTCCCATTGAGAACGATTTTTGTCCGTCACAATTGCGTCCTCGCCACTTTTTTAAGTCTAGCCCAACAGGAGAATAAAGAACAAGTCTCGCTATATTGATGTGTAGTTTATGGGCAAAAGATATTTAAAATTTTAATCTTACCTTTACCTATTATCTACTTACATAGTAGTAGGGTAGGCAATGCCCACCTTACTTGCATATCAGCACTCAACAATTTAAATTTGTATTTGGAATTTGCAAGTGAAGACTTTTAAGTATTTTAAGTAAACACTAAGCACATTTAACTAGACTTTTCATCTATCTTAAAGGGTATTTATTAACCACATAGATGCTTTTTGGATTTGCCCTAAAATTCAAAATTAGGAAAATCAAGTTAAAATAATTATTTTATTATTAATAATTAAACGGAACTATATTTATGAGCGAACTTGAAAAAGCCCAATCTGCTTACGAAGGTTTTTTGGAAGAATTTGAAAGTGCGATTATTGGTACTGTTAGCGACCAGGGGATACCTAATGCAAGCTATGCTCCATTTGTAATGGATGAATCAAAAAATATCTATATTTACGTCAGCGGTCTTTCTACTCATACTAAAAATCTCTCTGATAATCCTCATGTAAGTGTGATGTTTATTGAGGATGAAGCTCAAACTAACCAAATATTTGGACGTCGCCGATTGAACTTTGATTGTACAGCAACTCTGATAGAGCGCGAAACAGAGAATTGGAATAAAATTGTCGAGCAATTCCAAGAGCGTTTTGGTCAAATTATTGAGATCTTGCGTAGCTTGCCTGACTTTCGGATTTTTCAGCTTACGCCACAATCAGGGCGTTTTGTGGCTGGTTTTGGGTCAATTTATAACATTAATGGTAATAACCTCGATCAACTTGTTCAAATCACAGGAGATAAACAATGAAAAACTCTTACTTTATACTTTAATATCAAGCTTTCAGACTTATTCTTGTGGTTTAGTTTCTACCTCGTACTTTAGCTTTTATAATAATTTTATGCTTCAGTTTCAACCTTCTGGCTTTGGGCATAAAGTCATTCATACTTCACTAGGGGCAATGGTTTACTATACCCAAACGACTGCACCTTGGCCGAACCCTGAGACTGAAGATTTACCTCCGCTATTATTTCTGCACAATTTTGGTGGCGGGGCGTCTGCTTATGAATGGTCTAAAGTCTATCCAGCATTTGCTTTTAGTCACCGCGTGTTAGCCCCAGATTTAATCGGTTGGGGTGAGTCTGCTCATCCGGTGCGAGATTACCAAATTAGAGATTATCTTAGCGCGATCGCCGAATTTATCACTCAAACCTGCCGTCCGCCTGTGACAGTAGTAGCTTCTTCCTTGACTGCGGCTTTAACTATCCGCCTTGCTACTACGCAACCAGACTTATTCAAAGCACTGTTCCTCATGTGTCCTTCTGGGTTTGAAGACTTTGGTCAAAGTGCTGGGCGTAGGCTACCGCTACCAGTTATCAATACGCCACTATTAGACGATTTAATTTATGCTGTTGGTGCTGAAAATGAATTTGCAGTGCGAAACTTTCTTCAAAGTTTTCTGTTTGCCAAACCAGAACGAGTCTCTCAAGAGATGGTGGAAGCTTATTTAAGTTCTGCACAGCAGCCTAACGCCAAGTTTGCAGCCTTGTCATTTTTGAAAGGCGATCTTTACTTTGACTTAAGTTTATATATTCAGCAACTCAAAATTTCGACTGTGTTCTTTTGGGGCGAAAAGGCACAATTTACTAGTATTAAACTCGGTAGAAGATTGGCGAATTTAAATACACACGCAATTCGAGAATTTTATGCGATCGCCAACACAGGAGTATTACCTCATCTAGAAACGCCAGAGATAGTAATCGGTTTATTGCAAAAGCATCTAGCCTAGCCCATTAGCCCTAAATACTCAGTCCAGCAATTTCCGATTCTGGCAAACCTGTTAAGTGTGCTACCTGTTCTACCGTCATCCCTGACTGAAGTAATCTTATAGCTGTTTGTTGCAACTGGGATTCCGCCCTTTCTGCACGTTGACGTTCTTGTTCAGCCCGTTGGCTTTCCTGTTCAGCCTGTTGACGTGCTTTTTCTTCTGCGGTTGGTAACAATTCTCCCTGCAAAGTTGCCCAACGCAACCAAGTTGTATGAATACCTTTGTAGCTACCTTGCCAACGTAGCAATGCTAAACCTAATGCTTGACTTACCAATTGATTCTCTGCATTAGGCGCAATTGGTTGGTAAACTCCACTACCAAGAGAAAAACCAGCCCAGTCATCAGGATTAAAGGGATCAAACCAGAAATATTCCGGGACGCGCATCTGATTTTGATAAATCAGCTTTTTCTCATTTTTATCTGTAGTTGCGGTAGTCGCAGACAGCAATTCAATCACCACATCAGGGCCTTTCCCTTCTTCCCAAACAACCCAACTGCGGCGTTCTCCCTTGGGTACTCCTAATACAACAAAAAAGTCTGGGCCTTTAAAGTCTTGGTTTTTTACCTGTGCCAAGCTGAAATAGACAAACATATTCCCGCTTGTATATCCATCTTCCCGCTGTTCCAACCAAGTCTCTACGACATCAATTAACAATTCCATTTGGACTTTATGTCGTTGGCTTTCCATCGGGATACCGTCATCATATGGTAATTCCGCTTGCGTAGGCGGAAGTGTTATATCTGGTGCAGCTAGGGTTTCTGACATGGCTTTTCACCTATTGTGTAGCCAGTTCGGACATTTCCATGTTACTTGATGACAGGCATGAGTAGGGCTAGCAATGCCCACCCTACTTTTTGCTATTGTTCAATTAATATTGAGTTTTGCAAGTCTGCCAAATTTATCTGAATTTTTGTGTCTACTAATTGATTAGCAACTGCTACCCTATCGCCAGTAACCCAAGCTTCTTGAGGTTGACATTGATAAATTCTGCGGGGTGAATCATTTAAATAGTCGGCTGCTGTGCGATTGTGTTTTTTAGTTGCGCGATTTATCAGTAGCTTCAATACTCTTTCTGTTTCTTCTGGCTTTAATTCTGATGCGGTTCCACAAAAGTATAAACCTTCTACTGAGCCTTCTGAAAAGCTGGAATTATAAATAGCGATCGCTACTCTGCCATGATTGTTATCTAAGTTTTGCGAATGCTTTGATACTATTGCCGAACTCCAATAAATGTTGCAGTTGTCATCATAGGCAAAAAATACAGGCGATGCCCAAGGATAACCATCTGCTGAACAAGTAGATAAAGTGCAATAAATGTTATTGGTGATGATGCGAGATGCTTTAGCAATAACTTCTGGATTTTGGCAATCGATTGTATTCACCCATCCGTTGGTAGCGTTTGCAGTTTCCATAATCTTGACTTTGCTAATACGCTGCAATCTCGCAATCTTAAACTATTAAAGACGCACAGAGTTACTCTGAGGAAACAGCGATCGCAATCGTCTACTTGACATCTTTTTGAGTGGAGGCGATCGCTTATCCTTAACTATTGAGCATACTATGTGGTTTGAGTTTTTCCAACGGATGTTTCATCTGTACCCGCTTTTAAGCGGCTTGCCGTACTTTTACGAATGCGATCGCTTTTACGCACACCACCCGCCATTTCATATTGAATGCTGTCTTTGCCGTATCTAAAAGCAACTCCAAGTAGCATTTTCTCTGAGAGATCGCCCAATTTTTTTTCTAACTCTTCCATTTCAGTTTTGGAAGAATCTATTACAGTTAAAGCCGTGTTATAAGCATCAATCTTAGTACGGTACTGCTGAATTAGTTGTGTTAGATTTTGTAAAGTGCGAGCATCCCCAAAATCCATGCTGGGATCAATTGCCTTCAGTCCAGAGGATCTTAACTCAGCTTTTTCTAAAACGCGGGATGTACGTCTTTGGCGGGCCATAATATGTATTCTTTTTCGATGGGTCTAAAGCTAGCTTGCCTTACTAAAGCTGGATTTTGGTTCAGCAAACTCCACAAATAATTGTGTTTTTTATGACGTTGTTTTAGAAGACTAACTAGTAATTTTGCTGAAGCGGGCTATGGTGGGGCGCACAGTGTACTTTATTCCACCAATTGAGAAAATATACAGTATCTTTCAGGTAAATGAAGTATACGATTAAGGGCACAACATTGTTGTGCCTCTACGAGCAACGATAATCTGTAGCTCACTGCTTTGCAACTTGCTGTATAACTTCTGTCATAACGACAACAACTTCTGTCATAACGACAATAACTTCTGTCATAACGACAGCAACTTCTGTCATAACGACAGCAACTTCTGTCATAACGACAGCAAGTTATGGAATTACATAAAGGTGCAAGATTTTAAGCCAGGCGATTGCTTGAATGGCAAAATATAGCGGTTCTCAGTTGGATGCAATCCGCTATATATCGTCGCGTGTAGGGGCACGGCATTGCCGTGCCCTTACGAGTGTATTAGACTCAACCGATAATCGCTATAGTAAATGCCAGTTTCCTAGCTTAGGCATGAACTACGTGTTCAAGTGCTAATACACTGCTGTGTTACCCATTCTTCAAACAGGCGAGAACCTAATGCCTAGGAATCGTTATCTAACTGGCAAATTATACCAGTACCAGCAATAACTTCTAATGCGTCTATCACCTTTGCTCGGCTGAAACTTGTATACTGTGCTAAATCTTTAGCAGTTGCTTTGCGCTTCTCAATCAGGGCAGAATAGATTTTGCGTTCATCTTCGCCAAAGCTACCAGACAGATGTTCAGCGTTCCACCATGCTGAAAAGTCTTTGTCATGCTGCTGTAGTAATTTGTCGATGAGATTAGCGCGGGAATCTTGCTGGTGATTAGAATCAAAAATCAGATTTAATGCTTGTTGTATGAGGTAGGGATGGCAACCTGACCATTCGATAACTGAGGTAATTTTATCTTCACTCAAAGATATTTTCTCTTGTTCGGCGCGATCGCTAATTAATTGTTTCGTTTCTTCTTCGGTAAGGGGAGCTAACCATTCGATTTCTGCAATGTTTAACAATGGCGAACCGACACGCTGCTGATATTCTTTCAAATCTCGATAGCCGGACAGTAAAAGACCCAAGCAAGGCTTGATGGCTGTGTCCGTATCTTTTAAACCACGTAGGTAAGACCAAGCATCAGTTGCCCAATTTTGGCGCACAATGAACTCAGCGCCATCTATAAGAAAGCAAACTCCCTGAAAATTTAATTTCCGCAGCTCTTCTGTAGTTTTTAAGAAGGCTAACCGAAAGCTATCATTATTTAACCGTCTTTCGGAGTCGGGATTATTAATGTTTAATTTAATATCTAACTGTTTGAGGAAACTCAGAGTAACTTCGCCACCCTTAATTTGACTGAGAAAATCGCGGTACATTTGTCGAATTTCAGCCAGAGGTACTTCTCGCCAGCGTTCAATAGCTTCGCGGAGTCTGGCGATGAGAAGATAACGCAGATTGTCTAAGTCTTTGGGTTGTTCTAACTGGAGGTTAATTAATACAGGAAAAGCGTGGCGGGAATAATTGGTTTTCGGATTCAGTAAATTCCACTCCACAGCACGTAAGGCGCTGGTTTTACCTAAACGCCGTCCGCCTAAGAGTATCCGCACCTGAAAAGGTGACTTGAGCATTGTATTAATTAATTCGCTGCGTCCGAAGAAGTGGGAGGGGTCTGTAATTGCGACGCGGTAATTATCAAAGGGACGTTCACCTACAAAATCTTGCATTGCTCGATTTCCTCCTCTGTCATCTGCATTTGAATCCACCGTGATAAGAGAGGAATTCGGATATGGTAGAAATCCTGATGCTCAACTTCCTCCTGATACAACAATCCAACATTTGTCAGCCAATTACAAGCATCTAAGCACTGGTTGGTTGTGAATTGAGTTTTGAGGTGGTTTAGTAAGGCTAGTTCTGTTATCCTGTTTTGGAAATGTTCGTTACAGGCGACGACTTGCAGAACAGAGATTGCAACTTGAAAGTCGCGTTTTTCTAAGTCCTCCCAAATGCTTCTTTCTAAATAATTTTTTAACTCACCTTTTTGGTTTAAAGTTCTCTCTAAATATTGCTCTACCATTGGCCATTCAATCAGCATATTGCTATTTGTAGCAGGTTTGGGATTATTGTCTTTTATCTTCTCTGTTAAAAAGCGAGCTAGTTGGCGAGAAACAAAAGGATGTCCGCCACTTTGGTAATGGATTTGTTGAGGTGTGGCTGTATCAAACTCTAACCCCATTAATTTACCCAGATTAACGAGCATTTCTTGTGTCTCTTCTGTTGAAAAAGGAGGTAGAAAGATTTCTTTGAAGAAACTAAACACCGGATTTGTTGCAACTCCTGGTTGTGTCCAAGAATTAATCCGGTTGCAATCTGGATGCACATCAGCAATTAGCAGTGACATTTGCCGCTGTTGTTGGCATAATACGCGCAACGCTCCAAAACAAGCATTAAATTCTTCGGCTTTTTCCCGGCTGTCTTCTGGTGTGGGGATAATTCTTTCTACTTCATCTAAAAAGCAAAGAATGGGCAATTTATATTTCTTACTTTTTTGGATAATACGAACAAATTCACTTACCCGCTGAATAAACTTAAAACTTAACTCTGCGGCTGGTTTATCTAAAGAAAATAATTCTAACTGGGGGAAGGTAACTTCACTTTCTAAAGTAGATAGACGCTGAAGGATATCATTAAATAAAGCCGCACCGTACCGAGAACCGCCATAGCGTTGCAAATCAATATGTACTATGGGATGTTCGCGCAGCATAAAGCCTAACTGAAGCAGCACAGAGGTTTTACCTGACTTGCGTAATCCCAATAATCCCACACCCTGATGTCTTAGGAGTTCTTCTCCCAAACGCTGTAAAAGTTCTGTGCGACCAAAAAATGATAAAGTGTCACTAATAGCATTCTTGTCATCAAAGAAATCAGCACGTTGAAGATAGCGATCGCAATATCCTTCCAACAAGCCGATACATTCATATTTATCGGGTAAAGCTTTTTCTACTGATGTCAGCGGAATGGGAATTAGCAAAAAATTATCGCGTAGCCGCACCTTAGCAATTTCCATTCTGGCTGTAGTATCTGGTGGAATTTTGTAGATTAACAAACCAGCTTTTTGTGTTTGTTCTGTTGGCAATTGTTGGGCAAGTTGCACCAGGCGGATGATATCTTGATCCGTTGGTGTGTCAATAGTAATTAAAACAGGAAACGGCGCGTAAATGCTGAGACTGCTGAAGATAGATTCGATAATTAAATATTCTTTTTCACGCTTTACCTTCGCATCGACTTGTTCTAAAAACTTCGCTACCAAATCTAAAGATTGAGTTTTTTGTTCGTGTTGTTGTAGCAGTTGCTTAAATGTTCCGTCTTGAGTCCATTGGGAAGGTAAGCGTAACTGTAATAACTGGACAAATTTATCACTTAATGTATGGTCTTTACTGTTAGCCGCGTATTCAATAATTCTTTCTCGCAGTCCTAAAGCAGCATCTAAAGGCAGTAAATTAGCTAATAATAGATAGACACCGCGAAACCTGGGATCATTAATGTGTTGATTAACTCGTTCTTGAACTGCTTCACCTCCACCCAGAAAGTTTTGCACCAAGAAGAATTCCATAATTTTATCGTGGCGAAAGTACCAGTTTTTCTGGGCTTTTCCCTTGTCATCTTCCCATTGACGGCTGATCACCATCTTATATTTTTCATCTTCCAGACTGGTTAATTCTGGCTGGAATTCCTCAGCGGGTATGGTGCTTTCGTCATTCAGCCGCATTTGATAAACTGCCTGAGAGAATCTGCTTAAAGGAAATTCGTGTTGCCATTCTCGCAGGTATTCTGCTGCCATTAGCTGATATTGCTGTTCTTGCAGGCGAAATAAATTTGGTTGCTGTCCTTGTGATAGCATCAGCGCCACCAGCGTTAAATCCATCGGGTTAGAAAGAATCCGCTTTGCTGCTGCTAAATCTTCCGGGGATTGTTGCTCGTTGAAGGCTTCTGCAAGGTAGTTGGAACAAGCTTGCTCGTATTGGAATGACTCCCCACTTTGTACAGACGCGATTAATCGCGTCTCTACCGAATTCTGATTAATCATCGCGTCTCTAGCCAATCCCCAATGACGAGAAAGCAAAAACTGCTGGATTTGTTCGCGCTGCAACGGCTGCAATTCATATTTCTTGGCTGTAGAAGGCGGTATCCACTCTAGGGGCTGGGTTGTCATAATCATATTGCCCCGAAAATAACCTTCCGCAAACTGAGAGATTTTCGCCCGCGTGTCCGCTGTAACTTCGTTGAGTCCGTCAATACAGATATCTAAAGCTCCACTGTAAATTAGATTTTTGAGGAATTTAGTATCGTCTACCTGTGCGCGTAGCTTGGCATAAATTGCTTCAATCACCCCTTTGTCACACTTTTGGGCAGGTAAGTAAACAAAAATGCGTTGGGAATTGTTCACCAAATGACGGAGAAACATTGATTTGCCTAAACCAGAGTCACCCTCTAAGACAATTTGCCCTTGCAGAGTCGGGATTGCTTGGGTGATGGGTTGAATCTCTGGTGTAACAGTACTCTCAAGTGCTGCAACAACGTTTTGATCCCCCCTAACCCCCCTTAAAAAGGGGGGGATTGGAATCAAATTCCTTACAAATGGGGGAACCGCAATCAAATTCCTCTTTAAAAAGGGGGAAAGCGCAATCAAAGTCCCCCTTTTTAAGGGGAGCCACTGCGTTGGTGAGGCAGTCCGGTCTTGGGGGTTTCCCCCAGAAGGAACTGCCGAAAGGATTCCCCGACTTGTAGCAAGTGGCGTGGATTTAGGGGGATCAGATGATTTTTGCAGCCTGTGTAGAGATGTGTGTACACGGCGGTGGCGGGGAGGGGTTAGGGGTGGGCTACTTCCCCGTGGAACCTTCACAAAAGATTCAGCAAAATAAGCTTGCTCAACGAAATTATCTAAGCCCGCATCTGCTAGCAGCAAAGGTTTAAATGGTTGCAACAGCCTGTGACGCAGCCAAGGAACCCAAGTTAGAAGTAAGCCGATGTAACCAAAACCGAGAATTCGCCTTACCCAAGGATTCCAGAATAAAGGTGCGAGAATTTGGGTAAATGTGGGGTAAGCAAGGATGAGCGTAAGCCAAATCGCAAGGTGAATCAGGATGATGTTTCTGGCAAGGAAAAACCACTTCCAAAATTCCAGATTATTAATGACACGCTGCACCGTATCAGCTTGTCTGTAATTACCATGTTTGAGGTTTTGATAGTGGCGTTCTAGTAAGGCGATATCCTGCGCTTGCCAACGAACTAAATCAGCAACTACAGCAATTTGTTGTGCCAATTCTTGCCGCAATTCTGGAAAAGAATCAGTAAGTTTCCAGGCTTCCTCAAACAATTCCATGATTTCCCTACCCTGGTTAGCAGTCAAATCATTGGGTGTAGTCTTGGGCTTGCCAACCCATTGCATCAAAGTTTGTACATTTTGGTCGCCACCACCGATAAAATGAGCTAAAAATCTCAACTGAATAACATCTGAGGGATAATAGCGTACTGCATTCAGAACTTGCACAATAACAGGTAAACCTTGGGGAGCTAGCTTTAGTAGTGCATATGCTGCGACTCTACGGACTTCAGAGTCAGAATCTTTGAGGAGTGCGGCGACGTTGGTGGCAATGTCTTTGGCTTGCATCTGCCCCAGTGCATATGCTGCGACTCTAGGGACACCAGAGTTAGAATCTTTGAGCAGTGCGGCGACGTTGGCGGCATAGTCTTTGGCTTGCATCTGCCCCAGTGCATCAGCTGCGGCACTACGGACATTTATGTCAGAATCTTTGAGGAGTGCGGCGACGTTGGCGGCATAGTCTTTGGCTTGCATCTGCCCCAGTGCATCAGCTGCGGCACTACGGACATTTATGTCAGAATCTTTGAGGAGTGCGGCGACGTTGGCGGCATAGTCTTTGGCTTGCATCTGCCCCAGTGCATCAGCTGCGGCACTACGGACATTTATGTCAGAATCTTTGAGGAGTGCGGCGACGTTGGCAGCAATGTCTTTGGCTTGCATCTGCCCCAGTGCATATGCTGCGACACTACGGACACCAGAGTCAGAATCTTTGAGGAGTGCGGCGACGTTGGCAGCATAGTCTTTGGCTTGCATCTGCGCCAGTGCATATGCTGCGGCAATACCGACTTCAGAGTCAGAATCTTTGAGCAGTGCGGCGACGTTGGCGGCATAGTCTTTGGCTTGCATCTGCCCCAGTGCATATGCTGCGGCTCTACGGACTTCAGAGTCAGAATCTTTGAGCAGTGCGGCGACGTTGGCGGCAATGTCTTTGGCTTGCATCTGCCCCAGTGCATATGCTGCGGTACTACGGACATATGAT
>NZ_JCACKA010000048.1:0-62750 GCF_059505145.1 Mojavia sp.
GAACTCAAAAGCTATTTCGGAGAACTCAAAAGCTATTTCGGAGAACTCAAAAGCTGTTTCGGAGAACTCAAAAGCTGTTTCGGAGAACTCAAAAGCTATTTCGGCGAACTCAAAAGCTATTTCGGCGAACTCAAAAGCTGTTTCCAGTGTGTTCTTTACATATACTTTGCCACCATGCGCTTGCGAATTTTACAGACAGTTGCTAAAAATCTTGCTGATCCTATACGATACCACAGCCAAAATCTTATTTAGAACTTACGCACTCAGATCCCCCAACCCCCTTCAAAACGGGGCTTTAGACGTTCCCCCCTTTTGAAGGGGGGTTAGGGGGGATCAAGGTTTCAGGCTTGAGTGCGTAAGTCCTATTATTGTTAAGATGTGGATAGTATGGACATATTTGAGCAACATCTCATCCAGGTAACAGAAAAGGAAGCGCCCCTGGCTGCCCGGATGCGTCCGCGTACCCTTGATGAATTCGTTGGACAAGACCACATCATCGCCAACGGAAGGCTGCTACGACGTGCTATCAGTTTAGACCAACTATCTTCGCTGATTTTTTATGGCCCTCCTGGTACTGGTAAAACTACTTTAGCGCGTGTGATAGCTAACACAACTCGCGCTCATTTCATTGCCATTAATGCGGTGCTTTCTGGCGTTAAAGAAATTCGGGCTGCGATCGATACAGCCCAAGAACGGCGTAAGTTCCACAACCAGAGGACTATCCTGTTTGTTGATGAAGTCCACCGTTTCAACAAATCCCAACAAGATGCTCTCTTGCCTTGGGTAGAAAATGGTACAGTGATTTTAATTGGAGCGACAACAGAAAATCCTTACTTTGAAGTTAATAAAGCTCTTGTTAGCCGATCACGTATCTTCCAACTCAAGCCACTCAACGATCAGGACTTGTACCGCGTAGTTGAGCAAACACTAACTGATACAGAGCGCGGTTATGGCAAGCTGGCTGTGCAGATAGCGCCTGATGCTCTGGCGCATTTGGTAAATGTTGCTAACGGTGATGCACGCTCGTTGCTAAATGCCTTGGAATTAGCAGTAGAAACCACACCAACCGATGCTACAGGTGTAATTAAGGTTACTCTAGCTGTAGCAGAAGATTCTATTCAGCAGCGTGCTGTTTTGTATGACAAAGAAGGCGATGTCCACTTTGACACTATTAGCGCGTTCATTAAGAGTTTACGCGGCTCTGACCCAGATGCAGCCCTGTATTGGCTGGCAAAAATGGTTTATGCTGGCGAAGACCCGCGCTTTATCTTCCGCCGGATGTTAATTTTAGCTAGTGAAGATGTGGGACTAGCTGACCCAAATGCTGTTTTAGTTATCAATGCTTGTGCTGAGGCATTTGACCGTGTGGGTATGCCAGAAGGACGTTATCATTTAGCCCAAGCTGCGCTTTATTTAGCAACAGCACCAAAGTCGAACAGCATCATGGGTTTTTTTGATGCTTTAGCTGCGGTTGAGCAAGAACGAGAAGCGGAAGTTCCCACTCACCTCAAGGATGGTAATCGTGATAAAAAAGGATTTGGGCATGGAGCAGGTTATCTTTATCCTCATGCCTACCGTGACCATTGGGTAGCTCAACAATATTTACCTGCTAGCTTGCAAGGGCAAATGTTTTACCAGCCATCAACCCAAGGCTTTGAGGGAGAAATTGCTACACAGGTAGCGCGGCGTCGTGAAGCTCAACTTGCTGCTTTAGTAGAAGGTGTGGGTATTGCTCCCCTAGAAGTGCTGACTTATGGTGCTACTGACCGCGCTGCTGAACGCTGGTTGCAGCGTACTCTTTCTCAGATGGGTACACAGTTAGCAGAGGTACGCGATCGCATTTTCACATTGGCCCAAATACAGCGTCATCATCTAGTACTGGATCTGAATGCAGGAAGCGGTTTACTTACTTGGGAAGCCATACGCCAAACCCCAGAAGGTGGAGTTTATGCCTGTGTTCGCAATGCTAATGATGCTAAGGCTCTACAAGAACAAGCAACGGCGCTACCAGAATTAATGCATCCTACTGTGTTAACTGCACCGATATCTGAACTACCAGATGTGTTAGCTACCCAGCCGCCAAATCTGCGATTTGACTGTATCATCGGACGCAATGCTCTACTTTATGAAGCTGATAAATTTACTACTGCCCAAACTTTAGCGCAATTACTACCACAATCAGGAAGGCTGGTATTGGCAGAGACTGTGCCACGTCATACCCAAAGACTTTATAAATTACTTGACCCAAACAAACTGAACGCAGACTTATATGAGCAGTTAATAATTGCGGAAGAAACTATCTACACTCATCAGTCAGACTTGATGGTTAACTGGGATGTTGAAGATTTGCAGAAGGCTTTCGAGGCTACAGGTTTGGTAGTGGCAGTTCAGATTGAGCAAAATTCTACACAAATGCATATCACGCCAGCCTTTCTCAATCGCTTGTTCACTCCTAATCAAGCTCGACCAAGTTATGCAGACCGTTTAGCTGTTCACCTCAGGGCAGAAGAAGTAAGCGCTGTACAAAAACTATTTACTAAATATTTGCTAAATCAAACAGTTGCTTGGAAAAGTACTATTGCCTTTGTGCAGGCTAGTTATATTATGTGCGGTTAAATAGACCAGTACTTACGCACCAATAACGTAATTTCGTCATTGCGACCGTAGGAAAGCATAAGTCCTAAGCCCTTCGGGCACGCTACGCGGTAAGCGAAGCTATGCCCGAAGGGCTTTACGGACACGCTTCCCGAACGCAAAGCCTTGAATCTCGTTGCGAATGCGTAATGCCGATTCTCCAAAATTCAGCAACAGATTCTTTTTTTCACAAACCCTTGTGAAATCTGGCTTTCTTAATTTTGAATTTTGAATTGGTATTACTCTCTTATTTTGTAAGCAGTAACTAACAGTTGAGGAACATCAAAACCCCCCTGAATAAAAAGGTCATGCATGATATGCCATCCCCTTCGGGTAAATAATAACTCCCAAAATGATGGGCTGGACTCTGGGTATAATTTTCTCCAATAAAGCAGTTCACTACGAGTTAAAAAACACTGATCGCAACGATAGTTATCTACATAAAAGCCTGTCTTTTCCAGAAGATTAAGTATCTCATCCTGAGTAAAGGCATGAAGGTGGTATGGATCAAAATGACGCGTCTCACCCAGCGGTACAGATATTATGAATACACCATTGGGAGCTAGAAACTTACGGATTTGTTTAAGAAAATTAGTCGGATTTTTTAAATGTTCTATTGTCTCAAATGAGACAACAACATCAAAAGGCTCTAAACACTCAAACTGCTCTGCATTAGCGCAAATAAATTCTATTTCGGGTGCTTGGTAATGTTTTTTAGCATACTCCACAGTCTCTAAAGATATATCTACCCCGACTACACTGCTCGCGCCTGCGAAGCGAAGCATTTGGCTACCATATCCAGTACCAGATGCAATGTCTAGAACTTTTTTTCCCAAAACATAGCGGCTTGCAGCTTCGTAGCGCCCAATATGTAGCTCCAGAATCTTGCGACTAGCCGAATCGTTACCCATGCGATTAGGGATTAAGCGTTCCCAAGTGATAGAAAGGTTATCTAAAGCTTCGACCGATGAAGTAACGGAGTTATTCATATAATGACTGGCTTTTAGGGATCTGCTTTACGGTTAGGATAAGCTCTTGCAGCACTTAAGGCTGGGAGTGCTGGGGAAGACAAAGCAATAAATGTATTCAAGGTTATTAAAGTAGTAAAAATAACTAATAGTTAGGGAACTCCAACAAATAAATTATCCAAATTTCTGGACTCAACACGACTGTCCCTCCCCCTGCTCCCCTGCCTCAACGCAATGGAATATTTTTTATTTGGAAGTCCCTTATTCTTTACTCTCCCAGCTTATCTTCGTGACATTCCCTACACAACTGTATATCCATCTACAGAAAATCCTAGCAGCTTAAATTAACCCTTCACGGATAGCCAGAGCTGCTGCTTGGACACGATCATCAACGCTGAGTTTGTTTAGTAGCATACGCACATATGACTTAATGGTTCCGAGAGAGAGGTAGAGCTGATTAGCAATCTCTTGGTTTGAGTTTCCTTTAGCAATAAGTTTGAGGATTTCTAGCTCACGAGGGCTAAGAATTTGTTGTTGAGGTAGCTCAGGTGTAGGAATCGCTTGGGCTACAACGCTGGGCTTGAACATCCGGGAGACTTTTTGAGCTATGCGAGGATCTAAATAAGCACCACCTTGAAAGATCAATTGAATGACAGCGATGAGTTGTTCCCATTCAATGGTTTTAAGGCAGTAACCATCCGCACCAGCAGCTAACATTCCCATTACTTGGGTATCGCCGTCAAATGCACTCAAGGCAAGGATACGAATGGCAGGGTGATCGCTTTTAATTTGTTGCGTAGCTGTGATCCCATCCATAACTGGCATATCAATATCCATCAAAATAACATCTGGCTGGAGTTGAGCAGCCAATTCGATAGCCTGTGCACCGTCATATGCCTCTCCTACTACACTAAAACCAGGTTGAAGCGTAAATTGGCCTTTCATGCCCCGACGTATTAAAGTATGGTCATCGACCAGTAGAATCTTCATAGTCTTCTGTTCTACACTCTCGGACATCTTGACTTCTCCTCAATTTGCTTTCATGCTAAACCTAGCCTGATCTGTGTTAGCTGGCAGAGTAAACCAGAAGGTACTACCTTCTCCAAGGGAACTATCGACGCCAATGCTACCTCCATGAGCCTCGACGATTTGACGGCACAAATAAAGACCAAGCCCAGATTTACCACGGCGAGTTCGTCCCTGAATAAAGCGGTGGAAAAGCCGTTCTTTGTCCTCTAGCGCAATTCCTAAACCCTGATCGCGCACTGATACCTTTACTTGGGCCTCACTGAGGGATGCTACTTCTAGAACAATTTCCTTGTTAGCCTCACTCACCCGAACCGCATTTTCCAGCAGATTTTGTAAAACTCGTCGAATCTCTAACTCATCACCATAGATGATCGGTAGTGATTGAGAAATTCTATAGATGAGAGCGAACTCAGACTTGGAAGTAGATTTAATTTGAGCAATTACTTTCACAAAAATCTCTTCCCAATTAAGAGGCTCATAGTTTAGCTGAATGCCACAACCAGCTTCATAGCGCGAAACATCTAGTAGAACTTCTACAAGCTTGAGGAGATCAACGTTAGCTTGGCGGTACTCTTCAAATACTTCTCTCCAGGTATTGTTTACAGGGCCAAAAGCTCCTTTAAGCATGACATCCAATGTATTGCGGGTAGCAAGCAGGGGTGAACGTAAATCGTGAGATAAAGCACTGATCAGGTCTTCAAAGTGTTGATTGCGCTCTTTCATCCATTGCTGACGATAGCAAGTTTCGCCTGCCATTGTGTTGAGAACTCTAGCCAACCGTCCAATTTCATCAAAGGAGGAATAGCCAAATTGGGCTTCCATTTGACCATCTCGCCACTTTTCGCCTACCTGCGTCAATTTACCTAGAGGAACCGCAACTCGTTGATGCAATAGCCTGATATTGTAGCCTACTCCTACCAAAACCACTATTGTGATGAAGATGTCCACAACAGTATTAATTTGGTAGAGTTGCCACAGTCGAAGCTTGCGTTTTTCTAAAATTATCTCCTCGTACAAAAGTAGGGTACGAATTTCAGCGCGTAGGGCATTGAATAAAATGTTGTCCGCCGAGGTATAGTTCCTGGCAGAGCTAAAAACTTTTCTCTGGTCTAATTGACTTTGCCACTGAGTATAAAGAATTTTTATCTTATTTAGTTGTTTGAGTTGACTAGGCTTATGTTGTACAAGAGTGTATAGGCGTTTGAGGCTGGTATGAAAACTCAACTGTTTATTACTGCCAGTATCGAGTAAGGTTCTTTCCTGTTCAATCACAGCATTAAGCAGACGTTCTCCTTCACGCTCTATTACTAAAGTATGGGTTACTTGATCGGCTGCTTGCTGACTGAGTGATGTTATCCAAAGGTTCCAGCCTTGTTGTCCTAGTATCAATAACACCAAAATCAAAAAGCTAGTGTACAGGGGGGCAAATAAACGAGCTTTTAGAGCCGAGGGAACTAGTAAACGCAAGAACTTAATAGTTAACACCATTTAAACAGATCCCTACCCTATTTATATGCAATCCCAAACAATTGAATGGTATATTGGTTGCCTCTTACTCCAAATTTTTTGCATACTTAAAGATGATGTTAATACTCACCTTTTAATAATAAGTATTTTTTCATGTATAAAAAGGGAACCAATAGTGTACTCAATTTATTGTGACTAATCTATATAAGTGATATTACTATAAAACCATATATATAAATAAGCCGGCGCTAAGATTTTAAGCTAAGTTAAGAAATTTGAGTGTAGGAGGGCCAATGCGTTGCGGAGATTCCCTCCGTTTCCAAACAATTGACTGGTATATTGGTTGACCCTTACTCCAATTTTTTTGCATACTTAAAGATGATGTTTTAAAAGTTCTCTTGTTGGTAGCGAAACGTTTTAGATCCCCCTAAATCCCCCTTAAAAAGGGGAGGCAGTGCGTTGCGGGGGTTCCCCCCGTTGTAGCAACTGCCGTGGACTTTAAGAAGTTTCTCCCCTTGTTGGCTACCGTGTACACACAAGTCTTTGAGAGTTGTCCCACAGGCTTTTGATCCCCCCAACCCCCCTTAAAAAGGGGGGCTAAAATCCCTCAAAGTCCTCCAATTTATCGGAGGATAATGACGGATCTACAATGATTTCGGTTTAGTACAGAGATGTGTGTACACCGTAGCCTTCAAAAGGGGGCTAGGGGGGATAAATAAGTGCTTAAAATCACAGCCAACCACTTTTCAAAAAACCTCTAAAGATGATGTTAATACTCACCTTTTAATAATAAGTATTTTTTCATGTATGAAAAAGGGAACCAATAGTATACTCAATTTATTGTGACTTAATCTACATAAGTGATATTACTATAAAAACATATATATAAATAAGTCGGCGCTAAAATTTGAAGTTAGTCAGATGTGCATCAATTTTGTGGATCATTAAGTTTAAATTTATCCCCGTGAATACGAGGAAGACCAATCCCTGTGTAAACAAATGGTTCGCCGTAAAGTAGGCGATTTGAGCGCAAACAAAACAATTTATCGGCTGTCTAAGCTAAGTTTAAAATTACTATATAATTAGAAGCTTACTTACATTTGGGAACCGAGATTGAACAAAATGTGTCTGCAAGCTATAAATAGTAAGCGAGCTAATGAAAGATTTACAAGCTGAAAATGAAAAAGCAAGGCTTGAAGTCCTTCGACAATATCGTATTCTGGATACTGTCTGTGAAGCAGCCTTCGATGACCTCGCTCTTTTAGCAGCACAAATTTGTGGTACTCCTATAGCTTTAATCACCTTGATTGATGAGTGCCGTCAGTGGTTCAAAGCAAAAGTCGGATTCGATGCTGAATCAACACCACGGGATACTGCGTTCTGTGCCCATGCTATTTTGCAGCCTAATAACATTTTAATTGTTCCAGATACATTACTCGACCAGCGATTTGCCAGCAATCCACTGGTAACTTCCGATCCTTGTATTCGGTTTTATGCTGGTGCTCCGTTGGTCACACCCACCGGATATGCGCTGGGAACACTTTGTGTAATTGACCGTATTCCACGAAACCTGAGTCCAGAACAACAAAATTCATTGCGGATCTTAAGTCGTCAAGTCATGGCTCAATTAGAGTTAAGACGTAATTTAGACAAGCTGGAACTTATAACCATCGCAGAACACCAACGGATTGAAGATCTAATTTCTGCCCTTTCCCATGATATGCGTACTCCCTTGCTAGCAAATCGCGGTACTCTGCACGCCATGCTGAGTGGAGCTTTTGGCACTGTGAGTGATAGTTGGAGAGAAGGGCTTGAAGATTGTCGTCAGGCTAACGAAGAGGTACTGAAGCTTGTCGAAACTTTATTAGATATTTCTCGCCATCAAACTTCAGTTTTGAAGAATCTAAACTACGAAATTCTTAACTGGAAAAATATCTTTGTCGAAGCTATTACTCGCTGCAATGCCAGTTGGCAGCAAAAGCCAGTTATTGGATATCAAATTTCTCCCTCACTACCAACTGTCTATGGTGATGAGTTAGAAATTCAACGGGTAGTGCAGAACCTACTTGAGAATGCTTTCCGAGTCACCAAACCAGACCAGTTAATTAACTTGACGGTGGTAGCGCTGGGAGATGCCCAGGTAAAGGTATCAGTGCGCGATCGCGGGCCAGGAATTGTTCCCCAACAAAAGGAAAGGCTCTTCTATCGTTTTAGTCAAGAACGGGGTCGAAGTAATATATTTGGGCTGGGTCTGTATTTATGCCGCCTCATTGTAGAGGCTCACGGAGGAACCATCAACGTTGAAAGTGTTCTCGGTGAGGGTAGCAACTTCTGGTTTACCTTACCTGTTACCCCACAGTCCATAACACCAATTCAGTAATGAGGATACGGCAATTGCCTGTAATCTCCGATAATTAATGCTAAGTTCTAAGCTAGAGTTCGCATCAGTGTAATGCGATTGCAAATTTACCGATATAAATTTTTAGTTTTTTCCGGAATGCGTCAAAAGCTGACTGTATACCATAACATACAGAACCATTTATACATAAAACGGGGCATTATTCTATGAAGCCCCATGCCTAACAACTCTCCCAAAGCCGCTCTCTAGTTCAATTAGAGCGGCTTTGGTTTATATAAGAAGCTCTTTGTCAAATTTGGAATTTCGCCATCAAATCGAAGTTTGATAATTTCTACTTCGCTACGTTGTTATCCGGTTGAAAAGCGTAGATGCTTATGGCAGAGCATCAATGATAACTTTTTAGTAATTAGTAGCAAATCGGCAGGTACTTTAAAGGGGAGTAAGAAGTCCATGCGAAAAATACGGTTATTCATCGCTTCTAGCCTTGATGCATATATTGCCCGAACATCAAAAGAAGTACATTGGCTATTTACAGATCAAGACTATAGTTATGCAGACTTCTTTGAGCAAATTGACACCGTACTCATGGGTAGTACTCTCCTCCAATGCCAAATTATCCCAATTTTAGATTTTAGAGAGGGGACAAGAAACTCAATCTAAAATCTAAAATCTGGACAGCTAAAATTCAACAACTACCACCAAATCCGATTTCCGTTTTCGTCAACTCGTGCTTGTCGAATTACATCAGAAATCTCTTCGGCATCTTTAACATGGTGAAGTGCCTTTTTCTCACCATCTGGTTCATCGACAACGAAGTAAGTGGGGACAGTAATGTGGTCACCTGTAATGTCTGGTGAATCTACAGCAACTTGCTTAGACTTTTCTTCAACTGACTCAGATTTATCAGAAATTCTATCTCCCGGATTTGCTGTTAAGTTTCTTTCTTTGACGTTTGGCTCGTCTTGAGAATGTCTATCTTCGCTTACTGGTTGATTAATTTGCTCTTTTGGTTCATTAGTCATAGCTATTGCGGGAAATTAAATCTATGCATTTACTAAGTTCAATTTATGAAATAAAATGCATTATTAGTTCTTTCCCTAGAGAGAGTTTGAGAAGCTTAGTCAAAGATACATATCTTAGGTTATATATTGCCTCCCGCTTGAGAAATAGTTAGTATTTATTTTTTACTCAAAAGAGAGATGGCAATAAGGAACTTCCAAGTAAAAGAATATTCCATCGCTTTGATGGCAGGAGAGCAGGGAGCAGGGGGAGGGAAAGCCGTTTTGAAGGAGTAAAATTGGATAATTTATTTTTTGGAGTTCCATAAACTTAATTCACTTCTTTGGCTGAAAGAGCGTAGATTTTCCCCCTAATGCTTCTACAATTGTTCGAGTATTTGCTTCCATCATTTTAATGTAAGAATCTCCTGCGCTTCCCTTAGCACCAATTGAATCAGAGTAAAGTTGACTTGATGCTAGTTGCACACCTGCTTCTTGAGCAACGGTTTTGATTAAAGCTGGGTTAATTGTAGTTTCAGCAAAAATTGCCGGCACGCCTATTTTTTTAATTGACTCTACCAGTCGCTGTACTGTTTGGGCGCTTGGTTGTTCTTCGGTACTGATGCCAATTAATGTTCCAGCGATCGCTATGTTATAAGCACGTCCATAATATTGAAATGCATCGTGGGTAGTTATCAGTTTGCGTTTATCTGCTGGAATAGTTTGAATCTGCTGATTAATCCAGTTATGCAACTGTTTTAATTCATTGGTAAGTTGGGCTGCGTTCTGAGTAAATTTATCTTTATCTTCAGGCGATAACTTAATCAACCCATCCCGAATTGCAGCTACCATAGCGATCGCATTTTCCGCACTACCCCAAACGTGCGGATCGGGCACAACTTCACTGCCTTTATCTAACTGCAAAGGTTTGACAACTTCTCCCACCGCTAACTTTTGCGCCTTACCACCGGCGGCATTCATTAATTTAATCAGTCCTGGTTCTAGGTTGTAGCCGTTATATAAAATCAATTCTGCTTCTTCTAAAAACCTGCTGTCTGCTGGTACTGGTTCGTAAACATGGGGATCAGCGCCTGGTTTGAGAATACCAGTTAGTTGAATTTCATCTTCTGCAATCTTTTGTGTCAAATCAGCAATTATCGTGCTAGTTGCTACCACTTGCGGTTTGTCATCACCTTTGGGATTGTTACTTGCAGAGTTCAACTGAGTACAACTGAATAAAGCTAAAGGCAGAAGCATTGTCAGGCAAAAATGCGAAACAATGTTGTTCATCCTGTTTACTTTTGCTTTGCCGTGGGTGTTGGCATTCTCTATCTGGAGTATTAGTTTCATTTATTTGTGATATTACTTCTAATTATAGAGTTTTTCATATTTCTCTCATTTTTATAGTAAGCTCAAGAAATGAAATATTAAAGTATTGTTATGAAAAGTGTCTCTTTTTACTCAAAAATTAGCTTAATCCAGAGAAAAACATGGGAAATGCCTAAACAATCCGTAAAAGCTCTGGATATGAATTCTACAGAAGCAATTAACGTCGCTCACATAGGGGTACACTACCGCACACAAGAAGCTTTGCGGGACGTCAACTGTGCTGTCAAAGGAGGGAAACTAACGGGGATTTTTGGCCCGAATGGTGCTGGCAAAAGTACAATGATGAAAGCAATGTTGGGCTTAGTTCCCCTCAGTAGTGGTACTGTCAACTACCAAGGCAAACCGTTGATGCAGCAGCTTGAAAAAGTTGCCTATGTGCCACAGCGCAGCCAAATTGACTGGACTTACCCCGCCACAGTTTGGGATGTAGTGATGATGGGACGGGTAAAAAAGACAGGCTGGTTGCGTAGCTTCTCGGCGGTTAGCCGTCAGGTGGCAAACAATGCGCTAGAAAGAGTTGGGATGAGTGAATACCGCGATCGCCCCATTGGAGAACTTTCAGGAGGACAACAGCAGCGAGTCTTTTTAGCACGTGCTTTAGCGCAGCAGGCAGAAATTTTCTGTTTTGATGAACCTTTAGTAGGTATCGATCAGAAAACTCAGTCAGTAATTTTTGAAGTCTTTCATGAACTAACTGCTGCTGGCAAAATTGTGTTAGTAGTCAACCACGACTTAGGCGAATCAATCACTCATTTTGATGAGTTAATTTTACTAAATCGTGAGTTAATCGTCACAGGTTCCCGGCGACAAGTACTAACAGAAGAAAATTTACAGCGTGCTTACGGCGGTAAAGTAATGTACTTTTCCGAAGCCGCTTAAAAATTGAGAATTCCCCCTGCGTAGTTTGTGGTTCGTATTAAGAATAAATACTTATGCTCCAAGCATTAATTGAGCCGTTGCAATACGGCTTTATGCAGCGATCGCTCGTGATTGCTATTTTAGTCGGACTGTTGTGCGCTGTGGTTGGTAGTTATTTGATGGTGCAAAGGCTAGCATTGCTTGGTGACGCTATTAGTCACTCGGTTTTGCCAGGACTAGCGATCGCATTTATGGTAGGAGCAAATATTTTTATTGGCGCATTTATTGCAGGCGTGATCAGTACAATGGCGATCGCACTTATCAGAACGCGATCGCCGATTAAAGAAGATGCGGCAATGGGGATAGTTTTTTCCGCATTCTTTGCTCTTGGTATCACCCTAATTACCGTAATTCAAAAAGACAATAAAATCGATCTTAATCACTTTCTCTTCGGTAATATTCTTGGTGTCACTATTAATGACGTCCGGGACACCGCCATCATTGCAGCTATTGTTTTATTAGTTGTAGTCTTGTTATACAAAGAACTATTATTTTATACCTTTGATCCCTTAGGCGCTCAAGCCGTAGGTTTGCCAGTCAATAAGCTTAACTTTGGACTCATGCTGCTGATTGCTTTAACAATTGTTGCCAGCATGAAAGCCGTAGGTGTAATTCTCGTACTGTCACTTTTAATTACACCAGGGGCAACTGCCTATCTATTAGTTAAACGCTTAAATCAAGTAATGATTTTGGGTGCAGTCATTGGGGTAATTGCTAGTATCAGTGGTATGTATCTTAGTTACTTTTATAACTTGCCATCTGGCCCGGCGATCGTTTTAGTAGTATCTGGATTATTTGTATTGGCATTACTATTTAGCCCCAGGCATGGTATACTTACCACTTATCAAAGACAGCAAATTTTGGAAAAATAAATCAAGTAATACAAAGCAAGGCCTAACAAGGATGTTTGAAAAGTCTAAAATAAACTCAAAGACGTTTTTCCCAACCTCTTTCCTATGAGGAGTGAAACTATCTAAATATTCCCATTTCCTTGTAAACAACAAGCAATGGTAATTAAGTTTCGCGGGATTTGAAGTTTAGCAGAATATCTTTTAAGCATCCTCCAAGGCGGATACTTTAACATAGAACTGGACACCATAATCATTAATGGTAGAGGTTATCGATAATGGTAGAGGTATCAATGGACTCTTTAGTAGAAACTCTGGATACGAAATTGCGTCAATGGAAACCTGAGGTTGCTGAACAGGTACGGCAATATGTAGGAGCAATCATTGAAATGGCAGACCAAGATGCCCTAGATATTATGCAGTCCAGGGATGGTGTGCAAGAAGATTTTCATAAATCAGATGACGCTGAAAAGCGGTGAAGTCTAGCCTGTTGTTCTGGGGCTAGCTGCAAAAACGCGACACTATTTACGATAGGTCGCGTTATGAACCGAATGTACTAAATTCATCTTGGATTTGAATATTCATAGCAACAGGATTATTTACCTGAAACAGATGAACCTCAAGTTTAGCCAAAGTCGTCCCACGAATAAAGTCTCAACTACGTCCCAGCTAAAAACTGTCTTGTTTTGGTGCTGATACAGAAAAATAATTCCTGGATCGGATAAGCTAGCCACAGCAGTTTTTATCCTCAAAAACATGACCGCAAGTAGTCCCACAATTTTAGCCCTAGACTTTGATGGAGTAATTTGCGATGGACTAATTGAATATTTTGAGGTAGCATGGCGTACCTACTGTCAAATTTGGTCGCCTGCTAACAATACACCACCAAATGATTTAGCTCCTAAATTTTATCGCCTCAGACCAGTAATTGAAACGGGTTGGGAAATGCCTGTTTTAATTAAAGCTTTGGTAGAGGGAATTTCTGAAGCCAAGATTCTTCAAGAATGGGTCACTATTACCCCACAAATTTTATTAGACCATAAGCTACAAGCAAGAGAAATTGGCGCAAAACTAGATAATCTGCGGGATGAATGGATTGCTACAAATTTAGATAATTGGCTAAGTCTGCATAGATTTTATCCCGGTGTAGTGGAAAAAATTAAAGCCACTGTTGCCAGTACAATCAAGCTATACATTGTTACTACCAAGGAAGGACGTTTTGTACAGCAGCTATTGCAGCAAGAAGGAGTAGAAATCCCACCAAAATCGATTTTTGGTAAAGAAGAGAAGCGCCCCAAATATGAAATTCTGCGAGAATTAAAGCAGACGGCAGATGTAAAGTCAGCCAGTCTTTGGTTTGTGGAAGATAGACTTAAAACATTGCAGTTAGTCGAACAGCAAAAAGACCTTGATGATGTAAAACTCTTCTTAGGCGACTGGGGCTATAATACCCAACCAGAAAGAGAAGCTGCCCAAAATGACCCACGAATTCAGCTATTAACTCTTTCTCAGTTTGCTCAAGATTTCTCTGCTTGGTAATTTTTGCCGTAATGCACCCAGATGCATGGTGCGCTAAAGCACAGTGCAACGCACCATGCAAATTTAATACTAATTCAAATAATGTTTGCCACACATAAAGCATCTTATCAAAGCTCCCCCTGCTGCCATCTGGCGCGATCGCGGCAAAAAAAGACACATTGTAAAGTTATGCTACGCAAATTTTTATAACCGAGATCCGGTGACTACAATTCCAAACTGAGCGTCTTCCTTTTAGGTGAGAACATCGCCCAATATGCTTATTGCTGGACAAATTTGACGCAATGAATAGGGTTAAGAGTTGATTTTATTATGCAAAACTTTATTTGCCCGTATATTATTTATGGGTGAGTTAGTAAATTAACAAGGTAATCTCTGCAATAATCGATAAGAGAAGGGAAGTGTCAAGCTATTAGCTTTTCGATTGAAGCAGATTGAAGAGTTACTGCACTCGATGGAAACGGACAAGACCTCCTAAACTAGAATTTTCTTAGGACGGGCAGAAATAATGATTAGACCTCTGGAAGGTTATCAGTGCCTAGAACTCATTCACGAAGAGAGCAATACGGTTATTTATCGCGGGATCAAAGAATCGCAGCAAATACCCGTGCTGATGAAATTCATTAAAACTGAGTATCCGACGCTCGTTGATATTGCTCGGCTAAAACACGAGTATAAAATTCTCCAGTCTTTGGACATTGCAGGAGTTGTTAAAGCAGTAAGTTTAGAGGAATCTCATCGCGCTTTAGCACTGGTATTAGAAGATTTTGGAGGAGAACCGCTCTCAACATTACTATCTGGGCGATTGCCTCCGGTACTGCACTCCGCGCAATCGCGCAAACTAAGCGAGTTTCTCCAAATTGCGATTCAGCTTGCCCAAACACTGGCGCAACTGCACCACCATAGAGTTATTCACAAGAATTTGAAAACTTCTAATGTTCTGTTCAATCCAGCAACAGAACAAGCTTTAATTTACGACTTTAGCCTCGCTACCCGTTTGTCTAGAGAAAACCAAACAATCAGCAATCCGAATCTCCTTGAAGGCACTCTTGCTTATATGTCGCCAGAGCAAACCGGGCGAATGAATCGTAGTATCGATTACCGTACCGATTTTTATTCTCTAGGCGTCGTTTTCTACGAAATGCTGACAGGACAGTTACCCTTTCAAGCAAGTGATCCGCTAGAACTCGTTCACTGCCACATTGCTAAAGCACCTATTTGTCCTAGTGAAATTACCACAAGCGACTTCACCAGAATTCCTCAAGCGGTTTGTGACATTGTAATGAAGCTCTTGGCAAAGACAGCAGAAGACCGCTATCAAAATGCTTTAGGGCTAAAAGCTGATCTGGAAACTTGTTTAAGGATGCTCCAGGAAAGGGGCGAAATTGTACCCTTCAAGGTGGGGCAACTCGATTTATACAGCCAATTTTCAATCCCGCAAAAACTCTACGGTCGTGAGTCAGAGGTGGCGACTCTAATGGCTGCCTTTGATCGGGTTAGTGCAGGAACAACGGAAATGATGCTGGTCAGTGGCTATTCCGGGATTGGTAAGTCGTCTTTGGTGTATGAAGTTCATAAGCCGATTGTACGCCAGCGAGGGTACTTCATTTTCGGCAAGTTTGACCAGTTTAAGCGTAATATTCCCTATGCTGCTTTGATTCAAGCGTTTCAGGAATTAATGCGGCAATTGCTGACTGAGAGTGCTGAACGGATCGAGATTTGGCAGGCAAAACTTTTAGAAGCTTTGAGTTCTAATGGTCAAATAATTATTGATGTAATTCCTGAAGTCGAGCGAATCATCGGGTCTCAGCCTGCTGTGCCGCAATTGGGAGCATCAGAATCTCAAAACCGATTTAACCGCGTCTTTAGGCAGTTCATTCGTGTGTTCTGCAAACCGGAACACCCGCTGGTATTATTTTTGGACGATTTGCAGTGGGCAGATTCAGCATCACTGAAGTTAATTCACTTGCTGATGAATGACCTTAACAGCCAATATTTGTTGTTGATTGGCGCGTACCGCGATAACGAAGTGAGTGCGACGCATCCACTAATGCTGTCGCTAAATGAGATTCAGCAAACCGGGGCAGCGATCAATAATATTGTTCTTGGCCCGTTACACCTCAGTCATGTCAGTCAGTTAATCGCTGATACTTTTCGCAGCGATCAAGAGCAATGTTATCTCCTGGCTAAATTAGCCTTGAACAAAACTCAAGGCAATCCCTTCTTTTTATCTCAACTGCTCAAATCACTTCATCAAGACAATCTGCTGTTCTTCAACTTCAATGAAGGTTGCTGGCAGTGGGACATTGAGAAGTTACAAGGCATTGATATTACCGACAATGTTGTTGAATTGATGGTCAGCCGGATTCAAAAGCTATTACCGACTACTCAAAACATTCTGAAGTTGGCTGCCTGCGTTGGAGACAAATTTCCTTTAGAGATACTTAGTATTGTTAATCAGAAATCTTTGTCAGATACGGCATTAGAATTGTGGGAAGCTTTGCAAACTGGGCTAATTTTGCCTTTGAACCAGTCTTATAAAATTCCTCTAGTAATTAACTTGGAGGAAGTTGTGACTGGGCAAGATTCTCAATCTTTAGTTTCTAATTCCCAACTTGCGATCGCCTACAAGTTTCTGCACGATCGCGTGCAACAAGCAGCTTATTCGCTCATCCCTGAAGCCGAGAGAAGCCAAACTCACTTAAGAATTGGGCAGCTGTTGCTCGAACACACACCAAAGGCGGAACTTGAAGAAAAGATTTTTGAAATTGTTAACCACCTGAACATTGGCGCTCTTTTAATTACTAGCCAATCAAATAAAGATTATTTAGCTGAATTAAATTTAATAGCTGGTCGCAAAGCGAAGGCAGCTGCTGCTTATGAAGCTGCACTTAGGTACTTCAAAACTGCTCTAAACCTGCTTTCAAAAGATAGCTGGTTACATCAGTACGAGCTAACATTGACTATATACGACTTAACCATTGAAGCAGAATTTTTAATTGCTAAATTTCGACAATCTCAAGCACTAATTGATATTGCGTTAGAGCGAGTAAAAACGCTATTAGACAAAGTTAAAATCTCCAAAAGAATAATCCAGTTAAATATCGGTCAAGGCAATTTCCCAGCAGCTATTGATACAGCCTTAGAAGTTTTAGCAATGCTGGGAGTTGTGCTACCAACGAATCCAATAGAAATCAGCAATTATTCCCAAAAGTTGCGACAAGAATTAACATTTGAAAAAAGTCAAATTGCTGAGTTAGTTAACTTGCCAGCTCTGAACGATCTCTATAAACGAGCTGCAATAGAAATCTTAAACACAATGCCAGGCCCAGTTTATATTAGCAGACCTGAATTATTTCTGCCGATGATGTTGGCAATGACCAATATATCGGTTAAGTATGGTAACTGTGCTACCTCAGCTTTTGCCTATTGTGCCTATGGAATGCTTTTATCTGGGGTTTATAAAGATATTGAGTGCGCCTATGAATTTGGGCAATTGTCATTGCAGATATTAGATAAATTTAACGATAAAGCATTGCGATGTAATGTATTGAAGGTATATGCAAGCCATATTCAACACGCTAAAGAGCCGATTCGAGACGTTGTAGAAACCTTGCAACTGGCAACTCAAATTGCGATAGAAACAGGAAACCCAGAGTTTCTAGGTTATGGCAGTACAGAATATGGGATATATTTATTCTTTAGTGGAGAAAATCTAGAGACAGTTGCCCAAAAACTTGTACCTTATGTTGAGCTAGTCGATAGTTTTAAGCAAGAGCTAGGAATCTATTACATCAGAATTATCAGACAAATTGTACTTAACTTGCTTAACAGAAATACTAATCAACATACTTTAACGGGGGAGAGTTTTAATGAAGAAACGATGCTTCCTATTGTTGTGGCATCGAATTGGGAAACCTTACTTTGCTGTTTTTATCTTTTTAAGTTGATCTTAGCTTATTTATTTAAAGATTATGTAGCAGCACTGGCCTATACCAAATATGTAGAGAAACATCTGAACGCTGTAGCCGGGATGATGATGGATTATGAATATAATTTTTATCATTCTTTGACACTTCTGCAAGTATATTCTACTGAAAAGTTTTCTGAAAATGAGCGAGAAAACTATCTAAATCAAGTTCAATTAAACCAAGAGACTTTGCAGTATAGAGCGCTGCATGCACCTTGTAACTTTCTGCATAAATACGAACTCGTAGAAGCAGAGAAGGCGCGAGTTTTGGGACAACGCGATCGCGCAATGGAGTATTACGATCGCGCAATCCAAAACGCACAAAAACACGGCTACATTCAGGAAGAAGCACTCGCCTCGGAATTGGCAGCAGAGTTTTATTTTGCCCGTGGTCGAGAACGAGTAGCCAAAGACTATTTAACTGATGCTTACTATGGCTATTTGCGCTGGGGCGCAACTGCAAAAGTTCAAGATTTAGTAGAACGTTATCCGCAAGTATTTTCTGCGAATCAAGCACCAGCAGATTTAGGAATTGTATCAACTCATACAACAGAACTAGGCTTGGCATCATTGGATTTAGCCACGATAATCAAGACTTCTCAGGCACTCTCTGATGAAATATTTCTGGATAAATTACTTGATAATTTGATGAACAGTGCGATCGAGAATGCGGGAGCAAGTACCGGGTTGCTTGTCCTACAGCAGGAAGGTCAATCGGTTCTGGTAGCTCAAGGATTTGCAGACAAAGACATTACCCTTGTGCTACCACCCAAAGCGTTAGATGCATCTTTAGATTTGCCAGTAGCATTAATTAACTACGTCACTAGAAGCCAGTCTACTTTAGTGTTAAATAATGCCACCGAGGAAGGAATGTTTACTAATGACGCATACATCCTGAAAAATCGGCCTAAATCTGTCCTTTGTTTGCCGATTATTTATCAAAGTCATCTGAAGGGAATTCTTTACCTAGAAAACAATCTAGCGAAACACGCGTTTACCGAAAACCATGTGAAGGTATTGAGTTTATTAGCTGCTCAGGCAGCGATTTCTCTAGAAAATGCTGGACTTTACCAGGAGTTACAAATTTATTCTCAAGAACTAGAGAACAAAAATGAATCTTTACAGGCTGAAATCAGTGAACGCCAAACAATTGAGCAAGCGCTACGAGAAAGCGAACAACAGCTAAGGCTGGCACTCAAAGCTGCTAAACTTGGCATTTGGCAATTAGATTATTCAACTAAAACTCTATTTACTTCTGACCAATGCAAAGCAAACTTTGGACTACCACAAGGAGCAGATTTGTCTTACCAAGCTCTGTTCGAGGTATTCATACATCCTGACGACCGGGAGCGCGTGCAAGCAGCAGTTAAACAAGCGATAGCAGATCGCACTGATTACGAAGCAGAGTACCGTAACATCTGGCCTGACGGTAGTATTCACTGGGTTTCCGTCCAAGGTCGTGCGATCTATGCAGCCGATGGTAAACCCTTGCGGATGGTAGGCGTGTCGCTCGACATTACAGCCCGCAAGCAAGCAGAACAAGAGCGAGAACAACTCCTTGAGCGCGAGCAACAAGCTCGTATCGAAGCAGAATCAGCCAACCGCATCAAAGATGAATTTCTTGCGGTACTTTCCCACGAGCTTCGCACGCCGCTTGGCCCTATTCTCGGCTGGGTGCAGTTTCTCCGCACTCGAAATCTGGATCGAGTAACGAGTGATCGCGCCTTGGAAACAATCGAGCGCAATGCTAAGTTACAAACTCAACTAATTGAAGACCTGCTCGACATTTCTCGTATTATTCAAGGTAAGTTGAGTCTCAATGTTTCTCCGGTAGACCTGACCTCAACTATTACAGCCGCAATCGAAACAGTACGTTTAGCAGCCAACGCCAAATCGATTCAAATTCAAACGATGTTTGACCCCGGTGTGGGACAAGTTTTAGGCGATGCAAACCGCCTCCAGCAAATCTTTTGGAATCTGCTTTCTAACGCTATTAAGTTTACGCCCTCTGGAGGGCAGGTAAAAGTTTGCTTGGAACGTATAAATACTAATGCTCAAATCAGGGTTAGTGATACAGGCAAAGGCATTAGCTCTGAGTTTTTACCCTTCGTATTTCAAGCCTTTCGGCAGGCTGATGGAGGGACAACCAGGGCTTTTGGGGGATTAGGGCTGGGATTGGCGATCGTCCGTCAATTGGTAGAACTGCATGGTGGTACAGTCCAAGCGGAAAGTTTAGGTGAAGGACAGGGGGCAAATTTTACAGTTAACCTGCCGCTTCTGAAAATTCCTACACAAAACAATGAAGACAAGCAGCAATCTTTTGGCACGACAGAACTCAAGGACGTGAAGGTTCTAGTGGTGGAAGATGAAGCGGATATGCGGCATTTAGTAGCTTTGATGCTAGAACAATCTGGAGCGCAAGTCATCTTAGCAGCATCGGCAGCAGAAGCATTGGCAACTATCACTGAGGCTAAACCAGATTTACTACTGAGTGATATTGGTATGCCTGGGATGAATGGCTATACGCTAATGCACCAAATCAGAACTTGGACACCAGAACAAGGGGGACAAATTCCCGCGATCGCCCTCACTGCTTATGCTACTGATGCTGACCAGCAACAAGTACTTACCGCAGGCTTCGACCGATATATTACAAAGCCAGTCGCTCCAGACAAGCTGATCGCAGAAGTTGCAGACCTACTTAATAGGTCGGCGTAAATAATTATCGTTGGCATAAGGCAGGGAGCAGGGGGAAAAAGGGTTTGAGCCTTGTTTACTTTTCTTCAGACAGTTTGGTTTTATTGTGCCGACTTACTTAAAATTAGTTAAACATTAGCAGAAATTGCTTTGTTGATTTACTAACGTTGGATATGTAGGACTCATATTTGATTTTTGAACAAAATTCAGTACACCTTTATTCCTTCTTCCCAGTCCCCAGTCCCCAATCCCCAGTCCCTTACCTCTACGAGTGATTCAGAAATCAAATCGGATTGCTATATCGCCATTGAATTAATTCAATTGCGGTTTTGAGCAATGTAATAAAATTCAATCTCTGAAATTTACAATTTCGCTTCAATTTCGCTTAATATAAACTCTAAAATCTTATGCTTGACCTGACAAAATTAGCGCGGCAAATGCAAGGCTTAAGTCAGCATCTTACCGTAGAGGCTGTTGCCAGCCGCCAGCGTTTAGAATTAGCTCAACAACATCTCATAAATGCTTACGAGTGTCAACAAGATTTAGTTGATCGCCAAGAAAAATGGCGCGATCGCATTCTCTTTGCCAATGCTACCCCCATTGAACCCTTAGAAACCAGCATTAATATTCCAGTTCCGCCGAAAATTCATACTGTCATTGCTACCGATGGTTCGCAAATAGCTCCTAACCATCATGAAATTGCTTATTGCTATCTGCTGAATATCGGTAGGGTGGTTTTACACTACGGACAAAATCTCCACCCCCTATTAGATAGTTTGCCAGAGGTATTCTATCGTCCAGAAGATTTGTATATGTCTCGACAGTGGGGAATTAGAACTGAGGAATGGATGGGTTATCGCCGCACCGCTAGCGAAGCAACAGTTTTGGCAGAACTTGCTTGCAGTGTGAAAACAGAAGCACCAACCCTTGCAATGGTGGATGGTTCATTAATTTATTGGTTTTTAGAACAGTTGCCGATTGATGCACGCGATCGCATCTTACCCCCCATCTTAGAAGCATGGAAACAAATGCGTGATGCTCAAATTCCGCTGATGGGCTATCTTAGCGCCTCTCGTAACGTTGAAGGCATGAACTTTTTACGTCTGCTAGCTTGTCCCCATCCAGTACCAGACTGTATAAGTTATTGCCCCAACCAGTTAGAAAAAGTACCTTGTAAAATATTTGAACCTCTGCGAGATACTTCTTTGTGGGCCACCCAGCTCAAACCAGGACAGCGCGGCCCCCTGTGGCGGAGTAATGCCCGAATTTTAGATTTGTACGAAGAGCAAACGATCTACTTTTGCTATATCCACGTTGGCACGGAAATTGCCCGAATAGAAGTTCCAGCCTGGGTAGCAGAAAACACCAGCCTGTTTGACCAATCGCTGGGACTCATGCTGGCCCAAGTGCAGAAAGGATATGGCTACCCAGTGGCGATCGCCGAAGCGCATAATCAAGCCGTCGTACGTGGTGGCGACAAAGCGCGCTTTTTTGCCCTTTTAGAAAAACAAATGATCAAAGCAGGTTTGAAGAATGTCGGCACTTCTTATAAAGAAGCTAGAAAGCGAGGAAGTATTGCGTAATTACTTGCACACACTATCTTAAATTAGAAAATTCGTAAAATTTTCTACAATATCTCTAAATAAATTAATACAAATTTGACTTCGCCAATAGTAATTTTTGATATTACTTAAAACTAAAGTACAAATCTAAGACTTTATTAACTATCAAAACTTTACCTATTGTTACATTGTTGCTGAATTGCTTTGCCTAGCAAAGATTTTGAACTAGCAAAACTCACATTAAATAATTTACGTAACACTTCTTAACTTAAATTCTAAACATTAAGGTTTATTTTATAGTTTTTCAGGGAAATCTATATAAATACAGAAAAATGGGTAAATAGTAAGGTAGTTAAATAGGTAGAACATAGGCTAAACTCGCAACTACAGCATCAATTTTATTGCGTAATTGATCGTGGGCGCAAATTTTTAGGCTGGGAAATATGCCAATTATAAAAATTTAAAACATTGCCAGATAAACCACTGTTGGATAATTTTAAAATCATGGAAAAATCTCGCTATAATTTTCAAGAATTGGAAGAAAAATATTCTCGATTTTTTTCGCTTTCGCTAGATTTACTTTGTATTGCTGGTTTTGATGGTTACTTTAAGCATTTAAATCCAGCCTGGACAAGAATACTAAATTGGTCAACCCAAGAGTTAATGAGCAAACCATTTCTGGAGTTTGTTCATCCCGAAGACCGTGAATCTACGATTTTAGAATGCCAGAAACTTTCAAATTCTGAAGATACAATTTCCTTTGAAAACCGCTATCTTTGTCAGGATGGCTCTTATAAATGGTTGTCATGGAATTCAACTCCTTTTAATGAAGAGAATTTGATTTATGCAGTAGCCCGTGACATTACTCTGATAAAACAAAATGAAATAGTTTTACGCGATTCTATTTTAGCGTCTCAGACTCACGCAGAAAAACTCAATATAACATTACATAAATTACAAGAAACCCAAGCTCAACTAATTCAGCAAGAAAAAATGTCCAGCCTGGGGCAATTAGTAGCTGGAGTTGCCCATGAGATTAATAACCCAGTTAATTTTATTCATGGCAACCTATCTCCTGCTAAAGAATATATTGAAAACTTATTAAAGCTATTGCATCTCTATCAAGATTATTATCCTAATCGCGTTTCCGAAATAAATACTTTTTCTGAAGAAATTGATTTAGAATTTCTTACTGTTGACCTATTTAAAATCCTGTCTTCCATGGAAATTGGTACTAAGAGGATTCGGGAAATTGTTTTGAGCTTGCGAAACTTCTCTCGCCTTGATGAAGCCGATATGAAAGCAGTTAATATTCATGAAGGTATAGATAGTACGCTTTTGATTTTGCAGAATCGACTGAAAGCCAAGCCAGACCATCCAGAGATTGAAATTATTAAAGAGTACGGCAATCTGCCTTTAGTAGAGTGCTATGCCGGACAGTTAAATCAGGTGTTTATGAACATTATCGATAATGCCATTGATGCTATAGATAATGACAACTTTCAGCGTTCTAAGCAAGATATTTTGAGCAATCCCAGCCGGATTATAATTCGCACCGAACTTGCCAAGAATAAAGCAATAATACGAATTATCGATAATGGGCCAGGAATGACCCAAGAGGTGAAGCAGAAGCTATTCGATCCATTTTTTACAACTAAGTCTGTAGGTCAAGGAACAGGCTTGGGCTTATCGATTAGTTACCAGATTGTTGTAGAGAAACACTCTGGAGTACTTAGGTGTGAGTCAGAAATAGGAAAAGGAACCGAGTTTTGGATTGAAATTCCTTTGCAACAGGAAAAGAAGCTAACGGTATGCCTAACTCATTCAGTTATGGAAACAACATAAGTAGCAAATTGAGTTTAATGCAAGTTGAGCAGTTTGGCTGAAGATAACTACACCCAAAATACTCAACTTTGCAAATATCAATCGATGTGCCAAAGATCAGTTAACAACGCTGCAACTGCGTTAACAATACTACAATTTCATCAATTGCTTGTCGCAACATGCTTGCGGACTGTTCACTTTGATTGACCATAATGCTAAAAACTAACGGCTCATAGCTAGTTCCGTTTATATATCCGGCTAGGGAAACTGCACCGCTTAATGTCCCTGTTTTTGCTTGCACGATACCCTCAGCAGGAGTATTGCGAAAGCGATTCTTTAGAGTACCGCTTTTCCCTGCAACGGGTAAAGATGCCCGATAAACAGATGCGGCTGGTGTTTTTGCCATTCCTTGCAAAGTTTGTACTAAAGCTTCTGGCGACACTAGGTTACGACGTGATAACCCGGAACCATCTACCAAAATGTAAGTTGTTGGATCGACTCCTAACTTAATTAAACTTGCTTTAAGAACTTCTAACCCAATATCAGCAGTATTCTTATTGTGCAGATTGGGTTGTTTAAAAGCTAATGCTCTAAGTAATGCTTCAGCATAGAGATTATTACTATTTACATTTGTCTCTGTTACCAATTCAGATAACGGAGGCGAATCTACCGCTGCTATTTCCTGCTGATTATTACCACCAGGAACTACCAATGTTTGCCCCAAGCTGATTTTTTCTGTTGCCAAAACAGTACGGAAACGCCGCAAGAAATAATAATTAGGGTCAACTACTGGTAAAGTTACTAAATAAGATTCAGAATTTGCTGCTAACTGTCCTTGAATTCGTAATAAAAACCCTCTCAAATCACGGGTAACGTTGATGGGTTTAGAATTTTGTGTAACTGTCATTGACTGATTAATTATTCCCCACTGTTTCGCCTCATTGGGATCAGTCCAAATGACTTGTAAAGGTTTACCTATAGCTTGGGGTACAAGCTTGAAGGTAAAAATATTTTCATTCAAAATAAAGCTACTGATTGGTGCGCCATAGTCTGACTGTACATCTTCCCATTGCCAAGTAGGGTTGACTATATCCCCTTGAATATAACTATCATCAACAGCCAATTGACTAATTTGGGTAATACCCTGTTGTTTCAATTGTTTTGCTAGTGCTTGCAACTGAGTATCACTCAAGCTAGGGTCTCCTCTACCCACGACACGCAAAATACCATTATCATCTTGATAAATTGAGGTACGAATACGAAAATTTGTACCTAACTGCTGTAATGCAGCTGCTGTTGTCAGCAATTTTGTATTAGAAGCTGGGGTAAAGTATTTCTGAGCATCTCGACTGTAAAGAGGTTGCTCAGATGATAAGGATTGTACTAATATTCCCCAACGCACTCGACTAAATAAGGGACGATTAATAATAGAATTTACAGATGTCGCTAGTTGAGCCGGGCAAATTGTTTTTGTGGTGGGTGGAGCTACCGGGGTTGGTATTTGTGCTTGAGTTGCTTGGTGAATAACACCAATATGAATACCAAAAAACAACAACGTTAAACCAATAGTAATTTTTTTTGTCATTACATAGTGCTGAAAACTACTTGATGATAATAGCTTGAGGTTGCGCTTTTTAACAAAGTCAATATTCTTACCTTTACCGTTTTGGCAATTTTTGCAAAAGTTGCCAACAAAAAAATCATGAGTAGCTATTTTAAGGCAATCATGAACTGCATTATTTATTCTTTAACGATATAGATAAATGTTTGGCCCGATTTTAGGTACATATTGTCAAACTAAGTTTGCAATTTCATAGATTTAGGCAGATAAATGAAATAACCATACTAAATTGCGATAATTAGTATTGTGTGAAATTTTAAACTTGACTTTTGTAAAAGTTTTTAATTCAACATTGATATTACTTTTCCTCTTATCCATACTCTTCTTCGCCATCTTCCGCAAAAATTCCGTCTATAATCTCTTGTGCGCGCTTGTCTGAAATTTTCAAGGCTTCCTGAAGCTTAGAAATATAATTCTGTTCAGTTTTAGGTACTTCATCGTCAATACCCACCACTAAAAGAGCAGTGATATATGCAGCTTCTCGATTATCTGTATCTAGTAAAGAGGCGATCGCCTGTTCAAATAAGTCTTCGCGTTTTGTTTTCTCTAGCAAGCCATAAACTTTGGATGTCAACTTTTCAAAGTCTTTTTGCGAGAACTTTTCAAATTGGGAAATACTAGCTAACATTTCACTCAAAACATATTTTTCTGTCCTGCTTAGACCTTGATCATCAGCAACTGCGGAAAAATGTCCAATGACTGCGATCGCTACTTCTGGTTCCAGCACAACTGAACTGGTGCTACGGCTTTTAGGCAACTTGCGTTTAAACATAATTATCCTTTAAAAGTTCCGTTATGGCTGAAGCAGCAATCCCTTGGGTTTATATAGCTTCCTTAATTTAGGTTTCCCAAAAAAAAGCAGAGAATACACTTCTCTGCTTAGAAAGACACTTCAAATGTCGTTAATCTAGCTTTTTAATTCAACTCAGCACTCTTCATAGCTTAGTGCCACATTCACAACAGAAGTTGTGAGCAGGAGCGTTTTTCGTACCACAATGGCTGCAATAAACTGGTTCTACAGCTGTTGTCGGTGGCTGCTTAGGCAAGCCAATCATTTGAGCGTTACTCTTGCCTGGGGCTACCATGGGATAGCAGTTTTCATCTCTGGTGACGCGGACATCTACAACTACAGGGCCATTGTGTGCCAGGATTTCGGCGATCGCATCCTTGAGTTGTTCACGTTTGCTAATCACCATACCTTTGATGCCGTAAGCTTTTGCCAAAAACTCAATGTCTGGCATTCCTACTTCCATGTTTGAGCAGGAGTAACGTTCACCGTAGAAGGCTTGTTGCCACTGGCGTACCATTCCCTGCCAACCATTATTGAGAATCACTGTCTTGACATTTATGCCATATTGTGATAATGTTCCCAACTCTTGTAAGCACATTTGGAAACTGGCATCGCCGCTGATACAGATGACTTCTTCATCGGGGAACGCTACCTTAGCACCCATTGCCGCAGGTACACCAAAACCCATTGTTCCTAAACCAGCGCTGGAAATCCACCGTCGGGGGCCATTCTTGAGGAATTGTGCTGCCCACATTTGATGCTGACCGACATCCGTGGTGTAGAAAGCATTGGGCGCTTGGCGACCAAGTTCTACAATCACTTCTTGGGGAGAAATGCTGTCAGTATGCTGTGGCACTACTAAAGGATACTCTTCGCGCCAACGGTTGATTAAGTTTAGCCATTCTTGGTTTTGGTTGGGTGTACTTTTTGTACCTGTTTGCTTACACCGACGCAACAAGTCAACCAATACATTTCGGACATCGCCAACAATGGGCACTTCTGGAACGCGGTTTTTGCCAACTTCTGCGGGATCGATATCGATATGAATGACTTTGGCGCGGGAGGCAAATTCATCCAATTTGCCAGTTACACGGTCATCGAATCTCGCACCAACGCAGATCAACAAGTCACAATCGGTAACAGCAAAGTTAGCGTAGGCTGTCCCATGCATCCCCAACATTCCCAAAGCTAGGGGATGATGTTCGTCAAAAACACCAATACCCATCAAAGTTGTAGTGACGGGAATGTTAAATAACTCAGCTAGTTCTTTAACTTCTTGGTGGGCCCCTGAGGCGATCGCACCTCCACCCACATACAACAGGGGACGGCGGCTTTCCCGAATTAATTGGATGGCTGCATTAATCTGCCGGGGATTGCCCTTAACTGTAGGACGATAGCCACGCAACTTCACCGAACCCGGTTCTACAGGCACATAGTCAAATTCTTCTAAAGCCACATCTTTGGGCACATCAATCAAAACTGGCCCGGGACGCCCTGTGCTAGCAATGTGGAATGCTTCTGCCACAATGCGTGCCATATCTTTGGGATCGCGCACTACATAAGAGTGTTTGACTATCGGCAGGGTGATTCCATAAATATCAGTTTCTTGGAATGCATCCGTACCAATTGATGCCCGTGGTACTTGCCCGGTGACCACGATCATCGGGATCGAGTCCATATAGGCGGTAGCGATGCCTGTTACCAAGTTAGTCGCCCCTGGGCCAGAGGTGCCAAAGCATACTCCTACTTTACCAGTGGCGCGGGCGTAGCCATCAGCAGCATGAGATGCACCTTGTTCGTGTCTCACCAGGATGTGCTTAATGCCAGCAGTCGCTTCCACCTTGTACAAATCATCGTAAATCGGCAGAATTGCCCCACCAGGATAACCAAAGATATATTCGACCCCGTGGCGCTGGAGGCTGTCAAGGAGAGCAAAACCACCGGATGCACGCTGAGGGGTTACTACGACGGTTTGGATAGTCGTATTCAGCTGGGTGTGATTCTCGGTTTGTGGGGGACTGATTCGGGTTGGCGATTCTCCTGTGGAGACACTTTGTGAACGCACTGTCAAACCTCTGAGAATAGCTAAGTTAATACTTGGATTCTGTAGTTAAGATTTCATTTTAATAGAAAAGTTTAATTAAATCCTTACAAAAATATCTATCTTTGATATCTAGTTAACCTATAACTCTTTATGCTTTAGATTACGTCTTGCAGTACTCGACGGGTATTTTGCCAAGCCCAAACACCAACAGCCGCAACTACAATGCTCATGGTTACCAACACAACGCGCAAGCCCAAAATATCAGTTAAGGGGCCTGTAATTGCCAGGGGTAAGGAAAGAGCAATATTGACGGCATGATTTTGAAAGCCAAATACTTTACCGTGCATCGTGGGTGGTGCTTGCTGTTGAATTAAAGTTTGCATTGGCACGCCAATTAGAGAAGCACCTATACCTAACAATGCACAGAGTCCTAGCGCCAATAAAAGGTTATGGGTAAAAGTGAACACTCCTAAAACCACAGCCATCATCAAAAATCCGATTAAGGGTAAAGGTTTGTGATGCAATTTCACACCCCAGTGACCCAAAATACCTGCGCCCAAGACCATACCAACCCCAGCTGCTGCCAAGAAAAAGCCGAACTGTTTCTCTTTTAAGCCAAAGTCCTCTGCCAATCTAATTGTCAGTACTGTTAATGCTGCAAACACGCAATACAAAGTCACAAGTTGCAGCATGGCATTCAATACCAAACGGTTTTTCGTTAAATAGCGCAAACTTGCTGTAAATTCGGCCCAAGGCTTAATTGATTCCTGATGCACCTCAGTAGATTGGTGTTCTCTAAATTTAATTGGCTGCATGATTGCAGCTGATAACAAATATAAAACGCTAACTATAATCTCTTGACCGTACTGTTCTCCCAGAAAGGTTTTCGACCAACTTAATATCGGTTCTCCTATAGCAAAACCAACTATCAAGGCTCCCATCATCGTGCTGCTAAACAGCGCGTTAGCTGCCATTAAATTCTCTTTTCGCACCAACAAGGGAATGGCGGCTTGTTCTGCTGGGGCAAAAAACTGCGTCACAGTAGAAATAGCAAAAACAAGTATTAATAAGAATAAGAATTCACGCGGTAAAAACGGAATTAATAACGTCAATAACCCACGCACAACATCAGAGCCAACCATAATTAGCTTTTTAGGCAAGCGGTCAACAAAGATACCACCCGCAGAACCAAACAATATCGCTGGTATTGTAAACACTAACATCAAGGTTGAGTGCATTGAGCTATCTGCCAATCCCGGAAGGGGTGGGTAATGCTCCAGCAAGGCAATCATCAAAACGAAGAAGACCTTATCTGCCAACTGGGAAACGAGTTGCCCAATCCACAGGAGCATAAAATTTCGGTTTTTTAGCAGTGCGCCAAACCCGTTATTAACAGCAGCAGGTTCCGTTGGAAACATTAGTTACTCAATAATAGGGACTAGGGTAGATGGGGAGCAGAGGGGCAGAGGTGCAGGAAAACAAGAAAAGAGAAATTATTTCTTCAGATTCTTGCTGTTCATCACTCCATTTTAAAAGCTGCCTTATTTCTGACTCCTACTTGCCAACTTTGTTTTCCGGACTATTTGTTTTCATAGCGCTTTAACAGCAGGTGCAAAAATTCAGCTGCACTTAAGCGATCGCCTTTGGCGCTGCGCTCCGCGCAATCGCTCTTGGGGTAAAATTCCTCAGATGAGTCTACCCAAAAGCCTTGTACAGTTTGAGGCGATCGCCACATGGATAAATGGTCAACTGCTGGTTCAGCATAGAAGTTATTTTGCCCACTACCCAGTAAAGATGAACTCCAGTGAGTAAAATAATCATGGCTGATCCGATGAATGGGAAAATCTCCCCATAGTGGCACCCCCCATCCATCTATAGCAATAAACGCTTTGACATTACCACCTAAGAGTCGCCACGAACACGCCGCCAGAATTGCCCCGACTACGCCAGCACTAAAGCTAATGAATATAACGGGCGATTCTAACTTATCTCCCACGCGATCGCGCAAAAACTGCAAAATATGCAATGCTGATAGCGTCAAAAACCCCTGTTCTGGGAAAACCAGTACATCATCTAAATTTGCAGCAATTGAGCTACGAGAATCAGGATCTAAACACCCCAATATAAAGCTTTTAGTTAAGGCTGGATCATGAATTCCAGGGCAAATAATTATGCTCATCTGTTTTTCGTGTTAGCAGCTGTAAAAGAAACTGGGAATTAGGGATTAGGGATTGGGTAAGAGCGCGGAAAAATTCTGGAAGGCGGCTTTTACCCACTGACAAATTTTGGAATGTTTTCCCAGTACCCAGTCCCGGAGCGGCGTTCATGGAGCCGCGACCAGTTGACAATTCTCTTTTTCCAACCATTTTAGTTATCAATAAGACATTGTGTCTCAGCAATATTAACTAAATATTTTGTTGAAAAATTTTATAAATCATCTCTGAATTAGGCTATTAGGAATCTTCAGGATACACAAAATTCTAAATACTTAACATCTTGCATGAGGTGACTTTAAATTACAGCTCATTTTGCACATAGGCACAACCTGCAAAAGCAGGTTTCAAGACACTTAGTTTATATAGCCGTTGGATGCGCGATGAGAACAATTTTCCGGCCAATGGAAGATACTACTTTCGCTTCTAGTCCCTCATCATTGTAGGTAAATTTTTTTATCTATGTAGCGATCGCTGGAGTATATGATGTAATGTCCCGTTATGATGATTTTACTGATCCTATCCCCCCGGATGGGATAACATTTAAGTAAGCAGCGAAGTAATTAAGTTACTTTCTCACTGCTTTAACTCTCGATTCTGGTTATATTGAGGAACTCATTGTGGTAGCCACGCCGGAAAAAGTACAACACACTCACGAGCAATCATCAGGTAAAAATAGAGTCGCCGTATTGCTCATGGGCTACGGCGAAGTCGAAAGCTACGAAGATTTCGCTAACTATAATGAACAGGCTTTAAATCTATTAACAGCAAAATTTGCACCAGTTCCAACTTGGATTTACCCACCCCTAGCAAAGCTTTTGGCATTATTTGACCGTCACGAGTGGGGACACACACACCACGATTTTATTTCCCCACATAATGCCATCTTTGAAAAACAACGTGCTGGCATTGAGAAGTTGTTACAAGAAAAGTGGGGCGATGGCGTCCAAGTCTTTAAAGCTTTCAACTTCTGCGCTCCTTTTTTGCCTAAACAAGTCTTAGCGGAAATTCAAAACCAAGGCTTTGACAAAATTTTGATTTACCCACTGTTGGTGGTTGATTCTATCTTTACTAGTGGAATTGCGATCGAGCAGGTAAATAACGCCTTAGCTGAGATGGCTGATGGCGAGCAACATTGGGTAAAAGGCCAACGCTACATCCCTTCTTTCTACAACGAACCAGCCTACATTGATTTGATGGCTCATCTAGTAGAGGAAAAAATTACTGCCGATTTAGCAGCAACCTACCTACCTTCTCAAGTCGGCATTGTGCTAATGAACCACGGCTGTCCCCACAAAGCTAAAGGCTTCACCTCTGGGATTGTCGAAAGTCAGGCACTTTACGACTTGGTGCGTGATAAGTTGATTAACCGCTATCCTTTAATTTCGGTAGGTTGGCTCAACCACGATACACCCTTAATTGAATGGACGCAGCCAAACGCCGAGCAAGCTGCTAATAACCTCATTCAATTAGGTGCAAAAGCGGTGATTTTTATGCCGATTGGTTTTGCCACCGAAAATCACGAAACTTTATTGGATGTACACCACATTATCCATGCTTTAGAGAAAAAGCATTCCGATGTGGACTATGTACAAATGCCTTGCGTCAATGACCATCCAGAGTTTTTGGCAATGGCTGCTCAATGGGCAGATGCTTATATTGGTGAGTTGAGACAAGAGGAAGCAATAGCAGTTAATCCTCAAGTAGATGGGCATCACCATCACCATCACCATCATCATCATTAAGTAGCGGCTGGCGTCCCGTTGAGGAGCCACTACGCTCTTGCGGTTAAGCGACCTGTAGCGGTCGCTTAGTTTTAGGTGGGGATTTAATCCCCATCTAAGACTTAATTACGAATTACTACTTGTTAACGCTTTTTGATTCCCTATGCTGCGACCGTAGCCAGTGCTTTGTCTACAGCTTGTAAGGCAGTATTGATTTCTGCCTCTGTAATAATCAATGGCGGCACAAACCGGAGGACTTTTGGGCCAGCTGGTACGAGCAATACACCCTCCTCTATGGCAACTTTAACGATATCAGCTGCGGTTAGCTGAATATCGGCTTGCAACTCTAAACCGTTGATTAAACCCCATCCGCGAACATCAGAAATATAATTGGGATATTTCGTGGCGATCGCTCTTAATCCAGCTCGTAGTTGCTCACCTCTGTCTTGCACATTCTGCAAAATATTCTCTTTTTCTAAAGTTTGGCAGACAGCGATCGCCACCCCGCAAACAAAAGGATTTCCACCAAAGGTGCTGGCGTGTTCCCCTGGTTGAAATACATTGCAGAATTTCTTACTCATCATTGCCCCGATGGGGATACCACCACCTAAGCCCTTAGCGCTGGTGAAAATATCTGGCTCAATGCCAAGATTTTCATAACCCCATAACTTGCCACTGCGCCCCATGCCAACTTGCACTTCATCAAGAATCAGCAAAACGCCAGTTTCATCGCAAATTTGCCGCAGTTTTTGGAAGTAAGCGACATCACCAGGACGTACACCGCCTTCTCCCTGTAATGGCTCTAAAAGAACCGCTGCTACACGATAATCACCTTCATCCAGCTCGCTAATTGCCGCTTCTATGGCTCCAATATCGTTGTAAGGTACGTAGTGGAAACCAGGAACTAAGGGATCAAAATGTTTTTGATATTTTGGTTGCCCCGTAGCGGTAATTGTCGCTAAAGTCCGCCCGTGGAAACTAGCATTAGCCGTTAAGATAATTGGTTGCTCAATGTCTAGTACAGTATGGGCGTATTTCCGCGCTAGTTTAATTGCTGCTTCATTGGCTTCAGCACCAGAGTTGCAGAAAAAGACGCGATCGGCACAGGAATGTTGAATGAGCCATTTTGCTAATTCGCCCTGTTCTGGAATGTAGTACAAATTAGAAACGTGATGCAGCTTCTGGATTTGGCGTGTCACCGCTTCTACCATAGCTGGGTGGGCATGTCCTAAAGTACAAGTGGCAATTCCAGCTACAAAGTCCAAATATTCCCGCCCCTGTGTATCCCATACTCGACATCCTGCGCCCCGTTCTAGGGCTAGAGGAAACCGGGCATAGGTAGACATGACTGCTTCATCGAAGCTATTGGTATCAAAGGGGCTAGCTGGCAAAGAATCCGGCTTTGGGGAGATCGTGGCTTCTTCAACGAGAGTTTGTATGCTCACTACCGCTCCTTGTGAAAATCCTTGATCATATTAGTTATTTACTAGTGTCCTAGAAATCTCTCAAAAATTTCGACTATTTTCAGCAAATAACATTTTCTTGGTGGCTAACCCTCAGATATCCTCTAACCAGTGGCAGAGGTGAAAAAAAATTTTGTACTCGATGCCGGAACAAAAATATCAACGTATCCAAAAAGAGCTGATGACAGGAGCGATCGCTCTTGGCTGTGTTTTCTTAATTGGTACTTTGTGGTACTGCTTAGTAGAGGGCTGGTCATGGGAAGACGCGGCTTACATGACGGTAATTACTTTGGCTACTGTTGGATACGGGGAGACACACCCTTTAGGCAGTCGAGGACGATTATTTACCATTGCCTTAATTTTGATGGGTGTAATCAATATCGGTTACATTGTCAATAGATTTACAGAAGCTGTCATTGAAGGCTACTTTCAAGAAGGAATTCGACTACGACAACAGAGGCGCTTAATGGAATCCTTGTCAGGACATTACATTATCTGTGGATTTAGTCGGACTGGTCGTCAAATTGCCAAAGAATTCCGAGCAGAAGGCGTAGCTTTTGTAGTAATTGATTCTGAGGTTGAATCTGTTCAAAAAGCGCAAGTAGAAGGTTATACAGTATACCAGGGTGATGCGACGCTGGATGAATCGCTGCTGAGAGTTGGTATTGAACGGGCGATTTGTATAGTAGCCGCACTTCCTTCTGATGCAGAAAATTTATATACTGTTCTTTCAGCAAAAACTTTGAATCCAGGAATTCGGGCGATCGCCAGAGCAAGTACAGAAGAAGCTTTGCAAAAGTTACAGCGCGGCGGTGCAGATGCTGTGATTTCTCCCTATATCACAGGCGGGAAGCGGATGGCAGCTGCGGCTCTCAGACCCCAGGTGTTGGATTTTGTAGACGGTATCCTCACAGGTGCAGACCGCCAGTTGTATATGGAAGAATTTTTGCTCGACCCGGCTTCCTGTCCCTTTGTTGGACAAACCCTACAGAGAGCAAAACTGCGATCGCAAACTGGGGCGTTAGTGCTTGCCATCCGCCGCACCGATGGTAATTTGATTGGTGGCCCGACTGGTGACACCGTATTAATGCCGGGAGACACGCTAATCTGCATGGGTACAGCTGAACAACTGCGTAGTCTTAACCAAATCCTTGGCCCTATTGTTTCCCAAAAATTGCGTAAACCTAAAAATATTTGATGAAAATCTTAGGGAAAGCGAAACAAAAGTCCAGCTAACCGCAGGATATCTGATACTAAGTAGCTGTCAAGTAAATAACTTTTACTAATTTGTAATTAACATCTGATGTAGATTAGAAAAGCCTCTTAGTTGATCAGAGTTTCTATATTCGTTCAAAATCATTGATTTAGAATAACCTACGAAATTACAAGGGTGTTGGGCTTCCTTCACATTAAACGTAATTACGAAATTTACACAGCATTTAGGGTTCTAGGTTTGAATATGTTGCCCTTTCTTACTGCATTGATATTAGTAATTATGATGCAGCAAGGACACAGCTAGAGAGGGCTGGCTCCTTCTTAGCAAATTTTTAAAGACGAATTCTTAATTTTCAATTGGTATAAGCTGACGATTTTTTCTTCAAAATACCAGAAGCCACCCGCAGAGTTTATATATTCTTTAAAGTTAGGACTTATTTTGTAAAGAGTGTATTAAGTTTCTAAATTATTATCTTTACACTTATTTCATAAATTACCTAAAAATTGCAATATTCTCTTGAAAAATTCATGAAGACAAAAGAATTCATTGACAGTATGTGTATAAATAAACATTACAACTTAATGTATACGAATATAAGCAGTATTAAAGAAAAATGGCAAAACAAGAGTTACAAAAAAGAGCCACGTCAATCTTTGGTACTTCAATTAATTTAACTATTGAGCAGTTAGTCAGAGATAGCGTCAAACAAAATCCGCAAGCAACAGCAATTGCCGCTCCCGGTCGTTCTTCCCTAAGCTATATGCGTCTGTATGAACACATGCAGGACGTGAATACAACCTTGAATGCCTTGGGGTTGGGTTTGGGAGACCGGATTGCAATTGTGCTGCCCAATGGGCCAGAGATGGCGGTTGCTTTCTTAGCTGTAACTGCTTGTGCCACTAGCGCGCCTCTAAATCCTGCTTATAGTGCTGCGGAATTTGACTTTTATTTCGGTGATTTGAATGCAAAAGCACTGATTGTGCAAGCAGGAATAGATTCACCAGCCAGAAAAGTCGCAATGGCGCGTAATATCCCAATTATTGAACTCGTGCCGCAGTTGGAGGCGGAGGCAGGAATTTTTCGGTTAGTAGGTGAAACCCATTTACCTCCAGTACAACGCACTAGCAGTAGAAGTGAGGATACTGCCCTGGTATTGCATACATCAGGAACTACTGCCCGACCGAAAATTGTGCCATTAACGCAGGCTAATCTATATATCTCAGCACAGAACATTAAAAACGCACTAGAGTTAGGGCCAAGCGATCGCTGTTTGAACGTTATGCCCTTATTTCACGTACAGGGGTTAATTACAGCAATCCTTTCCTCGGTAGCAGCAGCAGCAAGTGTAGCCTGTACTCCTGGATTTGATAACGCTCAGTTTTTTGCTTGGCTGCAAGCAATGCAAGCAACCTGGTATACAGCAGTTCCAACCATCCATCAAGCAGTTTTGAATGCTGCAGCAGATATCAATAAGAGCTTGAATGAGTTCCCCAGACTGCGATTTATTCGTTCTGGAGGTGCTGCCCTACCACGTCCGATAATGACGGCTTTAGAGGAATTATTTCAGGCTCCAGTATTAGAAGGTTATGGCATGACTGAGACGGGCAGTATCAGCTCACTCAATCCCTTACCACCTCGTCAGCGTAAACCCGGTTCAGTCGGAATTGCCGCGGGGTTAGAAATTGGCATCATGGATGAAACAGGCCACTTACTCAAACCAAATCAAATTGGGGAAATTGTTGTTCAAGGTGGCAATGTGATGCTTGCTTACGAAAATAATTCCTTAGCCAATCAAAGCACCTTTACCAATGGCTGGTTTAGAACGGGAGATCAAGGCTATTTAGATCACGAAGGTTATCTATTCATCACAGGCAGACTCAAGGAACAAATCAATCGGGGTGGTGAAAAAATTTCTCCTAGAGAAATTGATGAAGTACTACTAGACCACCCTGCGGTAGCCCAGGCAGTTGCCTTTGCAGTTCCCCATCCTACCCTTGGTGAGGATTTGGCAGCAGCAATTGTTCTACGGCAGAATGCCTCTGTGACAGCAAAAGAAATCCGTGAATTTGCCGCCACTAAGCTGGCTGATTTTAAAGTTCCAACTCAGGTGGTATTTGTCAAAGAAATACCCAAGGGTTCTACAGGCAAACTCCAGCGTATTGGTTTGGCAGACAAGCTAACAGACCAATTGAAGGCAACGTTTGTTGCACCAAGAACTGATATAGAGAAGCTGCTAGCTACAATCTGGGTCGAGGTTCTAGGGATTGAGCAGGTAGGTATTTACGATAATTTCTTTGCTTTGGGTGGTGACTCTTTGGTGGCGTTACGTCTATTCACTGCAATCGAGAAGTCTTTGGGACAGAATCTACCTATATCTACCTTGCTGCAAGCCCCTACTGTTGAGCAACTCGCCACTAAGATTCTTCAGCTAGAATCCTCACAATCTTGGTCTTCTCTGGTGACTCTTCAACCATTCGGTTCTAAACCACCTTTGTTTTGTATCCACGGTTTAGGCGGAGAAGTTCTGTGTTTCCGTGAATTGGCAATGCATTTGGGAACAGACCAACCATTGTACGGTCTACAACCACAAGGGCTAGATGGAAAACAGGCTCCATTTACTCGCCTAGAAGACATGGCGGCACACTACGTTGAAGAAATTCAAACTATTCAGTCGAAGGGGCCTTATTTTCTTGGTGGCTACTCGTTTGGAGGTAATGTTGCCTTTGAGATGGCTCAACAACTTCGTCAGCAAGGTGAGGAAGTAGCTCTTCTAGTTATGTTTGATAGCTGTCGTCCTGGCTATGATGTGCGATTACCATTTGTGAAGCGACTTGGCGAGCATTTAAATAATCTCTTACAACTAGGGCCTGATTACCTTTGGCAAAGAACTGAGGTTTGGAGACAGTGGATTCCAAATCTGCTCAATAGTGGCCTCTATCGTTTCAAACAGAAATACAAGCATTACTTTAATGTTCAGTCTGATCAATTCTTAGACACTGACCGACACCTAGAAATTTCGGAAGCTAATAAACAGGCTCTTAGTAACTATGAGTTCCAGGTTTATCCAGGTCGAGTCGTCCTCTTCCGAACTGATGATCAAGCTCGCGTCAGTGCTGTTGGCATACAATATGATCCTCAATTCGGTTGGGGCGACGTTGTTACTGGCGGACTGGATATTTATTGTATTCCCGGTTCTCACTTTTCTCTACTCAACGAACCCTATGTAAAAGTAGTTGCTGAGAAATTGCATACTTGTCTAGATCAAGCCCAAGTAGATGTGCTAAGACGTAGCTCCGAAGCTGACCACTCTCTAACAATAATGAGTTAGCAAAGCTTGTCTGTTGAAACTGAGGTCATATCATGTCCGGCAAATCACCCTTAATGTCATTGCGAGTGGAACGAAGTCAAACGACGCAATCGCAATGTTTTTGGGATTGCTTCCCTACGGTCGCAATGACGGTTATTTGAATGGACATGATATCAGAGTGTGAGGATCTAAATTGATAGGGGTGTAGGGGAGTGAAGAGTAATTCTCGCTCATCTCCCTCATATACCCTTTCTTGGTCATATCTTTACCTCTACAAAAATTGCAATAAAGCAACTGATGCAAGATGTGGTGTGAGAGACTATTAAATAATTTCTTGCCATCCATGCATAGGCGCTATGCTTTTAGTGACCGATTCAATCAGAATTGGGGAAGCTTCTGATATCAAGATGCTAGGATAAACGGCTGTACCCCAGTTCGGATGTACTAGCACACAGCATTTGTCTTGAATTACTGGGTAATTAAGTAAAGCTTTCACAACTGCTGTGTCATCGTGGGGAATTACCCCGGAATGGGAAAGTAAGGGAAAGCCAGTACGAGGATCTATAAGGTCTGTTAAATAGCCGCGATCGCGCAGATTAAATGCTAAATCACAACCAAACCTCATAAACTTTTCTCGTAAGCGTTCTTTTTCTCTCTCTACTTCTGCCGTACTTTCGAGTAGTTGATATCGTGATTGTTGTAAAACAATCACTACCCATAAAAAAGATTGCTGTTTCCAATCTGGTAATATCCGTTCGCAGTTGGCACAGATATACTGGCTAGGAGAATGAATTGAAATCTGAACAGCTTGTCCCGTTTTGCCAACCAAATTAATGGGATAGCTTGGCTTTGAAGTGTAAACTTTGGGATAGTTCACTACATTGATTCGGTTTGTGCAAGTTTTTGACTTTAATCCTTGCGATCGATAATAACTCTTAAAACTTCATAAAAATCATCAATTTTCCATAACAGTTACGGTTATTTGGGAACTGTCGTCGATCAAGTATTAAGTTTTAATCAGTTTTTTATCGTTTATTAACCTATTTTGAGCAAACTTGTTTTTTTGCTGGGCAATTTCAATGTCTAGAAATCTCTAAAACTAGAGAGATAATCTGTATTAATCAAGCTTTAAAGCATTGACTGGAACATCATCCCAAGAATCGACTATCCGCAATCGCGCTTCCCAGCCGGAGGACTTTTGCGTCTCACTCAAATTTTTATCAAAGGATTCATGACAATCTTGTGCTTGAGACTCGTTACAGCAGGCAATACAAGCATGAATCATGCCAGACGGATCAATTTGCTCGTTTACCCAAATAGTCATGGATTATCCCCTCAAAAAATGTAGTGGAAAAAGCTATTTGTTTTTCTAGAATACTATTAAAATTGAACATTGTAGAGTAGTCAAAAGACTTATTTAAATTCTCTACATTAAAGCTGACAGGTGTAAGTATTTTTCTCTTATTATGGCTTTTGGGTGGCGATCGCTAATTTAGCTCACTGTACTTGACGCAACCGATCCATAACCGCTACCACTTGGCTGGTTCATTTGGTAGGCGCATAGGATTTCTCTCCTCTTTCATAGCGGCGGCGGTAGAGTAATTCTAACTGTCCACCATACTCTTGAATCCAGGCAATCTGGCGTTGGTAAAGCCCTCGGAAAGTATTAGCAAATAGAAGTGTAAAAATAGCAACGACCAATCCTGATGCTGTAGATACCAAAGCTTCACTAATCCCGGCTGTCACACCTGTTGTTTTTGTACCTCCTACATCACCAATATTTAGAGAGGCAAAGGAAGTAATTAACCCTAAGACAGTACCGAGAAGTCCCAATAAAGGTGCAAGTCCGATGATCGTCTCGAAAATGTTTTGGAAACGCTTAAGTAAAGGTATCTCAGCTTGCGCTTCACTTTCTAATGCCAAACGAAATTCCTCTGGAGTCGGCTCTTCTAATTCTAAAGCTGCCAGAAAAATTCGGGCGATGGGTAAATTAGTATTTTGCTGTAATTTATCCCAAGCGCCGACTATATTACCTTGACGATAAAGTTGTAATACTTCTCGCACAACACGGTTTTGACGTCTATTTATTTGTACCCAAAACCTCAGCCGTTCAATAATCAACGCCACAGCTAACATCGAAAACCCCAACAGGGGCCACATGACTACGCCACCTACCGTAAATAAATTACTAATTTCCATTTATTGTTTTTCCACTCCTCGACAATGCTAGATTAACAGATTGTTGGATTGACCAAACTAGCATAAATTGTCTATAAAGATTGCTTTGAGCTAATTCTGCGCTAACCCACACTAGTACCGCAAGGCGGAATTCAAAATTCACGCATTCAAAATTCAAAATAATTACAGCATAAGCGTTTCATTGATTTGGAATGGGTGATTTATTTACGCTGCAGTGTACTAGTATTATTTTGTATTGAGAACCATCTGCAAATTTTCTAATAATTCATGTGAGGTATAGGGTTTTGGTAAAAAGGTGGCGACGTTATTACCTAGAGTTTTAATTAATTCATGATTAGAGGTTAGACCACTAACTCCGATAATCTTGACTTCTGGGTTAATTTTTTTCAATACACGGATAGCCATTGGCCCATCCATAGAAGGCATCATCATATCAATCAAAACAACGCTAATTTCTGCTTGATGTTTTGTATATAGTGCCACTGCCTCAATTCCATCACGGGCCACTAGAACCTTGTAGGCGTTTTTTTCTAAAGCAGTTTTAGTAATCTCACGAATTGAATCTTCATCATCAACAACGAGAATTAATTCACCATTACCTATGGGTAATGCATGATGCCCTACTAGTGTGGTATCTGTCTCTGTCGCCTGTGTAGCTGATAAATATATTTGAAATTCTGTTCCTTTTCCTACTTCACTAAGTACGTTTACAAAACCACCGTGGCTTTTAACAATGCCCATGACTATTGAAAGACCAAGCCCTGTACCTTGACCGACTTCTTTTGTAGTGAAAAACGGCTCAAAAATTCTATCAACAATTTCTGCGGGAATTCCCTGTCCGGTATCGGATACAGTAATCACAACGTATGGGCCAACCTGAGCATCAATATTCATGCGAGCATAGTAGCTATCAATCCAGACATTGTTGGCAGAAATGCGTAAGATCCCACCGTCTAGTAAAGCGTCACGAGCATTAATACAGAGGTTCAGTAACACTTGGTGCAGCTGAGTAGCATCACCATAGATTGACCACAGATTTTGCTTGGGAAAATCAATTTTAAGTTCAATACATTTAGGAAAGGTCTGTTTAACAATTTGTTCAACTTCCGAAATTAAACTTTTTACCTGTATTGTTGTAAACTTACCTTCGAGTCCTCGTGAAAAACAGAGTACTTGTTTGACCAAATTTGCTGCACGTTTAATATTTGACTCTAATATTGAAATCCATTCTTGGCTCTTTTGATCTGTAAGTGTTAGTTCTAAAAGTTGAACTATCATCAGCATTGGTGTCAGCGCATTATTGAGATCGTGAGCGATACCACTAGCTAGGGTACCGATACTCTCCATACGCTGTGCCCGTAGAAACTGGGCTTCGAGTTGCTTTTTCTCTGTAATGTCAGTGTTGACGATTAAGATGGACTTAGGCTGTCCTTCTAAATCAGGCACAACTGTCCAACGACTGGCAACAATAATATCTTTACCTGTTTTTGTGATTTGCTGTAAATCACCTTGCCATAAACCGCAATTATTTAAACTGATGTTAATATCTTGCAGTTGAGAAAATGCTTCTTCTTTATAAAGAATTCTATTAGCATCTTTGGCGATCGCTTCTTCTTGGTTCCAACCATACAGGCGTTCGGCTCCTTTGTTCCAAAATCGAATTTGGTTGTCTAAATCTTGTACAAGAATCGCATCTGTAGTGATATCTAACAAGGCAGCTTGTTCACGGATTTTCTGTTCTGCTTGCTTGCGCTCAGTAATATCAAGCACAAAACCAACTGTAGTTTGTTGAGATTTTTCTAAAAGCGCACCGCCAGCTACAACAGGAACACGACTACCATCTTTATGAATGTATTCTTTCTCAAAGGGAGTAGAAACTCCAGAACTGATTAATTCTGCGATCGCTCTTGCTTCTAAATTCCTATATTCTGGTGGAGTTATTTTGTTCCAACACAATTTTCCTGAGTGCAGTTCTTCTCGTTCATATCCCAGCATCTGAAGAAATGCATCGTTTGCTTCTGTAATTTTGCCGCTCAAGTCTGACAAGATAATTCCAATAATATTAGATTCCACCAAGCGCCTAAATCGGGCTTCACTTTTTTGAAGTGCCCGAAAAGCTTCTTCCCGTTCCACCTCTAAGCGCTGACGCTCAGTAATTTCCGCTTCTAAACGTTCATTTTGCTCTGTGAGTTTTTTTGTCAGGTTTTGTAAGCGCATATGGATTTGAACGCGAGCTAAAACCTCTTCATGCTCTAAGGGCTTGGTAATGTAATCCACCGCTCCTAGATTCAGTCCTTTAACTTTATCTACTTTCTCTGCAAGGGCAGTTAAGAAAATTACAGGAATATTTTGAGTGGCTGGATTGTTTTTGAGACGACGACAAGTTTCAAAACCGTCCATCTTTGGCATCAATACATCCAATAAAATTAGCTCTGGTAAGGCATATTCTGCCATCTCCACTGCACTTTCACCATCTTCAGATACTAATACTTTAAAGCCAGATGTTTCTAAAAAATCTAGCAATACTTCTAAATTAATAGGAGTGTCATCCACAATTAAGATGACACCTTTTTCAGTAGTATCACTCATTACTACCTCTTAAAATTATTTTAAAAGTTCCCGAATTTGTTTGCCTTTAAAACCTTTAGCCTGTTGACTAATATGGGTAGCAAACGGTACCCATTGCCGATTCAACTCCTCCAGCCTAGTAGCTTCCTTGGCTATAGCTCTGAGATCACCTCTTTTTACTAAATAAGCAAGACAGCAATTCCTTCAGGTGGGGGAGGGCAACAATAGAAGTCTGAAGTGTAAGTAAATTCTAAAGGATGAAGTCGATTTTTGTGTTTATCCTTCATCCTTTTTACTACATCTTTTTCTGTATCAACCCATTCTAAGCCTAAGTGACTTCTTAATTTTTCTTAAAGATCCAATTACCGAACACATTTGGGGTGAGAACCGTCACAACCTACTTACCGACTTTATTGATGAGCGAACACATATCCTCCTTCTGTTTGATTTTACGAATAAAATCAAATTGGTTGCAAATGCCTGATATTGCCACTAGTTACGTAATTGAAATTTAATATTCTTAATCTAAAGTAATATTTACTACTGCAATTACTAAATATAAATTTTGTAAATTAGTAACAACGCAGAAACTGGCAATCAAAATTAACAGCTAAACTATTATCAACTGCATAGTATTTTGAATTTTAACGCTTAAAAAGAATATTATTTTAATTTTTTTTAATGCATTCTCGTAACAACATCTATATCATCGCTTTTTAATTGACCATCTTCCATATAAATGATGCGATCGGCAATATCAAGGATGCGGTTATCATGGGTAACTAGCAAAATTGTACAGTCTTGTTCTTTAGCTAGCTTCTGCATTAATTCTACGACATCGCGCCCAGATTTTTTGTCGAGTGCCGCAGTGGGTTCGTCTGCTAAAACAATTTTAGGATGGCTGACTAAGGCACGGGCGATCGCTACTCGTTGTTTTTGTCCACCAGAGAGTTTTTCTGGGTAGTAATTTATATGTTCTCCTAAACCAACCGTTTCTAGCATAGTGATCGTTTTTGTATCGATATCCTGATTGAGAAACTGATCGTGTAACTCTAAAGACATACGTACATTTTCTTTAGCTGTTAAAAAGGTCATGAGGTTATGTGCCTGAAAAATATAACCAATCTGACGGCGTAGTTGGGTTAACTGTTGTTTCTTCGCACCAGAGATTTCCTGTCCTAAGATTTTTAGGCTACCTTCTTGAGCCGATCGCAGTCCACCCATGAGAGTCAACAGAGTCGTTTTTCCTGAACCAGAGGGGCCGGTCATAATTACAATTTCACCAGCATTAATTTCTAAATTAATATCGAATAATACTTGTTTACGTAGCGCTCCTTCACCAAAATAATGATTGAGCTTACTAATAGAAATTACTGATTCTAAATTAGAAAATTGAGAGTTGGTAGTGACTGGGGTAGATTCTTGTAACATAGGATATTGTATGATTTTGATTTGGTTTAGGCAGAGTGCAGGAGGGGAGACAAGGTGAAAGAACTATCAATACATCTTGCCCCTTGTCCTGTTCAGTACGCAGTTCATAACGATAACTTAAAAGATATCTGCAGGGTCGGCGGCTCGTAATTTTCGCATAGCGATCGCCCCAGAAACACTACACATAATCACGGTCAAAATAAAGACAGATATTGCTCGATCCAGCTTCATAAAAATAGGTAGCAATGTGGCAGCGTAGGTAATTTGATACAGCCCAAAAGAAAGGAAAAAAGCCGGAAAATAACCTAAGAAAGCTAAAAATAATGCTTCTTGTAGCAGAACTCCTAATAAATAGCGATCGCTATAGCCCATTGCTTTGAGGGTGGCGTATTCTGGCAGGTGATCGGAAACATCGGCGTAAAGAACTTGGTAGACAATGACGATACCTACAATAAACCCGACTCCCACACCCAAACCAAAAATGAAACCAATACCAGTTCCCGTGGCCCAATAAGTCTTTTCAGTTTCGGCAAAGCCTTCAGGAGTGAGAACTTTTACATCATTAGGTAAACCAGCAGCAAGTTGCGCTTGGACTTTTTCGGGATTAACGCCAGGTTTAAGAGTAATCAAACCAACTTCAATGCGATCGGGTTTACGTTCTGGGAATAATTGCAGAAATGTGGAGTCACTAGTGATGACATTGCCATCAGCAGCAAAGGAAGCACCGTTGCTAAATATGCCTTTAACATTGACGGCTTTGCTATTAAGTTCTGTTTGAAAGTTGCCTGTTTTTTTAAAGATAGTGCCAACATCCCCGTACTCTGGACGACCTGCTTGGTCAAACAAAACTTGATACAACTGCTTCAGATCATCGTGGTTTTGTTGAATTTCGGGAAATTTGAATGCAGGTTGTGCCGGATCGACACCCCAGACTAATATGGCACGATCAAGACGTGTTTCGGGATTCCGCCACTGTCCGGTACTAATGTATAGGGAATTGACTGACTGCACACCGTCGTAACCCAATGCCTGATACAGCCGTTCACGAGAAAAGCTTTTCACCGAGAACAAAGTTTGAAATTGGGGATTAATTAAAACTAAATCTGCCTTTAAATTGCGATGTGGTTGGACGGCTGCATCAAATAGGGCACTTTCAAACCCCAACTGAATAAACATCAGCATATCGGCAAAGGTAATACCTGCCACTGCAACTGCTAGGCGCGTTTTTTCTTTCATTAACTGCCGCCAAGCTAGCGGAGTTTTGCGAAATAGATGAGAAAACATTTTGCTTCAGCCTCAATATCAAAGGTAGTTAAGAGTTTACAGTTTCAATCTGCTGTTCAAGTTGATATTGCCGCATTAAGAGAAATAAAGGCAGACCAAGAGAAACGCCAACTAAAAGATTAGAAGCGATGTAAATCCAAAGATTTTGCATTTTTAGGCGTTTCCCTTCCCGGAACACAAACACCCAGAGTACAAGAGATGAAACAATCACATCCATGCCAAAAAAACCAGAAATTCTGTTAGCAAATAGCTGTTCAAAAAAAAGTTGGATATCAAGACTGTTCTCTAAAAGAAATGGCATAAACTGCGAATAAGGTAAAACTGTTCCCAAAATGCAAAGCAGAAGATATATAACTTTCAGCATGATGAAATCTCCTGATTTTGTATGGCTTTATAATTCAATTGCTGTCTGCACTTGTAGGTTAGTTAAACCTGCAACTCGCTTGCTATCTTGAGGATTAAGGCGAATTTTCACTTCAATGACTCGGCTATCGAGATTTTCTCCTGGCTGGTTGCTGAAGACGTTTTGTCGGTTTACCTGCAAGCCAATCTGCGAAACTCTGCCGCGCAGTTCACCAGTAAATCCCTGGCTGGAAATTACTGCTTTTTGTCCTAGTTTTACTTTACTGATATCGGTTTGATAAACTTCTGCCACTGCAATCATCTGATCAGTTTGAGCGAAGTCTGCAATGCCAGCATCACCAATTTTTTCACCGGCTCGTTTATGAATTTTGAGAATTTGTCCTGTTGTTGGTGCTTTGATGTAAGCTGCTGCTAAGTCGGTTTGGGCATGTTTAAGTGAGGCGATCGCATTTTCAACTTCAGTTTGCGCTGCGGCTACATCCACTGGGCGGACTTCTGCAATACTGTTGAGTGTGGCTTGGGCTTCGCTGATTTGCTTGTTACTAGTGGAGTTAATGCGGTTGAGTGCAACTTTAGCTTCAGCCAGTTGGCGGCTAGCAGTGGAGTTAATGCGGTTGAGAACTGCTTTGGCTTCGTCAAGTTGCTGTTTTGCAGTTTCTAAACTCAAGCGCCTAGTGTCAAACGCAGAATTAGAAATTGCACCTTGGGAATATAATTGTTGATAACGCAGATATTCAGCTTGGGCATTGTTGAGTTCTGCCTCTAGCTTGCCAATTGTCGCCTCTTGTGCAATCCTATCTCCTTTCCATTGTGCTTCCAGGCGAGCGATCGCTTCTTGTTGGCTTTCTCTATCTCCTTGGGATTGGGCTTGTAAGCGCTCAACAGTTGCTTGCTGTGCTTGAATTTGTCCGGTTTTGGCTCCAGCTTTGACTTGCGCGAGTTTAGCTTGAGCCACTTGAACTTGTTTTTGTGCTTGTAATACCGCAGTTTGTAAGCGATCGCGTGAATCTAAAATTGCTATTACTTGCCCAGCTTTGACGCGATCGCCTTCTTGAACAAGGATTTGGGCAATGCGATCGCCATCTAACGCCAACGGTGCAGACAAGCTAAGTACCTCTGCTTCTGGTTGCAGTCTTCCTAAAGCCGTTACCTTCTGCACAATTGGTGTAGTTGGTACAGCTTCATCTGAGGTAGTGCGGCTAGCTTGCCCAAACTGAGAAACAGCATAAACAACAATTCCACCTGTAATTGCAGTAGCCGCAACTACTAATGCAATTAACCCTTGATTCTTAGGTTTAAATAACAGCCTCTGACCCATTTTTCCCCTCTATTAAAATTTAAGTTGGTGTATGGAATACAACGTAACTGCTAGCAGTTATTTTTTGCAATTAGCTGCATTATGAGAAACTGATTGCTGCAAATATGCCGTTAACATTTTTCCTAGCAAGACGCATTGTTCACAAAAATCAATCGTTTCGTCACCCCATAGTTTTTCCAAAATTAAACCATTGACGAAACTCAACACAAAGGAAGCTAAAACAGGATCTTGAATGCCGATAAAATTACAGGCTGCTTGCTGGTAGCGTTGATTGGCACGCTTCACTACAGCACTTCCTTTCATTTGCTCAGAATCTTTATTTTGGCAAAAATCAACCCAAATATAAGTCCATTTAATAAAGTAATCTTCATTTTTTACCAAATATCTTCCTAGTGCTTCCATTGCCTCTGGCAAAATTTTTCTTTCTCCCAACTCTGCTAATGCTATCGCCACATCTTGCTGACTAATTTCTTCTAGCAATTGCTCAAACAAAGCTTGCTTACTGGGAAAGTAGTGATACAGTGTGCCAGTCGAAACTCCTAAACTTTGGGCAATTTGCCGCATGGTAATCGAACCATAACCTTTTTGGGCAAATAAATCGAAGCACTTGCCGAGCAATTCTTTACGGTATTGTTCATGGTCAACAATCTTGGGCATAACTCGGCTTATTTATATCGAACGATCGTTATGTATTAAGATACAATCCTTAATACTGATTCGTCAACTTATAGAAGAAGTATGAATAACTTCTTCCCTTTGTCTTCAATTCACCTTGTTCTCTTCTGGTAAACTGTTGCCAATTCTGCAAAATGTTAAATTTAACTCAGCAATTCCCTAAGTAGGGCACTGAAAACATGGACCCTATCTCAGCTACTATTGGCTTTGTTGTGGGCTTAATCGGCTTTATTGCCAGCGTCGTGCAGGTGCTGGACTTCGTAGATAAACGACGAGAAAAGCAGCTAGCAATTGAAAGAGTTGAAAAAGGCAACCCTAATCAACCTGCAATCCTCAATCCCAAATCTCAAACTCCACATCGCATCGATTGGGGAGAAGCAGTTGATGTGTCAGTTTTTTATGGTCGCGCTGAAGAACTTGACAAATTAACCAAGTGGATTGTGCAAGAACGCTGCCGATTAGTTTCACTTTTGGGGATGGGGGGAATTGGCAAAACTTCACTATCTATTAAACTGGCACAACAAATTCAGGATCAATTTGGCTATGTAATCTGGCGCAGTCTCAGGAATGCTCCACCAATACAAGAAATTTTGGCAGAATTGATCAAGTTTTTATCAAACCAGCAGCAAACTGATTTACCCGAAGATGTAGGCGATCGCATTTCTCTACTGATTGATTATCTGCGCTCATCAAAATGTTTGTTAGTACTGGATAATGCTGAGTCAATTTTACAGCCAGGTGCTTTAGCATATCGAGAAGGCTATGAAGCTTATGGAGAATTACTCAAACGCATCGGTGGCACATCTCATCAAAGTTGTCTCATCCTGACAAGTAGAGAGAAACCGCAAGAAATTGCCGCATCAGAAGGAGAAACTCTGCCCGTGCGTTCTTTGCAGCTAACTGGTTTAAAAGCAGTAGACGGCGAAGAAATTTTTCATACTCAGGGATTGTCAGGCACACAAGCAGAAGAAGTCCAACTCATCGATTTTTATAAAGGTCATCCGTTAGCATTAAAAATAATCTCTACCACTATTAAAGAATTATTTGATGGTAATATTTCAGAATTCTTAGCCCAGGATACTGTAGTATTTGGGGGAATTCGTGAGCTTTTAGACCAGCAATTTAATCGCCTGTCAGAATTGGAAAAAGAAGTAATGTATTGGTTGGCGATTAATCGAGAACCTATTGGTATAGCAGAATTACGAGAGGATATTGTCTCACTGGCATCTCAGTCAAGTTTAGTGGAGGCGTTACAGTCATTAGTTAGAAGGTCGCTAATCGAAAAAATTACGTCACTATTTACATTGCAACCTGTGGTGATGGAATATTTGAGCGATCGCTTAATTGCAGAAGTCAGTGAAGGCATTATTAGTGGAGAAAGAGAATTTTTAAATCGCTATGCTTTGATGAAAGCAACTGCTAAAGATTACATCAGAGAAGCTCAAATTCGTTTCATTATTAAACCTCTTGCCGAAAGGTTACTTGATTTACTGTTAAATAATAAAAAAATTGAAAATAAGTTAACGCAAATCCTCTCAACCTTACGAGAAAATTTTACCCATCAACCAGGGTATATAGGCGGCAATATTTTAAATCTACTTTGCTACCTCCAAACAGATTTAAGCAATTATGACTTTTCTAATCTGACACTTTGGCAAGCTTACCTTAAGGGAGCTAATTTACAGCAGCTAAAATTAGTTAATGTTGCTCTAGAAAGGTCAGTTTTTACAGATATTTTAGCGACTATTTTTTCAGTAGCCTTCAGTCCCAATGGCAAAATTTTGGCTACAGGCGATGCTAATGGCGAAATTCGCTTATGGCAGATTGATGATGGTCAACAAATTTTAATTTGCAAAGGTCATACAGGTTTTGTCCGGTCAGTAGCCTTTAGCCCTGATGGTCAACTTTTAGCGAGTGGTAGTGTTGACAAAACTATCAAACTATGGAAAGTAAGTGACGGTAAGTGCATCCAAACTTTACAGGGACATAGCGATCGCGTAGAGTCGATAGCATATAGTTCTGATGGTCAACTTTTAGTTAGTGGCAGTGTTGACCAAAGCCTGAGAATTTGGTCAGTCCATGACGGTAAGTGCTTGCAAGTTCTTCAAGGACATACTCGTGAGGTTTGGTCAGTAGCCTTTAGTCCTGATAGTCAAAGTGTTGCCAGTGGCAGTTTTGACCAAAGCCTAAGAATTTGGTCAGTTAATGACGGTAAGTGCTTGCAAGTTCTTCAAGGACATACTGATAAGCTGCGGTCAGTAGCATTTAGTCCAGATGGCAAAATTCTCGCTAGCGGCAGTCATGATACTACTGTGAGGCTATGGTCGGTTAGTGATGGTCAGTGCTTGCAAGTACTGCATGGGCATACTGATAGAGTCTTGTCAGTTAAATTTAGTTCTGATAGCCAAACTATTGCCAGTAGTAGTTCTGACCAAACAGTGAGGCTTTGGTCAGCTAGGGACGGACAATGCTACCAAATTTTGCAAGGACATACTCATGAAATTTGGTCAGTAGTATTTAGCCCTGATGGTAAAATTTTAGCTAGTGGTGCTTATGACCAAACAGTCAGGCTGTGGTCAGTTAATGATGGTAAATGCCTCAAAGTTTTTCAGGGCTACATTAATGCTGTAGACTCAGTAGCCTTCAGCCCCGACGGTGAAACTTTAGCCAGTGGTAGTTTTGACCAAAAGGTGAGGCTTTGGGCACTCAGTAATCATCAATGCCGCAAAATTTTCAACGCACATACTCAACAAGTACGGTCAGTTGTTTTCAGCCCTAATGGAGAAATTTTAGCTAGTTGCAGCAATGATCGAACAGTTCGGTTATGGTCAGTTAAAGATGGTAAGTGCCTGAACGTTTTAGCGGAACATACTCATAAAGTGGGGTCAATAGCATTTAGCCCCAATGGTGAAATTGTAGCTAGTGGCAGTAATGACAGAACAGTCAGGCTATGGTCAGTTAGTGAGGGTAAGTGTCTAAAAGTTTTACAGGATAGTACTAATCAGGTATGGTCAGTAGCATTTAGTCCCGATGGGCAACTTTTTGCTAGTGCTGGTTATGACCAAACCGTGAGGCTGTGGTCAGTCAATGATGCTAAATGCCTCAAAGTTTTACAGGGTCACACTGGCCAAGTTGGGCCAGTAGCATTTAGCCCTAATGGGCAACTTTTAGCTAGTGGCGCTAATGACCAAACAGTGCGGCTGTGGTCACTCAATGATGGTAAATGCCTGAAAGTTCTCCAAGGACATACTAATTGGATTTGGTCAGTTACTTTTAGTCCTGATGGGCAAACTTTAGCCAGCGGCGGTGATGACCAAACTATCAGGTTATGGTCAGTTAGTGACGGCAAATGTATCTACACCTTACAGGGACATACTAATCGAGTTTGGTCAGTCGCGTTTCATCCCAATGGTCAAACCTTAGCTAGTGGTAGCGGCGATGGAACGATAAAACTATGGGATGTCAAAACAGGTAAGTGTTTCAAGACGCTGATAGTCGAAAGACCTTATGAGAATATGAACATCACCGGGGTTACAGGCTTGACAAAAGCGCAGATAGCCACATTGAAAGCACTGGGTGCGGTGGAGAATTAGAGACTTCCAACTAAAAAAATATCCCATCGCTGTGTAGGCAGGGGAGCAGAGCGCAGGGGGCAGGGGGATAAAGAAAAATATTATTATCTGAGTAAATTGGATAATTTATTTTCTGCAAGTCCTTAACTTGAAAGTAGTTATACCAATTTGAAAAAAGAATGCGACAGATGGGTAGGGGCACAAAAATGTTGTGCCCTTACTTACAAATAATTTATCTGTAGCAAACATTATTTGAATTGCTATAACCTATCTGACTACGGCTGTATCTTTAATACTCGTGAATGAGGCTTTGAACTCCATTAATGAGTCTTTGATACTCGTGAATGAGTCTTTGATACTCGCGGACGAGTCTTTGATACTCGTGAATGAGTCTTTGATACTCGTGAATGAGTCTTTGATACTCGCGGACGAGTCTTTTATACTCGTGAATGAGCCTTTTATACTCGTGAATGAGCCTTTTATACTCGCGGACGAGTCTTTGATACTCGTGAATGAGTCTTTGATACTCGTGAATGAGTCTTTAATACTCGTGAATGAGTCTTTTATACTCGCGGACGAGTCTTTGAACTCCATTAATGAGTCTTTGATACTCGCGGACGAGTCTTTAATACTCGTGAATTAAAAATAAAGTATATACAGCAGATTGCAAATAAATGAGTGAGGTAAAAATTATTGTAAGGGCACAACATTGTTGTGCCCCTACCTCCTACGTGTACACTTCATTTACCTTAAAAAACGCTGTCAAAGCCAAATATTTAAAGAACTGGTTGACAAACTGTTGGTACTGTACCTCATAAACTTGCAAGTAGACTGAGAGTTAGCAATACTGCGGTCTTGGCGGTTCTGGAGGAAATTCCTTGATGATAGCTTCCCACTGCTTTGAATAGGGAGGCTGGTTACTAAAGACATTTAATACAATTTTTTGAGTTCTGTCGTCAGTGTAGTAGTAGTCAATGAATACTGAAGCGCTGTGTAATTGAGCAGAATTGTAACTTCCTCTAGGGTGGTTTGTTTTCAAAAGCAATTCACCAGAAACCAATGGATAGACTTGCCCATTGTCTTGATGCCAATTATCATGAGCCAAGCCAAAAGCATAATCATCACCTTTATATATCTCAGTGACTTCTCCAGTAATCAGATTAATCTGATATTTTGCTTCACTTTTACGGGAAGGGCCAGGAGTTCCTCCCATCCATTGGTGAATATAAAGTAAATGGATCTGCAAGGTTTGCTGAAGTAAATCACACACTGAGTAAGTGACTTCACCAGGTAGCCACAACTGATTTGATCGCATCAGCAGTTGACCATCTGTTGTAGAATATGCCGCGATCGCGTCACTTTGCACCGCCCAAAGGATTTAATCTGTGACTCGTAGTGGATAGCCAGATTCTTCAGATTGCCACTTAATTGCGCCAGAAGCTAACGAACAACTCACAATCTTTCCCTCAAGCGATCGATAAAACAAGCTGGACTCTAGTGGATCAACTGCAAGCTGATACGGTAATGTTTGAGCAACGGTGTGGCGGAGGGCTGGATGAAGAAAGGTTGTAGGAGGTGGCGGTGATTGCTCCTCTACAGCAGGCTTGGATAGAGCGATCGCTCTTTGCCAGTAGTTCAGCCATTTAAACATTTTATAGGCTCCTGTTCATTGGATTAGCACACCAGATTTCCTAAATACTTTCAGTTCTAAGTTGAGTAGTTTTGAGCAACGAGTATTTTTATTTACTATTCCCACTCCATAATCAGAACTCAGCACTTAGAACTCAGCGCTCATTGTTCATGTCCGATGCTGCCCCAAGACTCGTATGATCAAAATAATAGGAAAATATAACAGCCAGATTTTCACCTTAAAAAATGGGCAGTATTTGGGAACTCGATTTTTACTCTCGTCCAGTTCTGGACGAAAATCAGAAAAAACTTTGGGAAGTCTTAATCTGTGAAAGTCCTTTAGATATTCGCGCAAAAACAGATTCTCTGTTTCGCTATGCTCAATATTGCCCCAGTACTCAGGTAAATTCGGGCTGGTTGCGGGCGGCGTTGCAGGAGGCTATTACCAAAGCAGGAGAAGCACCAATCAAAATCCGCTTTTTCCGCCGCCAAATGAACAACATGATTACTAAAGCTTGCCAGGATGTGGGTATACCTGCCCAGCCTAGCCGCCGGACTTTGGTTCTCAATCAATGGCTACAACAGCGGATAGAGGAAGTGTACCCTAATGAGCCAGGGTATCAAGGGGGAGCAAATCCTTCGGTGCGTTTAGAAAGCCCTTTACCTCAAAGGTTACCAGATGCTTTGGAAGGACAGCAGTGGGTTTTTGTCTCCTTATCAGCTGCTGATTTGATGGATATGCCAGAGTGGGAAATTGGTTTTAGTGAAGCTTTCCCTCTAGAATTGGCGCAAGTTTCGCCAGAAACCCGCATTCCAGGTGTTTTGATTTTCTCACCTAGAGCCTTACCCTTAGCAGGCTGGATGTCTGGTTTGGATTTAGCTGTCTTGAAATTTGACACAAGTGTTGGGTCACGATTAATTTTAGAAACTGGTGTGACTGAAAGCTGGATTTTGGCAAATATCAAAAACCCTCAAACTCTGGCAGAAGCAAAAGGTTTTGAAGCAGCAAAGCAAAAAGCCAATGGAGTGCATTTTATCGGTGTGCAATCAAATCCCCAAGCAGAATCTTTTGCTGGATTTTGGCTGTTACAAGATGTCAATCTGCCGTAAATTAATGGCAGGGTAGTGAGAAATCGGGACGAGGATCAACAAGAAGGGCACTAATGGCTCTTGACCAATAACTAGCCATTCATGGCTAATTACTAATTACTAACCCAAAACAGCAACGGCTGATACACACTGATAGATGTCGATGATTTGGGATAATGATCTGCGCGACAGTTGCTACAAGTCGGCAAAGCCGACGCCACTTGCTACCCTGCGGGTTCTCCTTTGGAGTACAAGCCGGGAAACTCGTAAGGGCGCAGTGGCTCCCCAACGCACTGCCTTGTCCATCTGCGGTTCAAAATCCACATCCACAATTTACCAAGGGTCATGGGTTCTGAAAATTTTTCATCACAAGATACGCTAGCAGAATATTTGCTGGAACTAGCCATCAAGTCTGGAGCAGAAGCTGCTGAAGTGTATCAGTCGCGATCGCTTTCTCGACCAGTCTTTTTTGAGGCCAACCGCCTCAAGCAGCTTGAAACCAGCCAATCTGAAGGCACAGCACTACGGTTGTGGCGCAATGGATGTCCCGGATTAACGGTGGCTTACGGTTCTGTGGAACCACAAGCTATGGTCGAAAGGTCTTTAGCCTTGAGCCAACTTAATCAACCAGAACCAGTAGAGTTAGCTAGTAACTCTCGGCCGTCCTACCCAAATTTGGGTAAAAATGTGCCTATAGAAGTTTTAGTAGACTGGGGCAAAGAAGCGATCGCCCTAATTCGTGATACCTATCCAGATGTTGTTTGCAATAGTGACTGGGAATGTGATGTTGAAACTACCAGATTGGTAAATACCCAAGGTTTAGATTGCTACTACACCGACACCACCCTCAGCTGTTATATGTCAGCCGAATGGGTACGAGGTGATGATTTTTTAAGCGTTTCTGATGGTCAAACCCAACGGAACGAACTAGACCCGGAGAAACTAGCTCTCCAAATTTTACAACGGTTATTTTGGGCCAGAGAAAATGTTCCACCTCTAACTGGTCGTGTTCCAGTTTTGTTCACGTCTAAAGCTGCTGATATGCTTTGGGGTACTGTGCAAGCAGCGTTAAATGGTAAGCGTGTGCTAGAAAAAGCTTCTCCTTGGGCAGAACGTTTGGGCAAACCCGTACTTGCACCTAATCTCACCCTCTACCAAGACCCCCAAGCTGGGCCTTACAGTTGCCCCTTTGACGATGAAGGCTCTGCTACGAATTCTTTGGTATTTATCCAAAACGGAATTTTACAACATTTTTATAGCGATCGCACTACTGGACGCCAATTAGGTATTGGTAGCACAGGCAATGGTTTTCGTCCTAGTTTGGGCAGCTATCCCACCCCTGGTTTATTTAATTTTCTGATCCAGCCCGGTTATGCATCACTGCAAGATTTGATTCGACAAATGGATGATGGCTTGATTGTGGATCAAATGCTTGGTGGTGGTGGCGGCATTTCTGGCGACTTTTCAATCAATATTGAGTTGGGCTACCGTGTGCAAAATGGTCAAGTAATTGGGCGTGTTAAAGATACAATGGTTGCTGGCAATATCTACTCAGCCCTCAAAGAATTAGTAACTTTAGGCGGCGATGCTGATTGGAATGGCTCTTGTTACACTCCCTCTTTGATAGTAGAGGGGCTATCCACTACCAGCCGCAACAATTAAAAATTCAAAATCAATCGCATATTCATAGATAAACCAAGTAACAAAACTGATGGTCTTTAGTTTGATAGAGTAGTATTCTACAGATTTGAGAACTTATATCTTGTTCATTAAATTACTGATACTTCTGGCCAGACCTTTCCTTGAACCCTGGTAGAGGTGGGTGAGGGCTGATTTATCATAGGCAATTTGCCGGACAAGATATTAGCTTCACAATTAAATTGAATATCAGGATTTACCTGCTGAAGCTGGGAAGAATAATAGGATAAGGGTTTTTTAACCTTTGAATTATTTCTTTTTGAATTTTGAATTTTTAAATTTGAATTTTATGTCGCTTCCTGTTCTGACTCAGCGCTTTCGCAGTTTGTGGCAGCCAAGGAAAGGTTTAGCGATCGCAGAAGCTTCTGTTATCGGTCTCGTGGCCGCCCTATCAGCGGTGTTCCTTAAAGTAGGGTCGGGATGGCTGGGGACATGGCGAGTCCATAGTGCCAACATTTTACCAGTATGGCTGGCTCTACCCGCAGTTGGCATGATTTTCGGTTTCTTGGCGGGTTGGTTGGTGCAACGGGTAGCTCCAGAGGCGGCGGGTAGCGGTATACCTCAAGTTAAAGCGACTCTTGCGAATGTGCCGATGACATTATCTTGGCGCGTGGCAGCAGTAAAATTACTCAGCGCCATCATCGTTTTAGGTTCAGGGATAACTCTAGGGCGACAAGGCCCCACCGTCCATGTTGGGGCAGGTTTGGCAGCAGGGATGAGCCGTTGGGTTCCCACTTCCCCAGATCATCGGCGACAGATGATTGCTGCTGGTGCTGGGGCTGGTTTGGCAGCCGCTTTTAATGCCCCGATCGCTGGCGTATTGTTTATCGTAGAGGAATTACTTCAGGACTTATCAGGACTAACCCTGGGAACTGCTATTATTGCCTCGTTTATTGGTGGAGTCATATCTCGATTGTTGGGCGGCGGTAGTCTGGATCTGAATCTGCAATTGACCCAATCCTCTAGCCAATTCTCCATACCAGAAATTCCCTTTTTCCTGCTGTTGGGTATCTTGGCAGGTTTATTGGGTGCATTATTTAATCAGGGGCTAGTTTTTAGCATAAAGCTTTACAGAAGATTGCATATCAGTTTACCGCTACGAGTAGCCTTAGCTGGCTTAATTTCTGGTGTCGTCGTGGCAATTCTTCCAGCATCATTCCGTGATAATACAGGTTTAAGGGAGTATTTAATTACTGGTGAGGCTAATGCTTTCTTAGCAGCGATCGCATTTGTGGCTCAGTTCGTTCTGACATTAGTAGCATTTGGTTCAGGCGCACCTGGAGGCTTATTTGCTCCCAGCCTAATTTTGGGTTCTTGTTTAGGACACATAGTTGGTGTGGGTGAGTCTCAACTTTTGGGAGGTGGTTCTCCTACTACCTATGCTTTAGCCGGAATGGGAGGATTTTTTAGCGCCGTTTCTAAAGTACCAATCACGGCAATTGTGATTGTCTTTGAAATGACAACAGATTTTAACTTGGTGTTACCCTTGATGATTGTTTGTGTAACATCTTACTTGATGGCAGAAAAGGTAGTGCCTGGTTCGCTTTATGAAAAACTTTTACAATTGAACGGCATCACCCTGACTAAAGACGCTCCTATAGAGGGGATACTAACAAAGTTAACCGCCAAAGATGTTATGCAACAACGAGTGGAAACCCTGGATGTAGAGATGAGTATGGATGAAGCCATACAAGCATTCTCTCGTTCCCATCATCGGGGTTTTCCAGTAGTTGAGGAATGTAAATTAGTAGGGATTGTCACACAATCAGATTTACTCAAAATACGCGATCGCAACTTACCAAACGATACTGCCTTACGCGCAATTATGACACCTAGACCGATGACGGTCACACCTATTCACAATCTCAGCAATGTGCTGTATTTGCTAGATCGTTATCAAATCAGTCGCTTGCCAGTAGTGGAAGGACGAAAATTAATTGGAATTATTACTCGTGCAGATATTATTCGAGCCGAAGCAGACCATCTTAATTGTGAAACCGCAACTTTAGGGCCGCAACCAGAACCTTCTTATGTAGTTTACCAAACGCGAGCGCCAAGCATCGGCAGAGGTAGATTATTGGTGACAGTGGCTAATCCTGAAACAGCAGGTACTTTATTACAAATGGCAGCAGCAATTGCCCGCGATCGCCACTTTGAAATTGAGTGTGTACAAGTTATCTTAGTATCGCGCCACAGTTCCCCAACAGAAACCCAAGTCAGCACAGCAAAAAGCCGCCGCTTACTTCGACAAGCCGAAGTTTTGGCGAAAAAGTTGCGAATCCCACTGCATACGCAGATTCGAGTTGCCCATGATGTCGCTCAGGCAATTTTGGAAGCAGTCAACGAACGACATATCGATTTAATTTTAATGGGTTGGAAAGGTAACACTTCCACCCCTGGCCGGATTTTTGGCAATGTTGTAGATACCATCATTCGCCAAGCCACCTGTGATGTGGTGCTTGTGAAATTAGGTAACACTCAACAGTCATCCCCTCTACCCCTTTATTCTCATCCTCCCTTTTCTGTCTCTCCTCCTCTGTCTTTTTCTCCTCCTTTGCCCGCCTCTCTGCAATTTAACCGCTGGCTAGTACCAATGGCTGGTGGCCCGAATGCGCGCGAGGCAATTAAATTGCTTCCTGCTTTGGTGACATTGGGAGAAGATCCACAAATTCGGCTGACACGCGTGTTTAAGCCATCTGAGTTAGAGCCAGATATGACAGTATTAGAACAAGCAATCCGTCAACTCATGCGCCGTCGCAACTTGTCTAGTACTGTAGTTGCTACCCCAGTTAAGGCTGATTCTGTTTCTGAAGGCGTGATTAACCTAGTCAAAACAGAAAATTACGATGTAGTTGTTTTGGGAGCTTCTCGTGAGGGATTATTACAACAGGCAATTCAAGGTAATATTCCAGAAGCGATCGCCTCTGGTGTAGAAAGTACAGTAATTTTGGTTAGGGGTGCAATTAACAAGTAAAAAATTCCCTGCAAGCATAGAGCAAAGCCTGCATACAACAGCAGGCTACAACCAAAACCTATTCGTAGAATTTACCCAAAATTGGAGAGCCAATCTAAATTAATAATTAGAACGGGAACCAGAAGAGCCTACCACATCACGAGTGCCGTAAGCTGTAGATTGATCGTCTCTGCGGCTCTTACGACCGAACAGACCAAACAAACCAAGTAATCCCAACAAACCCCAATCGCCATCCGCATAATTACCATCGGTAAGAGGACGGTCTGTAGTAGTGGTAGTGGTGGTATCTGTAGCCGTGCCATCAGGAGTAGTAGTCGTCTGAGCAGAAGCAGGCAGAACAGCTAAACTTAGTGCTAAAACAGTACTTCCCAAAACCTTGGATACATCAGAGTGTTTCACGTTCAAATTCCTCAACTCAATTTCCGAAATTTATTTATAGTTACAGCTTATTAAGTTTTCGCAGAGCTAGAATCAATCGTTAGCTGGAGATTGATATCCGCTGGAAGTCGCATTTTTTGTTAACTGCTTTGATGAAAAAATCCGATAGGTTGATTTTCATCATAAATTTGCCAAATCTTGAGTAATGTAAGGTAGGCAATGCCTACCCTACGTCTGTATTTCTTAATTACGAATTACTATTAGTACTTCTTACTTAGAAATTTGCCAAATTTTGAGAATATTTCCAGCACTACCACCACTGGCAATAGTTTTTCCATCAGGGCTGATGGCTACAGAATAAATGTAGCCAGAATCTTGTGTTAAAGTGCGGATTTCTTGCCCAGTTGCTGTATTCCAAAGTTTAATTGTATTATCACTACTGCCACTGACAAGGGTTACAATGTTTAATTTGTCATTGCCTGCCTTTGGTACATAAGCAACAGAATTCACCTTTTCGGAATGCGCCTTTAAGGTATGAATTGTTTTTCCCGTCACTAGATTCCATAATTTGATTGTCTTGTCCTTACTACCGCTAGCAAGAGTCACACCATCAGGACTAAAAGCCACAGACTGAACTAATTCAGAATGCCCTTCTAGGGTACGAATTTCCTTCCCTGTCGCTAAATTCCACAGTTTAATCTTCCTATCCCAACTACCACTGGCAAGAGTCTTACCATCAGGACTAAAAGCAATAGAAGAAACCGCGTTAGAATGTCCCTCCAAGGTGCGTATTACCTGCCCATTTGCTAGATTCCACAGTTTAATTGTTTTGTCTAAGCTGCCACTGGCAAGAATTTTGCCATCAGGACTTAAGCTAACAGTAGCAATTCCCTGAGAATGGCCTTTCAGTGTAAAAATTTCCTTCCCGGTTGTTGTATTCCACAGTTTGATTGTCTTATCGTTACTGCCACTAGCAAGGGTTTTGCCATTATGACTCAAGGCAATAGTCCAAACCCATCCAGAGTGACCCTTTAAAGAACGGATTTCTTTTCCAGTTTCTGTATTCCAAAGTTTGATTGTCTTGTCGTCACTGCCACTAGCCAAGGTAACACCATCAGCAGCAAAAGCTACAGAGTTCACATCACTGGAATGTCCCTTGAGGCTGTTGGATTGAATAAAATTTTCTGTAGGTTGAACAGGATTAGAAGAGGTAACAATTGCCTGCGGACGAGACTGTAAATACCAAACTCCCCCTAATCCCAATAGGAAAATAGCAGCATTTATTAATAATCGGTTTTGCAGATATGGTCTGTGAACTAATGTGGTTGGCAGTACGGTTGCAGGTACTGGCTCTGATGATGGCTCATTTGTCAAGTCCCTGAGTACTTCATCAGCCGATTGATAACGTTTTTGGATGTCTGTTGTTAACAACTTATCTAAAACCTGCTCCAAATTAACACCTGATGTTACCCCATCTATATCCCGATTACGCAAATATTGTTGCCATGAAGTAACCCAACCATAGCCCTGTTGTATCCAAAGTTTAGATGGGCGAATCCCAGTTAGTAAATGAAAGCAAGTCGCACCCAAACTGAATAAATCACTAGCTGGATAAGCTTTGCCATCCTGCATTTGTTCAATAGGGGTGTAACCATGTGAACCAATGGTCGTCCCGATTTTAGTCTGCACTGTTGCTGTTAACTGTTTTGAAGAGCCAAAATCAATTAACACTAATCGCCCATCACTGTGACGACGAATAATATTCTGTGGCTTGATATCCCGATGAATTACCCCACGCTCGTGGATAAACTTGAGGACGGGCAGTAAATCTAGTAGAAGTTCGATAATGTTGCTTTCGCCGTATATTGCCCCTTTTTGCAATTCTTGCAATAAATTTGGCCCATCAATAAATTGCTGCACTAAAAACAGATAATTATCTTGTTCAAAGTAAGCGAAAAGCGTAGGAATTTGCTCATGCTCTCCCAATTTTTGCAGTTGCTTTGCTTCTTCTTTAAATAGCTCAACGGCTTTCTTCAATGTAGAACTTTCTTGGACTTTGGGTGCAAATTGCTTTACAACACACCATTCATTTAGCTTATCCACATCTTCCGCTAGATAGGTTTTGCCAAATCCGCCTTCATCAGATAGCACTTTGATGACACGATAACGTCCCCTCAACAGTGATATTAATGTTGTATTACAACTGTGACAATGGTTGTTACTATCAGGATTGTGAGGATTTGGACAATCGGGATTCAGGCAGCAACGCATACTGGAAACCCATTTGCAGTTTGGGTATATACTAATTCATGACATAATAATTTTGCTATAAAGTTGCCAAAATTATTCTTCTGTATAGAGAAATTAATTTATAGGTAACTCAGCAATTTAAAATAAAAAATGAATAGTTTACGGAGCGATCGCCAGCAGCATTCTCTCTGATTAATGTGCTTTATGTTGAATGAGCTATGTAACTGGATAATTCACAGTCAAAGAAAATTCCGATAATATTCCACTGCCTATGCTCATAAAATTGGTGCTTGTCGCTTCGTAATCATTCAAAATTTAAAATTCGTTTTTAAAACTTTGTGCTTGTCGGGAACCCCCCTTTATAAATTTTTGCAAAATTCCACAAAATGAGGAGTGATATGTTGCTAGAAAAAAACAATAAAAAATATCGTCGCCGATTGAACTTGGCTGCAATTCTTTCTATGGGTGGTAGTTTATTGATTGCCAGTTATTCTCTACCCATTAGTGCTTTAGAAATCCCAGTAAACTTTGGAAAATACAGAATTGCCAAAACGCCAGATGAAAGGCAACCAGAAGCAGTACAACAAGGAATTGAGCAAATCCCTGCTGCTGAACCCCTTGTAGCTCCACAACGCAGTCAACCGATTGATTCGCCTATACCTCCTACTGTATCGCCCACTACACAGCCCGATCCAACTCCAACCCCGCAACCATCTCAACCAGCAAATACTACGCCAACTCCAAC
>NZ_JCACKA010000048.1:62850-147394 GCF_059505145.1 Mojavia sp.
CCCGCAACCATCTCAACCAGTAAATACTGCACCAACTCCAACCCCGCAACCATCTCAACCAGTAAATACTGCACCAACTCCAACCCCGCAACCATCTAGACCTAGGAATACAAATCCCACTCCCAGACCATCTCAACCAGTAAATACTGCACCAACTCCAACCCCGCAACCATCTAGACCTAGGAATACGAATCCAGTCCCCAATCCTGCACGAGGTGGGTCTATACCTAGACCGTCTAGACCAATAAATACTAACCCAACTCCTCAGCCCGCGAATGATGGCTATGTTAGTCCACGGCAGAGAGTTCGTCAGATTAATACCAAACCCCGTACTATTAGCAATCCCAGTGTTGAGAAATTACCTGGTTACCCATCCGAAACGCTTAATTATAAAGAGATTAACTTTGTAGATGTTGCCTTCGGCATTCTGGACAAGAAAGATTTCAAGTCTCAAGGTAGGTATTTTCATTTCTATCAGTTTGAGGGTAGAGAAAACCAACTCATCCAAATTAGGCTTGGTGGCAGTACTGATTCACGTCGCTCAAATAACTTAAGTCTAAGTCCCTTCATGTTTCTGCTTGACCCTAATAATAACGTTCTTGTAAAAAGAGGTGGCAGTGGAGCGAGTGCAATTAAGGATGCATTCATATTTGTGAGATTACCTGTTAAAGGTAAGTACACGATCGCAGTTACTAGCCGCAATCCTGGAGATACAGGTCGCTATAGTCTGGCGCTTAGGAATGACAGAGCCAGCTACAATCTAGATGAATCTGCACAACTCAGCGGTCAAAGTCTAACCCTGAAAAAAAATAAAAGCCCTTACGATGTTTCCAAATTTGAGGGTAAAAAAGATCAGCTGGTTAGTATTCGTGTAGATAGCCTTTTTGAAGAGTTTTCTCCTTACTTAGTCTTGTTAAATTCTCAAGGGCAGATTATCGCTACGGATAATGCCAAAGATGGTAAGTACAGCGCCCTTATTGACCGAGCCAAGTTACCTGGGGATGGTACTTACTATGTAGTGGTTGTTTCAGCCAGCCCACAAGAACGCGGCAGATACCGATTAACTGTCTACTAAGTACATCTTGCCATACTGACATCTCGCCTGGAACTTCAGTTCCAGGCTGATAGCGCAAGTCCACTGAAGTGGACTCAAATTATGATTCAGTCCTTTAGGATGGAAGATATTATTTTTTCCACGGTAGCTTGGTTCCCATCTCAGTAAGTGCCGAAAAAACTAGGTAGAGAATAAGTAAACTAGCACTGATTAAAAAAAGAACTAAGTCGTTATTCATTTGCGATGAAAGAATAATAAACAGTCATAAAGTTTAATCATCCACCAAAAGGTTGGAACTAAGTGCTGCAATTGTGAAGACTACTTGCACTACTAGCCGGGAAAGATTAATACGTGCGATCGCCCTTTAGGGCACTGCGCTCCGCACAATTGCCCAATCTAGCTACAATTTTAAAGCGATCGCTATTTCTCAAAATTCCATCATGAGCAACATTCCCCAAATCGGACAACCAGCCCCAGACTTCTCCACACCTGACCAACACGAAAGTCCCGTCAGTCTAGGTGATTTCAGTGGCCAGTGGGTTATCCTTTATTTCTACCCCAAAGATGACACCCCTGGTTGTACTACTGAAGCGAAAGATTTTACCGAGTTAAATCAGGATTTCAGCGCACTAGGAGCGAAAATCTTAGGTGTAAGTCCAGATTTAGGCAAGACTCATTGTAAATTTATCAACAAACATAACTTAACAATCACTCTCTTGAGCGACCCAGAACATGAGTTAGCAGAAACTTATGGAATTTGGCAATTAAAGAAATTTATGGGTAAGGAATATATGGGTGTTGTTCGCTCAACTTTCTTAATCAATCCTGAGGGGAAGATTGCTTATTCCTGGCCTAATGTCAAAGTTAAAGGTCATGCTCAACAAGTTTTAACTAAATTGCAAGAATTGGCAGCTATAACGAGTTCATCATCTTAGAATGAAGAAGAGGTTCCAAATAGTTATATTGCATATATTCAATAAGCTATGGTTCAAATTATCCAAGGGCAAAATGTCACTCTCGCATATCTCAAAGAAAACTTTGCTTTAAACAGATCTGAAAATGAGCAATTTTTTACAGAGTGGTTTGACAATTTACCTGAGATAACTGAATTAGAAAAAAAATATTTAGACCGAGTAAAAACTAATTATCTTAGCTTACTGGAAAATGCTCCCATTTTGGAAGATGCAGCCAAATTAGTAGTATTGTCTCCCTTGCTAGATTTGGCTGGTTTTTATCGTCATCCTTTTTACATCGCTACAGAAGAAAGCATAGAGATTAGTGAAGATGTAATTTTAGGTAATGCAGACAAAGAAGAAGAAGAAAAAGAAATTATCAAAGGCAAAATTGATGTATTAGTTATCCAAAATAAGCTGTGGTTACTAATAATTGAATCTAAAAGGTCTACTTTTTCTTTGGCTAAGGCAATTCCTCAGGCGCTTACTTATATGCTAGCTGCTCCTAACCCGAATGAGCCTGTATATTCATTAGTGCTAAATGGAGAAGATTTCCAATTTATCAAACTGAGCAGAAATAATAATCCTATGTATGCTTTATCTGATAGATACACGTTATATAGAAGCGAAAATGAATTATATATGGTCTTGAATATATTAAAAAAATTAGGACAAATTATAAATTAATTATGGTTCAAGTTATTCAAGCCCAAAATGTCGGTCTTGCCTATTTAGAAGAAAGATTTGGTTTGCGACAGGCTGAAAGTGAAGATTTTTTTCCGGAATGGTTTGACCCTCTACCCGAAATCACAGATTTAGAAAAACAATATCTAGACAGAGTTAAAACTAATTTTCTGCGATTGGTAAAGCGTCCACCAATTTTAGAGAATGCAGTCAAAATGGTAGTATTATCTCCTTTATTGGATTTGGCAGGATTTTATCGTGAGCCATTTTTACTTGCTACAGAAGAGTCTATAGAAATAGCTATAGAGGATAAAGGAGAAATAGTTAAAGGACGTATTGATGTTTTAGTTATTCAAGAACAATTGTGGTTGTTAGTCATTGAATCTAAAAGAGCTAGTTTTTCCCTTTTAGAAGCCATACCCCAAGCACTGGCTTATATGCTGGCTAATCCTCATCCAGAAAAATCTGTGTTTGGATGTGTAACAAGTGGAGAAGATTTTCAATTTATCAAGCTAATAAACCAAGCTAAATCTGAGTATGCTTTATCTGATAAATTCACTTTATCCAAGCGGGAAAATGAATTGTATCAAGTTCTTGCAGTATTAAAAAAATTAAGTCAAATTTTCAGTTAATTATGTCTATTCGTCCTATCTACCTAGATTCTCACGCTACCACTCCCGTCGATGAACGAGTTTTGGCAGCAATGCTACCTTATTTCATAGAAAAGTTCGGTAACCCATCGAGTATCAGTCATATTTATGGCTGGGAAGCAGAAGCTGCTGTTAAACAAACGCGGGAAATTTTAGCAGCCGCAATCAACGCTACGCCAGAAGAAATTGTTTTTACGAGTGGCGCTACAGAAGCGAATAATTTAGCTATTAAAGGTGTTGCAGAAGCATATTTCCAAAAAGGACAGCATATTATTACGGTTGCTACTGAACATAAAGCTGTTTTAGACCCTTGTGCATATTTAAAAACCCTCGGTTTTGAAATTACTATTTTGCCAGTTCAAAAAGATGGCTTAATTGATTTAACTGAGTTAGAAAAAGCATTTCGTCCTGAGACAATTTTGGTGTCGGTGATGGCTGCAAATAACGAAATTGGGGTGTTGCAGCCTTTGGAAGCAATTGGGGAAATGTGCCGCGATCGCAATATCATTTTTCACACAGATGCAGCCCAAGCTATTGGTAAAATTCCCTTGGATGTGCAGACGCTGAAAATTGACTTAATGTCGTTAACAGCACATAAAGTATACGGCCCAAAAGGTATCGGGGCGCTATATGTTCGCAGGCGCAACCCCAGAGTGCAACTGGCTCCGCAGCAACATGGTGGTGGACATGAGCGGGGAATGCGTTCTGGCACTTTATATACACCGCAAATTGTTGGCTTTGGTAAAGCTGTAGAAATAGCTTTGGCAGAACAAGCGACAGAAAACCCACGTTTAAGAAGTCTCAGACAAAGACTGTGGGAACAGCTTTCACCACTAGAAGGAATTCATCTCAATGGACATCCAACTCAGCGGTTAGCAGGAAACCTGAATATTAGTATTGAAGGGGTAGATGGAGCCGCACTTGGCTTGGGATTGCAACCAGTAATGGCGGTGTCTTCTGGTTCTGCTTGCACCTCAGCAAACACAGCACCTTCCCATGTGCTGACAGCGCTAGGAAATTCAGAACAGCTAGCATATGCATCCGTGCGGTTTGGGATTGGACGCTTTACTACCCAAGAAGAAATTGATACTGTCGCAAAACACGCGATCGCTACTATTCAAAGCTTACGTAAGCAGACAACCCTGGTGTGAGGGAGCAGCGGAGAGGGGCAGAGGAGAAATGACAAAACACTCTTGACTCTTGCCCAATGCCCTATGCCCAATGCCCCATGCCCAATGCCCTCATTTTTCAATAAGGATCTGAGCTAAACCTACCCCGCTTAACACTTCTGAGATAGTATCCTGATGTTGGTATCTTTCTGAGGTCGAATGTATCGCCACGGGGAACTCGCCAAATTTTGTAGTCGTAATATGTCAGGGGAGTGCGGGGTTTACATACCTCTGGCGGATGATCTCCTAGTACGAAATATGCTGAACCCCTCCCGATAACTTTGGCCATACCGTATTTATCCACAACAACCGATGTCTCTTCGCTAATAGCTATACCTAAAGCGCTTTTAGATACGCCATCCTGAATTTGACGGGCAATAAAAGCCATAATTCGGCCCATTCTTTTACGCCTGTCGAAGTGGGTATCTACGATGGTTCCCTTAAGATACTTCCATGTGAAAAAGTTGTAAGTAAAGGTAATGTCCCGGTAAGGGTCTTCAAGTGCGTCTCTTGTTTCAATGCCTTCTTCAGAAGAAGCGCAAGCATCATAAACGTATTCACTTTGGATCATTGCACCTGCACTCGTACCACCAATAGCACCACCTCTGGCGTAAACTGACTTCACAGCAGCCTCTAGTTTAGTGTTCTTCCAGTTGTGGGTGTATTGGCATTGGTCACCGCCAGCAAAGAAAATTACACCAGCATTTCGTACTTTCTCACAAATCGCAGAGTTGTTTGCATCTTGTCTATTGCTAATAACAAGAGTCTCCACAGATTTCACGCCTTTCATAGGAGAAATTAGGCGATTGTAATCATGATTACCAGCAGCACGGATGACCATAACATCAACTTTGGTGGCGCAGTTAGTACCTCCCCTCACCTGGTTGATCATCCACTGGATTCCCTCCTCGACATCAGGGCCGCCTCCACCCAAGCTATGAACAGGGCCAGCTAAGGAAGGCAAGGTAGGTAATGGCGATAAGGAAGGACTGACATCAACATCAATCTCCTGAAAGTAGCGTGTCAAGTTTGCTGTAATATGGGTTATGAGGGAGGTTCCCATCTTCAGCAACTTGGTTCCTACACTCTTCAACCACTTTGCTATATTTGGAAATGCCATTGACATACTAACCTTCTGGTGCAAACTGCAATTATTGCTAACTCTCTCACCAGAAGGGGTAGAATTCCCAGCGTACAGGGTTTGTACTGTTTTTTAACGCCAAAAATGCAGAGTGATCATTAATTCTCGGCTTGATTTTGTGTTGCTTGTTTAATTTAAAACCAAACTACCTGCGATCGCTCTTGTACAACTCGCTGATAAACATCTTCAGTTTGCTTGGCTAGTTTTGGCCAGCTAAAGCGCCGTTCTAAATCCTCATAAGCATTATCAATCAGCCATTGCCGATAACCTGGATGCTTCAATACTTCCAAAATTCCCCAAGCTATGGAATCGGGATTGTTTACCTTAGTAACAATACCTGTTTTGGTGTGTTGCACCACTTCAGGAAAACCACCAGTATCTGAAACTACTACAGGAACACGAGAAGCAAAGCTTTCTAAGGCAACAATACCAAAGGGTTCGTAAAGACTAGGAAACACAGCACAATCAGCTATAGTCTGGAATTTATCTAAATATTCATCTGAGAGAAAGCCTGTAAAATAGGTCTTATCCCAAATACCCATATCCCAGGCTTGACGCTTGAGATTGTCGGTGTTACCACCACCTACAATCACAAATTTCACGTTACCACCCATTTCCCAAAGTACCTTGGGAGCAGCATTCAGCAATAAAGATACACCTTTTTCATGGGTCATGCGCCCGACGTAGTAAACAATTTTTTCTTCGTCTTTGGCAAATCGGCGGCGAAAATCTTGAGCGTGAAAATCTTGGTGGTGCTGTTTCTTTTCTGGTCGAATACCGTTGTAGATCACATCGATTTTATCCCAAGGGCTGTGTAGCGCTCGTTCTACTTCCCGTCGCATATATTCGCTACATACGATAACTCGCCAAGCTTCGTAAGCTAATAAGTTTTCTTTGCCACTAATATAATATTGAGTTTCAGTGTAAATACCGTTATGGCGACCGTATTCGGTAGCGTGAATTGTAGCAATTAGGGGTATTTTAAAGTTATGTTTAAGAGCGATCGCAGCATCTCCCACTAACCAATCATGGGCATGGATTAAATCAAATGGGCCTTCTTCGAGTATCAACTTCCCGCCATGATGCCCCATACTGTTATTCAGGTTTACTACCCAGTGGAAAAAGTCTTTGCTAGCGGCTATTGGAACCCGATGCACATGCACACCTTCTACTACTTCGTACATTGATGCCTGACCAAACTCCGCTGTAATTAAGTGGACTTCATGTCCTCGTTTGACCATTTCTGGGTATAACTCCGCCACATGACGAGCAATTCCGCCAACTATCCTGGGTGGAAACTCCCAACTCAGTACGAGTATTTTCATTAACTAGACTCCCCGATGCTTTACAAATATCTAAAAAACTCTATTTATCTAAAGTTATAAGGATGGCAATTTCAGTAAGTATGTATACTTAAATTTTTAAATTTATTAACAATTTTTTATTGATATTCCCATTACTATAAACATTTCGCTTTACTAATCTTCATAGTCGAATAACTCTACATTATTTAATGAAACGCCATCATACAGCAATTTCGCAACCTTTGGATTTACTAGTTGCTGATAGAGGTAAACCCTTAGATTGTGCTGGCTCACCAACTGCCCATTAAAATTTTTTATAGCTTATACCAATTTGAAAAAAAGAATGCGACAGATCCACACTCCCAAATCCTTGTGATGTCTACGTTTCTTAATATTGAATTTTGAATTGGTATTAAATTCCCCTAAATCCTATCTCTAGTCTTTTACACAGCCACAATTGGAACAATTCTCAGCAGCACAGCTTTGACAACAGCCAACGGTGGAGTGCAATACAACTTTTGGAGTAGAAAAATAGGGGAAAGAATTTATCTTTTGCTTATTCCTACAATTAGCTTTGATCTAGGCGCAGCACTGCCATAAAAGCTTCTTGAGGAACATCCACTGTACCAACAGATTTCATCCGTTTTTTACCTTTTGCTTGCTTTTGTAAGAGTTTCTTCTTGCGGCTGATGTCGCCGCCGTAGCACTTGGCTAGTACGTCTTTACGCAAAGCAGGGATGTGTTCACTGGCGATCACTTTACTGCCGATAGATGCCTGAATTGGCACTTTAAATTGATGGCGAGGAATTAGTTCTTTGAGCTTCTCCGCCATTGACCGCCCGACGTTGTAAGCTTTATCCCGGTGAACGATCATCGCCAAAGAATCCACCGGATCGCCGTTAATCATAATATCCAGCTTCACCAAAGGATTTTCGCGGTAACCAATGAGGTGATATTCCATGCTGGCATAACCACGCGATCGCGACTTCATTTGATCAAAAAAGTCGGTCACAACTTCTGCCAAGGGCAGTTCATAAGTGAGTGTAGTCCGTCCTTGGGTGAGATATTTCATATCTTTGAAGATCCCGCGTCGGTTTTGCGACAATTCCATTAAAGTACCGACGTAAGTTTCCGGCGTAATCATCTCTACTTTAACGTAGGGTTCCTCAATTCTTTCTCGTTCGTTGGGAGAAGGTAAATGGCTGGGATTATCAATGTACAGTTCTTCTCCTTTAAGAGTAATCACCTTATAAACTACTGAAGGAGCTGTAATAATTAAGTCTAAGTTGTATTCCCTTTCCAAACGTTCTTGGACAATTTCCATGTGCAGTAAGCCCAAGAAACCGCAACGGAAGCCAAACCCCATAGCGCTTGAAGTTTCGGGTTCATAATGCAGCGCCGCATCATTAAGTTTGAGCTTTTCTAAAGCTTCTCGTAAGTCTTCAAATTGATCGGCATCTATGGGGAACATACCGCAAAAGACCATCGGATTTGCTTCTGCATAACCAGGTAAGGGGTCTGTTGCCTTAGCATTGGCAAGGGTAATTGTATCTCCCACACGGGCATCAGCTACAGCTCTAATTGCCGCTGCCAAATAACCTACTTCCCCAGCGTGCAGTTCTTCAACTTGCTTCTGTGTAGGAGAGAGAACCCCTAACTCGTCAATTTCGTATTCTTTGCCGGATGCCATGAGATAGATGCGATCGCCTTTTTTGACGCTGCCATCCATCACCCGGAAGTATACAATTACTCCCCGGTAGCTATCGTAATAGCTATCAAAAATTAACGCCCGTAAGCGCTGATCTACTGTATTAGGAGCTGGGGGTATCCGCTCCACAATTGCTTCTAAAATCTCATCAATGCCAATGCCCTCTTTCGCTGAGGCCAGAATCGCACCACTGCAATCTAAACCGATAATTTCTTCAATTTCACCAATTACCCTATCTGGTTCTGCCCCTGGCAAGTCGATTTTATTCAAAACCGGGATAATTTCCAGGTTATGCTCCAGCGCCAAATAGACATTGGCTAAAGTTTGTGCTTCTACGCCTTGGGAAGCATCTACTACTAATAGCGCTCCTTCACAAGCGGCAAGAGAGCGCGACACCTCGTAAGAAAAATCCACGTGTCCAGGCGTATCAATTAAGTTCAGCACATATTGCTGACCATCTTTAGCTTTGTAGTTCATCCGGGCAGCTTGCAGCTTAATTGTAATGCCGCGCTCCCTTTCTAAATCCATGTTGTCGAGAAACTGTTCCTTCATCTGCCGATCGCCAACAGTGCCAGTGGCTTGGAGTAAGCGATCGGCAAGGGTTGATTTCCCGTGGTCGATGTGAGCAATAATACAAAAATTGCGAATGCGAACTGCGGGAACGTCAGTCATATACTATCTTTGCTGAAGCAGCAACCAAGGTTAAAAGAGCAAATTACTTCATGTATTTTAATGCTTTCTTAGCCAACGTCACTGCTTGCTTTGTTGATATTAAAAATGGAGAGGTGGGAAGAGGGGTGTTACCCCTTTATCCATTAGGGTGTCTTCCTAGCTTCATCTAGGAGGCTAGACTTTCAAGAATCTATAAAAGTCTACTTTTAGCTGCTGGTATTGATCAACCAGAAGCGTACAATAAATATATATAAGTACATAGTGTAGAGATCGTGGGTAATTACAACCCGTAATTGCCCGGAACAATTGATTTACTGACATAACTTCTAAAGCTATTGTCTACTGACTGCTATGAAAAATGCCACTCAAGCCAGAAGCTGTTAGTTTGGTAATATTTCGGGGAACTATGTAACTATAACTTTTCGCGTTTGTCGGTAAACTAACCCGAAATAAGAATGGGGCTGCTTTCCTAAGCTGTTGACGAAACCATTTCTGAGTATATAAACCTATGAATATGAAAGAAAAAGCTACCGATGCGGAACAAAGACAAGCCGAGAAGGTAGAAATCGCTGTCCGTCTGGACTCCGAGTTAGTAGAGCAAATCCAGCATTTAACTAATGACCCTAGTAAAGTCATTGAAGTGGCAATTCGCCAATGGTTGCGGGGCGAGATTTCTAGAGATGATGAACTGACGCGTACCCCTGTACGCACACCTGTTCCACCCAGAGGAGAATGGAATGATTGAGATAATAAATAAACTGTAAATTTAAAATAAAAAAAAATGTAAAATTTGTCTATTTGGATTCTGAAACAACTAAAATACCCAATTCAACAATACGAAAGCTGTAATAATTTATGCCAAACTTAAGCAGCTTTAGTAGCATTATTATCGGCTGCTATTTGTTTATCCAACTCTATTCATGACTATTACTGCCAATTCCAAATTGCCGAACTTATTTCCTAAAAATCGCAAATCTATTGCTAGTCAGAGTGATGAGATATTACCAACTTTAGGAGCCGAGTTGGTATATACACAAGATGAGTCAGGGCGTTACCTGACTTTTTATTGGCAGCAAAGCGAACTCTTGGGATTAAATCCTGAGCAAATAGTTACCGAGTTGAATGAAAAGGAAACCTTCGTACCAGTGGAGAAGGTTGCCTACTTGGAACGTTTGCACAGGATTTTAACAAGTTTGGTACCCGAAAAATTGCAGTGCTGGTTTAGTCATCGCCAGCAGTTGTTTGAGTTGGAGTTGGCAATCAGTCCGATTATGCCGAAATTGGGTAAAGCCGCCACTACAGTTTTGGTAATGGGGCGCTTGCTGCAAGTTACAGCCAACAAAACAGAAGTAGATGCGAAATGTAAAACACCTACACAAATAGAGTTGGCTTTACGCTCACAGCAACACCAGAAACTAGTAAATCGAATTACCAAAAATATTCGACGCAACTTGGATTTAGACATTATTTGGCAGCAAACAGTTGATAGTCTGGGAAAAGCGTTGCGGTTAGAGCGCTGTATTATTTGTCCTTACCAGCCTTCTAGCCCAAAAGTGCGGGTAGCAGCAGAGTATCATCAGCCAGATCGCAGATCTATGCTAAGTGAAGAAATAGATATAGCTTCTGAGCCAGCTTTTGCTCAGGCATTGGCAACCCTGGAACCGATAGTCATGGAAGTGCCAGGTTATACTCTGTGTCCGCAACAGAAAATTTTGGTGGTGGCTACATCCTACCAAGACCAAGCAAATGGATTGGTTGCCTTGAGTTTGCGAGATGAATGCTACCCACTAACAGAATCGGAAATCGAACTAGCAAAAGAGGTGGCGGATCAGTTAGGAACTGCGATCGCCCATGCTACTTTATACAAAGAACTAGAAGCAGCGCGTCAAAAAGCCGAAGAAGCTTCCCGCCTCAAAAGCGAGTTTCTGGCTAATGTATCCCATGAAATTCGTACTCCCCTCAACGGCATGATCGGATTTTTGAAGCTGATTCTGGAGGGTATGGCAGATGATCCAGAAGAACAAAATCAATTTCTCTTAGAAGCTCATCACTTATCGATCCACCTGCTGAACATCATCAACGATATCTTGGATATTGCCAAAATCGAAGCTGGAAAAATGGAGCTAGATTGCGCTCCAGTTCAATTGGCTGAGTTATTTGGTGATGTAGATAATTTCATGCGTCCCCAGGCGGAGATAAGAAACCTCAGTTTTCGGATGCAAATACCTACCACTAGCGATGAAATTATTGTTCAAGGTAATTATCAACGGCTACTGCAAGTTATGCTCAATTTGGTGGGTAATGCGATTAAGTTCACTCAAGAAGGCGGCATTACCATTAGTGCTGACATAGTTATCAAAAAGGCCAATTTTCAAGAACAGCAATTTCCTGGGATGGTGAGAGTGCGAGTTGCTGATACTGGAATTGGTGTTTCCTTAGACAAACAAGACAAATTATTTCAGTTATTTTCTCAAGTTGATGGCTCCCGGACTCGCCAGTATGGTGGTACTGGTTTAGGATTGGCAATATCCCAGAAGTTAGTTGAGGCAATGGGTGGGGAAGTAAATTTTTACAGTCTAGGTGAAGGACTTGGCTCTACAGTCACATTTACAGTACCACTATATCAAAAACCTGTGATCGTTTCCTCAAGCGATAACGACTTACAATATGGTATGTGTTAGTCGAGCGATCGCTCTTTATTACTTACTGCAAAATTCATAATAGATCCTAAGTCCCAAACCCAAGCATAAAACCTGTTTTATTTGTAGATTCAAAAATCATAATCCAGAATTCTGCTGTATTAGTGGATTTTGTGTGGCTATGCCCCTCGATATAGTCTTATATAAAGATATTTTATCACCCTAATCTCAGCAATTAGATGCTTGAAAAGAGATAGGATTGATTGTTTTAATATTATTAAATAATTGCAGAATGTTAGTTTATTTTTTATAGACAATCTGCCAATTTTCGTAAATTAGTAATATTTAGCTAAGTGCTAATTAAAAATCATGGAAAATACATTAGTTGATAAAACCTTCCGTGACAGCAGTGGTAAAATTGTTTTAGCTCAAATGCCAAATTTACCACTTATTGTTTGGGTAGTCACTAGTTTACTAGCTCTAATCTTTACAAGTGGCAACATCAATACAGTGTTAGACGTAGTGGCTAATGGCTCCTTGTTTACTTGGGCTTGGCTGGAATTATTTCAAGGTGTTAATTATTTTCGCAGAGCGCTAGGTCTTGTTGTATTGATTGCTCTTGTTGCATCAAAAATTCAGTATTGATAACGAACTATCCCTGTTGTGTCACTCTCCGAAAAGATTTGCTATTGCTGAATTCTAGAGCTTTTGCATAGCAAGCGATTGGCTTCGCCAGTGCCGTAGGCAATCGCACGATTATTTTCTAATCACAAATACAAGACCCATTTTTTTCTAATAGGATAGCTTGTATTGATTGCCTCATGAGGCTTCTAGCAATCGCCCTCCCGGAAAGTGACAGAAGAGGGCTATAGCGTTTCCTTGTGTCCTGAGGTACAAATTTATCTCCACACCAGCTGCTTCTTGACTGCTGCGTAATGTCTTTTTTTTGTGTCAGCGAGCAACGTTGTAATGAACGATACATAGTACTGTTGCTCACCCATTGATTGTAAGCGTTACCCCAATACTCGCAGTATCCTGACAGCGTTGCGTCTGGATATTTTTCGCTATTTGGGCAAGGTGAGTTTGATAGTTGTCCAACTCACTTTTGATGCTGCCATCCTGTTTTCCGGGTTCCACGTGTCCTTTAAAGTCATCACAAACAAACAACTGACCTTTAACAACTAACAATCTAGCTGCAATTGGATCTAGGATCGTTGTAACAAAGCTAGAAAATAAAGTTTTGGGGAATAGCTTTATATTAGGACTTTAGCTCCCCTATAAACTAATCGCCCAGCGTCTTCGTTAACTTAGCAGGTCTAAAAGTATGGAACTTACAATTGACAATGTGGAAACAGTCTTAGATGAAATGCGCCCTTATCTGATTTCTGATGGCGGAAACGTGGAACTTGTGGAATTGGATGGACCAGTGGTTAAACTGCGGTTGCAAGGAGCCTGCGGTTCTTGCCCTAGCTCTACGATGACCTTAAGAATGGGTATTGAACGCCGCCTTCGGGAAATGATTCCTGAAATTGCAGAAGTCGAACAAGTAATTTAGGGACTGAGTACTGGATACTGGGGACTGGGAAAAAGCAGGGGGAGCGGAGGAGCAGGGGAGCAGAGGAGCAAAGGAGGACAAGGGAAAATAACCGATGCCCAATCCCCAATCCCCAATCCCTAATCCCTTATCCCCAATCCCCAATCTTTAATCCCTAATCCCCAATCCCCAATCCCTAATCCCTTATCATTCCCTATGTCCCATCCTCTCCACGTCGCCTTCATCTGGCATCAACATCAGCCGCTGTACAAATCCCCTGGCAGCGGCGTTTCACTGTCATCTAGCCAAAAGTACCGCCTACCTTGGGTTCGGTTGCATGGCACTAAGGATTATCTGGATTTGGTATTACTTTTAGAGCGGTATCCTAAGTTACACCAAACAGTGAATTTAGTACCATCTTTAATATTGCAACTAGAAGATTACATTGCTGGCACGGCTTTTGACCCTTATCTCACAGCTAGTTTGACGCCAGTTGAACAACTCGATCAACAACAGCGGGAATTTATAGTTCAACATTTTTTTGATGCTAATCACCACACTCTGATTGACCCCCATCCCCGCTATGCTGAGTTGTATACCCAAAGGCAAGAACGAGGACAAGCTTGGTGCTTGGCGAATTGGCAACTGCAAGATTACAGTGATTTGTTAGCTTGGCACAATCTGGCGTGGATTGATCCGCTGTTTTGGGATGACCCAGAAATTGCCACTTGGTTAAAGCAGGGTCGAAACTTTACTTTAAGCGATCGCCAGCGCATTTATTCCAAACAGCGAGAAATCATCAGCCGCATCATCCCTCAACATCGGAAAATGCAAGCGGCAGGGCAGCTAGAAGTCACAACGACACCTTATACTCACCCAATTCTGCCCTTGCTAGCCGATACCAATTCCGGCAGGGTTGCTGTACCAAATATGACGCTGCCTAAGCAGCGCTTTCAGTGGGCAGAAGATATTCCTCGCCACTTGTACAAAGCTTGGGAGTTATATAAAGAACGTTTTGGGCAGGAACCACGGGGTTTGTGGCCTTCCGAGCAATCTGTTAGCCCAGAGATATTACCGTATATAATTAAACAAGGATTTCAGTGGATTTGTTCAGATGAAGCTGTCTTAGGTTGGACGCTGAAACACTTTTTCCACCGCGATGGGGCGGGGAATGTACAAGAACCAGAATTACTATATCAACCGTATCGCTTAGAAACCCCAGCAGGTGATTTGGCAATTGTCTTCCGCGACCATAGACTATCAGACTTGATTGGCTTTACCTACGGAGCAATGCCACCGAAAAAGGCAGTAGCAGACTTGGTGGGACATTTGCAAGCGATCGCTAAAATGCAAAGAGATAGCCACAGTCAACAACCTTGGTTAGTTACCATTGCCTTAGATGGAGAGAATTGCTGGGAATTTTATCCCCAAGATGGCAAACCCTTTCTAGAAGCTTTGTATCAAACCCTGAGCAACGAACCTCACCTAAAACTCGTCACTGTCTCAGAATTTCTCGAACAATTCCCGCCCACAGCAACCATTCCTGGCAACCAACTGCATAGCGGTTCTTGGGTAGATGGCAGCTTTACCACCTGGATTGGTGACCCCGCTAAAAACCGTGCTTGGGACTACCTCACACAAGCCAGGATCACCTTAGCAAATCACCCAGAAGCCACAGAAGAAAATAATCCCGAAGCATGGGAAGCTTTGTATGCCGCAGAGGGTTCCGACTGGTTCTGGTGGTTTGGCGAAGGGCATTCCTCAAATCAGGATGCCATTTTTGACCAGTTGTTTCGGGAACATCTTTATGGTATATACAGAGCCTTAAATGAACCTATACCGTCTTATCTCAAACAACCAGTAGAGGTTCACGCATCACGAGCAGACCATACCCCAGAAGGGTTTATCCATCCCATTATTGATGGTAAGGGTGATGAGCAGGACTGGGATAAAGCTGGACGCTTAGAAATAGGCGGCGCACGGGGAACAATGCACAGCAGCAGCGTCATCCAGCGACTTTGGTATGGAGTAGATCACCTAAATTTCTATTTACGGGTGGACTTTAAAAGTGGCGTTGCGCCAGGGCGGGATTTACCAGCAGAGTTGAATTTGCTGTGGTTCTATCCAAACAAAACTATGATCAATAGCCCAGTTCCCTTAGCGGAGGTGCCAGATATAGCGCCGATGAATTATCTGTTTCACCACCATTTAGAAATTAATTTACTCACGCAATCGATTCAGTTTCGAGAAGCTGGCGATAATTTTCAATGGCATCCGCGTGTCAGCCGCGCTCAAGTAGCTCTGGACAATTGTTTAGAGATAGCAGTGCCATGGGCCGATTTACAAGTTCCACCAGATTATCCCTTGCGCTTGATTTTTGTCTTATCGGATGAAGGACGTTTCTGCAACTATTTGCCGGAAAATGCTTTGATTCCAATTGAAGTACCTTAATAAGAATGGAGGTTCACTCAGTGGAGTAATCCACTGAGTTTAATTGCTTCTTCATACTTGTATTTTTCCGATAATTTATAGAGAGTGATTTTCTCTGGCTTTTTAAATTTTTTATTGAAAATTTTGCAAAGATATAGTAATTCTACTAGCGTCAAGGCAGCTTTATCTTTAAATTAAAGGTAATAAAGACTACCTGTTCTTGAGCGATGAATCGATTTTCTCCACCAATAACGCATTATTCCGAGAGCATTTTGCAGCAAACTCGGCTTGGTCGGATGTGCGGTTCTCAAGAGCTATTTCGCGATCGCTATAAAATTGTCAAAATTCTAGGTAGAGGTGGTTTTGGTATCACCTTCTTAGCCAAAAATGCTGTACTACCTGGCCAGCCCTTGTGTGTAATTAAGCAACTTTGCCCTAAGGTAACTAGTGCTAAAAGTTGGGAAAAGGCTTGCCAGCGCTTTGAAAAAGAAGCGAAAGCTTTGGGTCAACTAGGTAGTCATCCTCAAATTCCCATGCTCCTGGACTACTTTGAAGTTTATGGGGAATTTTACTTAGTTCAAGAATACATACGTGGTTACACTTTGGCGCGAGAAGTGAGACGAAATGGTCCCAAAAATGAAGTTACAGTTAAACAGTTTTTGCAAGAATTTCTACCAGTATTGCAGTATCTTCATCAACATCACGTCATTCATCGAGATATTAAGCCTCAAAACTTATTGCGCTGTGAGGACGACCAGCGATTTGTGCTGATCGATTTTGGCGCGGTGAAAGAGGAATTGATTAACGCTGGTGAAGACTCCAGCAATAAAAACGCTACTACTAATTTTGTCGGGACGATGGGCTTTGCACCACCTGAACAGTTATCTTTACATCCAGTTTATGCAAGCGATATTTATGCTCTTGGTGTGACTTGTCTTTATTTGCTAACTGGTAAAGCACCTTTAGAATTTGAATATGACCCGAATACTGGTGAGATATGTTGGCAAAAAGAGGTAAATGTGAGTGACACTTTTGCTAATATTTTGGGCAAAATGGTAAAAATTTCCTTAAGGGAGCGTTTTAAGACTGCTCATGATGTCATTAGGGCCTTGGAATTGGAAAACTATGTACCATCTTTGACTAACTGTTTAACTAACCAACCACTCAGAAGCAAAAATCAGACAAAAGCAGAAGTTTCTCAAATCTACGTGTCACCTGTCAAAAGAACTGCGATCGCTATTCGCAAATGGAAAGAAAAACTCCAAAATAAATAGCCATAGAGCAAATTGAACTAGTATTTACCTCAAGTATTAAATTAACAATTAACCAATCAAATTTTTCTATAATAAAATAACTAGTATGAATTTTAACTATAAACTTTAGTATTCAATGTTACATATTTTTAGTGTTACTGTTATATAAGCAAATTTGCTAAATTCAGCAGTTTTAAAAGACTTTCAAATTAGATTAATATATAATCGAGAAAATAATTCTTTGGCTCTTCAGGTTTTCCCTTAATTAGGAAAACTAGTTATAATCTACAAACGCTGACTATATTAAGTAATTCCCCATCCCCAGCACAGGGGTTTTCTACCAAATTTACGCAAGAGCCAATTTTAGAACAAGGGAAATGGCGGAGCAAACTTAGCATAAATTGTCATGCAGTCACGCCTGTCAGCTCATGATCTGCTGCTTAAATCCCGATTGCCCTAATCCTCTAAATCCTGATGAAAATAAGTTTTGTCAAACTTGTAGCACTCCACTGATAGCACTTTTGAGAAATCGCTTCCGTGTTATTCGAGTGCTTTCAGATGAGGGAGGATTTGGCAGAACATATCTATCGCAAGATGTCGATAAACTACATGAACGCTGTGTTATCAAACAATTAGCTCCAAAGTTCCAAGGAACTTGGTCGCAGAAGAAAGCGATGGAGTTATTTGCTGAAGAAGCAAAGCGACTGCAACAACTCGGAGAACATCCGCAAATTCCCACTCTGTTGGCTTATTTTGAGCAAGATCACTGCTTGTATTTGGTGCAGCAGTTTATTAATGGGCAGAATTTGTTAAAGGAGTTGCAGCAACGCAAAACGTATAAGGATAGGGAAATTCAAGCAATTATGCTAGATTTATTACCTATCCTCAAATTCATTCACAATCGTGGAGTCATTCACCGAGATATCAAGCCAGAAAATATTATCCGGCGTCACAGTGATGAACGATTAAGCTTAATAGATTTTGGCTCTTCAAAACAGTTATCGGCAAGAGTACAGAATAAAAGTGGCACCTCTATTGGTTCTCATGGTTATTCTCCAATTGAACAAATTAGAGATGGTAAAGCGTATCCAGCCAGTGATTTATTTGGTTTGGGGTCTACCTGCTTTCATCTGCTAACTGGAATTTCCCCCTTCCAGTTATGGATGGAACATGGATATGGATGGGTAGCTAATTGGCGACAATATTTGCGTAGTCCAATCAATGCTGAATTGGATCGAGTATTAGATAAACTGCTGCAAAAAGACATTCGCTATCGCTACCAATCAGCCGATGAAGTTATTAAAGACTTGTCTAAAAAACAACCACTTCTACTGCCACCAGCTAGTAAATATGCTGAAAAAACAGCAATAAGTCAGACACAATATTTACCTAAAAAATACAATATCCTGCGAATTTTTATCTTGGTATCTGCTGTTACCTTGTTGTTAGGATTTAGTGAATCTTGGTATAAGCAATATCACCGTCTGCAAACTGGTTTATCTTCTCGTCTGAGTCAACCAAATAATAGTTCCAGCAACAGTGAAGCAGTTCTGGGTCAGCAACCAAAAATTACTTTGAGAAAGGTTTCGTTAGCTAACACACTCAAAGGTCATGAAAACTCGGTTTTATCCGTTGCTATCAGCCCCGATGGACAGTTGCTTGCCAGCAATAGCGATCGCACAATCAAAGTGTGGAAACTAGCTACGGGAGAAGAAGTCTCCACCCTTAAGGGTCATTCCCAAAAAGTTAATGTCGTGGCTATCAGTCCAGATGGAAAAACCTTGGTGAGTGGTAGTGATGACGGTACGATCAAAGTCTGGAATTTGGCAACAGGTGAGGAAATTCGTACCCTATCGGGGCATTCCGACTCGATTCATGCCTTAGTCATCAGCCCAGATGGTAAGACCCTTGTTGATGGTAGTGATGACAACACCATTAAAGTCTGGAATCTAAATACGGGGCGGCAAATCCGAACATTAGCAGGACATAAATTCTGGGTGCGGTCTATCGCCATTAGCCCCGATGGTAAGACTCTTGCCAGTGGCAGTTTTGACAAAACTATTAAATTGTGGAATCTGTCCGAAGGATACCTAATTCGTACACTTTCGGGGGATGCGAAAACCATAACATCGCTTGCCATCAGTCCCGACGGTAAAACTCTTGCCAGTGCTAGCCGCGATCGCACAATTAAATTGTGGAATTTGTTTAGTGGAGAACCAATTCGCACACTAGTAGGCCATGAAAACACAGTTACCTCCCTCACCATTAGTCCAGATGGTAAAACCCTTGCTAGTGGCAGCCGCGATCGCACGATCAAATTGTGGAATCTAACTAACGGAATAGAACTATTAAAACTAAGGGGGCATGACAACACGGTGACATGCGTTACCTTCAGTCTTGATGGTAAAAACCTAGTTAGTGGCAGCGAGGACAATACTATTAAGATTTGGCAGATATCTAGTTAATTAAAGTTTGGCAAACAATATAATCTGCTCTTAGTAAAGTGAGTAAAGATGAGTGTATCTAAACACTAGTCAAATACTCGCTATATTATGTTTAGCAGCACTCTAATGCTGCTAATGGGAGATTATGATGTCTGTGAATATAACTGACTCAAAAATTAAAGTTTTAACGGCTACAGTTTTTCTCATGTTGGGAATTGGGGGAGTTTGGTATTGGCAATCTTCTCTAGCCGCGAACAATGCAGCCTCTACCCCCAGTAGCCTTCTAGTATCTGATGCCTTCACCATCAAGGGTTATTCTGGCTCATTTAGGGTTGTATCCATTAGCCCAGATGGGAATACCCTTGCCAGCGTGAATACAGATAATACTATCAAGCTGTGGGATCTAACTACCAAACAAGAACTTCGCACCTTAGTTGGGCATAGTGGTTGGGTTAATTCTATTGCCTTTAGCCCAGATGGGAATACTCTTGCCAGTGGTAGTACAGATAAAACTATCAAATTGTGGAATTTGGCTACTGGAGAGCAAATTCGTACTCTCAAAGCACATAAACTCTCGGTTCAGTCTGTGGCGTTCAGCCCTGATGGTAAAACGCTAGCTAGTGGCAGTTGGGATCAAACAATCAAACTTTGGAATTCTGCTACCGGAAAACTTATACGTACCCTCGAAGGGAATTGTGACGTAGTTAATTCCGTAGCTTTCAGCCCAGATGGAAATACTCTTGCCAGTGGGAATCATTTTGAGAGGAACATCAAAATTTGGGATCTGGCTACCGACAAGGTACAACGTATTCTTACAGGCCATGCCGATGTAGTTTATTCTGTCGCCTTCAGTCCAGATGGCATAAACCTTGCTAGTGGTAGTTGGGATGGCACTGTTAAACTATGGAATTTTAGTACAGGAAGAGAAATCAGTACCCTTAAAGGAGACGCTAAAAGAGTTTGGTCTGTAGCCTTCAGTCCAGATGGCACAACCCTTGCCAGTGGTGGTTGGGATGGCACTATTAAATTGTGGAATCTACCTCTAGCAAAGGAAATCCGCACTTTAATAGGACATTCCAGCAGGGTTTGGTCTGTTGCCTTCAGTCCTAATGGTAAAACTCTTGTTAGTGCTAGTAAAGACAAGACTATGAAAATTTGGCAAGTGTCGCCATGGGGGTCGGTAGATGGGCAGAATAATTTGCTGTAAAAGAAGCAATTATTATAACCACTATGATTTACGCTCCAAAGCACCACAGCCGCGAGTAAAACCCACAAACCTACTTTCTAAGATAATTTCCTGTTTAATAACTTGTATCGCCTCATAGAATTGACACTCCCACGGCTTCAAGTCCGGGGATTCTTCTTTCATCCAGTTAACTTATCTAGAAGAGTTTCCTCATCTAGATAGAGGTGTTCTGTTTTTTCATGCCGTCCTTGTAGGCAATTGCCTGTGGGGTTTTAGCTTGAAAGTACAACCAATTAAAATTTTCGTAATAAAGTAGGACTTACGCACTGAAGTCTGAAACCCTGATCCCCCCTAACCCCCCTTAAAAAAGGGGGAACGTCTAAAGCCACGCCACTGAGGGAGTCGGGGAACCCGCAAGGGCGCAGGGCTGCCCCTTTTTAAGGGGGTTGGGGGATCTGAGTGCGTAAGTTCTAATAAAGGTGAGATATCGAGAATAATTTCATGCCAAGTATATGAATTTACGTAAAATCTCGCTAAAAACTTCATTGAATTGATGAGAGATTAATCATGAAATTCTTTAAGGAGTACTGGTAGTGGATCAGATTCAATTAACTTTAGGTATTAGTTATCTACTAATGACATCCTATTTTTTTTGTAATTGGTTAATATTTTCCCTACGTCATCCTACTTCTTCTCCAGAAGATAAATTTTTATCTTTTGTGATGTTTTTAATAACAATTATATTTTGGCCGCTAACGATTCCAATATCTTGTATAAAAATGTTAAAGCAACGCAAACTTGAGTTGAGCAGTGTAATTCCTATCCTTTTGGTAATGTTTGCCTTTAGCATTTCATATTATATGTTTCATAGTTTCTAATTTATCTGCAATAGCAGAACTCTTTTATTACAGTTACTATGATTTAAAACTGCCCTTACGCTTCACAATTGGGTAAGTTGAGTTCATCTTCTCGGAAAGTTAAACATTCTATCGGTGCTTGGGTATTAGCTATTCTACATTGAGTTTGCATAAGTTAGCGGCTAGAAAGGTTGCCAATGCAGTGTTTTCAATTTTGAATTACTTACCTTGTTTGTGTAAATCAAGGGAAATTGCAGAGATTGTCGCTTTTTATTTTGTAAAGCTTTGCCAGCGCTTGGTACAGGGTTTCAGCACCACCTGATATTTACTACCTACTTCAGTATTAGTACTTCTGCTATGTTCCCTTGATTACTTCCTTAACAATTCCTGCACTACCGGACGGTGCTTTTTTAGGATATCTATGATTGATTTACAACACATTTAGTCAAACTATAGTGTTTTCTTAACCTTTAAATGGGTTTTATCTTAACAAACCGCAATTAAATTTTGCATGAAGATAGTTCGCAAAAACCTAACTGGTTGAGAGGTTTTATGGCAAGCGGTAATCATGTAATTTTCATACATCCAGATGGAACCAGCCCATCTCACTATGGGTTCGCACGGTTTGTTGATAAAGGCCCTGACGGACGCTTGAATTGGGACAATCTGGCTCATGCTGGTGTCTATCTGGGACATATGGAAGATCAGCTGGGTGGAACATCGAATGCGGGTGCTGTTACCCACGCAACAGGAGCCAAGGTTTATGCGGAATCCTTTGGTTTAAACGCAGATGGTTCAGAGGTTACTTCGCTATCGGGCAAAATCGGTAAAACGATCGTGCAAGAAGCAGTAGCCGCTAATAAAGTGACCGCCCTGGTTCAGTCTGGTGCAATTTATGAGCCAGGTACGGCTGCATTTGTTGCTCAGGTAGGTGAACTAAACGTCGATGGTAAGCGGACTCCGCCTCGCCAGCAAACTGCCGAGATTGCCAAACAAGTCATTCTATCAGGCGTAGACTTTATTCTGGGTGGTGGTGAACTCAACCTCTTACCCGTAGGTACTGATGGTTTCCACGGTACAGCTGCTGAACTGGATACCCTTAGTACTAACCCTCTTCAACGTCCTACTGAAAACCTGATTGAGCTGGCAAAGAGCCGAGGCTACACCGTTGTTTATACCGAGCAACAACTTAATGACCTCCTCGACCCAGCAAAGTATTCCACACCACCAACCAAAGTGCTGGGTGTGTTTGCTCCTATCCATACCTTCAACGATCGCCCAGAAGAAGTCTTAGCAGAGCAAGAACTGCCTCTGTATGTCGAAACAGCGCCAACGATCGCCGAAATGTTGGATGTGACCCAAAAGTTGATGGAGAAGCACCCCAACTTTAACAATGGTTCGATTGCGATCGTTGAGGAAGAAGGAAGCGACAACTTCGGCAACAATAATAATGCTGCTGGCACTTTAGAAGGTGTGCGCCGGGCAGATGCCGCAATTGGTGTAGCACTAGACTTTGTTGATAAATACTCGAATACCTTATTGCTGACCGCTGCCGATAGTGATGGAGGTGGTTTACAAGTACGTGACCCCCTTAATCCCGATGAGCCAGTGGGTACTATCAACAACAACCCGACTACAGAACCACGCCCAGTTCCTTTAGATGGTCAAACCGGGGCAGATACACTACCCTTTGTTGCTGCACCAGATGCAAATGGTGATGTCTTCAATTTTGGTATTGGTTGGGCAGGTACACCCGACTTCAGTGGGTCTATCGTTTCTAAAGCACACGGTCTAAATGCCGAAAAACTACCTGCCACGGTAGATAACACTGGGATGTACGAGTTGATGTATGAGACTCTGTTCGACACAGAACTCACCTCCCGGAATCCCGCACCAACACCAGCGCCCGAAGCAACAAAAGAAACTGGCAATGTCATCTTTATTCACCCGGATGGCACTAGCCCCTCCCACTACATGGCACTGCGGAATATAGACAAAGGCCCTGATGGTAGACTCAACTGGGACAAAATGTCTAACACAGGTGTCTATCTGGGACACATGGAAGACCAATTAACAGGTACTTCCAACGCTGGAGCAGTCACCCATGCTAATGGCGTTAAGGTGTTCGCCGAGTCCTTCGGTCTGAATGAAGATCAATCTCGTGTTACCCCTGCTTCTGGCAAAACTGGCTCTACCATCTTAGAAGAAGCTATTGCTGCTGGTAAAGCTACTGCACTTATCCAATCAGGTCACCTAGCAGAGCCTGGTACTGCTGCCTTTGCCGCTGAAACCACTAACCGTGTAGGCAATGACATTCGGGCGCGGGATAAGTACGCCGAAATTATCGAGCAGGTAATCCGCTCCGGTACTGATGTGATTATGGGCGGTGGTGAACTATATATGTTGCCGAAAGGCACTACTGGCTTCCATGTTACTACTGAGTTAGATGCCTCAGAAAGCCGCCCCGAAAGACGACCAACCATCAATCTGATCGAACTGGCTAAGTCCTTGGGCTACACAGTAGTTTATACCGAGGAAGAAATGAACCAGGCGGTCAATAACGCAAATCCACCGCAGAAGCTTTTGGGTGTGTTTGCGGCTATTCATACCTTTGATGACCAGACTGAAGAAGAGCTAGGACTCAACAGCGACCAGCCTCTACCGCTGTATGTAGCAACAGCACCTACAGTAGCCGAGATGCTAGATGCATCTTTGAAGATTATCAATAAAGATCCTGATGGTTTCTTTGCGGTAGTAGAGGAAGAGGGCAGCGACAACTTTGCTAATAACAACAACGCCGCAGGTACGATTGAGGCTATACGACGAGCTGATGCAGCTATTGGCGTAGCACAAAATTACGTTGATACCCAAGACCCGAACACCTTGGTTGTGACTGCCGCAGACAGTGATGCTGGTGGGTTACAGGTCTTCCAATATACTCCTTACACTCGTCCTGCTGGGAACTTCACAACAGAGCCAGCGATCGCAGATACCGAACCGCAAGTTCCATTCATCAACGTCAACCCAACAACCAACAATACAACTCGCAACTATCTTGATGGTGCTAACGGTAGCACTGGTAGCCCAGAGGCTCCGTGGCAATCTTTTTCAGCTGAGGATAGTATAGATGGCCCAATGGGCAACTTTGGTATCGCCTGGGTTGGTACTCCCGACTTTCCCGGTAGCATTGTTTCCAAGACCTACGGAATGAATGCTGACAAACTGCCCAGCACTCTCGATAACACCGAGATTTACAAGCTGATGTACCAGACAATGTTTGGTGTAACAGCAGAAGAGTCCGCAGCACAGCAAAAAACTGAATTGGTGTCTGGAAGCTCTGGGGGTGACCAGTTAATAGCAGGTGCAGCTAATACCACTTTTGACGGGATTAATGATGCTGTGTTTACTGGTGCAGGCAATGATGAAGTTGATACACAAACCGTAACTTCTGCGATCGCTGGTGGTAACCGCATCAATTTAGGTAGCGGTGATGATGTCATCTATGTCAGCAAGGGTAATCGCGTCTTTGGTGGTGAAGGCGATGATACCTTTGATGCTACCGACGGACAAGGTGATAACCGGATGTCTGGTGACGCTGGTAATGATATTTTTTACCTCGGTAGCGGCGATCGCGCCCTTGGTGGTAATGGTGATGACCAGTTCTATGTCCAGACTGGTGGCGATAACCTAATTTCTGGCGGGAAAGGTCAAGACCAGTTCTGGATTGTCAACGCTGAATTGCCAGAGACTGCCAATACCATTCTCGATTTTGAGAAAGGTGTTGATGTCATCGGTATCCTTGGTAGTGCCAGCTTAGGTATTAATGCTACTTCTTTGGCGTTGAACACAGTCAACGGAAATACAGAGATTCGCTTTGGTGGTCAAACTCTGGCGACTCTCAGCGGTGTTACAGATGTAGATGTCAACACTAGCTTTGCTTTTGCTTAATTCACAACGCCTAGATTAAGTTAATTTTTTGTATAATGAACCACAGATAAATATCAGTGTTTATCTATATCTGTGGTTCTTTTTAGTTTTATTTGGATTTTTGTCATTCGTCTAATGCACGAAGATATTGTACAGATAACTGGTTTTCACGCTCATATCTACTTCGATACCGCAAACCGTGAGGCGGCGGCGCGTGTACGCGAAGGATTGGGAGCTAAATTTGAGGTACAACTGGGACGCTGGCATGAACAGCCCATCGGCCCCCACCCAAAAGCAATGTATCAAGTAGCTTTCTTACCGAATCAGTTTGACAAAGTTGTCCCCTGGTTGATGCTCAATCGTCAAGGGTTGGATATTCTCGTCCATCCTGAGACAGGCAATGATGTAGCAGACCACACGGATCATTCTCTATGGCTAGGAGAGAGGCTAAAGCTGAATATTGAGTTTCTTAAAGGTTAAAATAAAAGATTTCAGCATTACCACAAATAGCTATTTCACACCAGCGCAATACCTCTGCAACAAAAGCGTCAAAAAAAATATCTATATTAGTAGTACATCTAGTTATCCTTCCAGACAGCAAATGCAAAAACAACCACGCGACGGAGAACACTTATCAAACGGCATTTCATTTAACACTTCTGGCACCAAACACCATAATCATGCACCCTGGAAAAAGGCAGCCGCCTCTCTATCGCTGGTGCTGCTGGGATCTGGGATGACAATGGCAGGTGGCTATTTGGCTGGAAACCATCAAAAGGTGTCTCAAAGTGCATCGAATTTGGCAGTTAGTCCCGTAAATGCTGCCCCCCCACTACCAGCCGCTACAGACCCTAACTTTGTTACAGAAGTTGTGCAAAGGGTTGGGCCTGCTGTAGTGCGGATTAACTCTTCCCGCACAGTTAGAACCCAGATACCAGAGGAATTTAACGATCCGTTTTTCCGCCGTTTCTTTGGTTCTCAACTACCGATACCACGAGAAAGGCAAGTGCAAAGAGGTACTGGCTCAGGCTTTATTATTAGTAAAGATGGTCGGATATTGACCAACGCCCACGTAGTTGATGGTGCTGATAGGGTGACAGTAGTTCTCAAAGATGGGCGCAGCTTGCAAGGAAAGGTGCTTGGAAAAGATGAATTAACAGATGTTGCCGTAGTGAAGGTTCAAGCAGACAATTTACCAACAGTCGCTATAGGTAACTCAGAACAACTGCAACCAGGACAGTGGGCGATCGCGATCGGTAACCCCTTGGGTCTAGATAATACCGTTACTACTGGCATTATCAGTGCTACTGGACGCACTAGCAATCAAATTGGTGCTCCTGACAAGCGAGTAGAATTTATTCAAACCGACGCAGCGATTAACCCTGGTAATTCTGGTGGGCCTCTACTAAATGCCCGTGGTGAGGTAATTGGCATGAATACAGCCATTATCCAAGGCGCGCAAGGAATAGGCTTTGCGATTCCCATCAGTACAGCACAACGTATTTCCAATCAACTAATAAGTACAGGCAAAGCACAGCATCCTTATATAGGAATTCAGATGGTAGGATTGACACCTGAGTTAAAGCAAAACATCAACTCAGATCCCAATAGCGGTTTGAGTGTGGATGAGGATAGAGGTGTCTTAGTTGTAAGAGTCATGCCGAATTCACCAGCTGCTAAAGCCGGGCTACGTGCAGGTGATGTCATCCAAAAACTCAATGGTCAACCAGTTACAGATGCCAGCAGTATCCAAAGGGCAGTAGATAATAGTCAAGTTGGAGGAGATGTGCGTCTAGAGTTGCGTCGCAATGGACAAAGTGTCAATGTAGCTGTACGGCCTGGTACTTTCCCAACTGAAGTACAGTAAGTGTATTACTGCTATTAACGAGCAAACATGAATTTTGAAGGATGGGTTTTTCAACCCGTCCTTATGTATATACAGGGTTTGAAATCATCATTTAAGTGTATTTATCGGCCCTTTCCAATACTTCCCGAATGACGGTAGAGCGCTCCTGGGCATCCGCCGCCTCTTGTTCCATGCGTTTTGCAGCTAAGGTTAGGTTGCGATCGCGCATTCTTGAAGCCATGCGTTCTGACAGCATAGCTTTCTCTTGCAGTGCCCTCACAGCAGTCCACAACGCCTCTTCTAACTCCTCGGACTGTAATGCTAGTAGAGTTTCTGCACCGAAAGCATGACCTACGTGGCACTTAAACCGCAATAATTTTCCTTCCTCATGTTCCCAGAGGGTACCACCGCAATCAGGACAAATAAAGGTTGATGGTTTACCAGGTAGAACACCGGAGTCTTCCACTTCCATATTGAATTGCCCTATATCGGATTCCGGCTCTATGTTACTTTGTATAAAGTTTTCTGGTTCTTGTGCCATTGGCGTATTAGCCAGAGCTACTAAGATGGATGGTATTTCTGACATTGGCAAAACGTAGTCAATGTCTTCTACATTTTCGAGGGCGCTGCGCGGCATTCCCGCATACATGGCATCGTCGGGGTCTTGAACAACTGCCACACCACCCCGCATTTTCACCGCCATCAGTCCTGCTGTACCATCGTCCAACATCCCTGTTAGCACTACAGCTACTACTCGCTTTCCGTAGGCTTGTGCTGCACTGCGGAATAGTAGATCAATGGCTGGGCGATGACGGTTTTCTTTGGGGCCCCGTGTCAAATGCAAATATCCAGGTTTCACCCGCAGATGGTAGTCAGGTGGGGCAACGTAGATTCGCCCTTTCTCGATGGCTTCTCCATCCTGAGCCGCAGAAGCTGGCAAGTTTCCCGCATTATTCAATATCTGTGGCAGAATACAGGGGCTTTGGCTGTGTACGTGAAGAACTATAAGTACAGCAGCATTTAGCTCAGTTGGCAAATGCTGAACTAAATAAGTTAATGCTTTTACTCCCCCTGCCGATGCTCCGACAACGATGAGATCGTGTACACTTACCTGCTTTTGGTTATGACCCATTTATATCCTTGGTGGTATTAGCAGAAACGTCGGTTGCCATCCAAATCTTGTCTCTGCGCTTGAGTACACTCTACAAATTAAGCTAAGAAATTTCTCAGAAATTATCTTTAACCCTAAGGTAGATCCACCAGTATTAACTATTTTCTTAGAGTGATGTTCGGATATAATCACTATTTCTGGATAATTCTGCCATTTCTCATTAAATGCTTACAGAAATTAACGTTTAGTTAGCACAGAACAAAATTTATATCAATTCTCCAATCAGTTTTAGCAAGCTCAAAATTAAAAATGCTACGTGAATTTGTTAATCGTGAAGAGTTAATAGCTTATCTCCGCCAAGAATTCCCTGCTGCGGCAAAACGTGATGATCGTATTAGCGAAATAGTGGGAGGACGCCAAGCCGCCGAGCAAGCACTACAAAAAGTAGATCCCGCAACATACGAAAAAACACGTAACTTTTTAACTGGTGCAGTTACGCGGCTTTCGCCTTATATTCGCTATGGGGTTTTGAGCTTGCGAGAAATTCGGGATTATGTACTAGAAAATGTCCAGCAACCAGAAGATGCGACTAAAATAATTAACGAATTGGGCTGGCGTGACTACTGGCAGCGTTTATATGCCAAGCTAGGCGATCGCATCTGGCAAGACCAAGAAGAATACAAAACTGGCTACACTTCTCAAAATTACGCACCTGATTTACCACAAGATATCCTAGACGGTAGTACAGGGAGAGTTTGCATCGACAATTTCAGCCGTGACTTGCAAGAAACTGGATATTTGCATAACCATGCCCGTATGTGGTTAGCAGCTTATATAGTCCATTGGCGGCGAATTCGTTGGCAAGCAGGAGCCAAGTGGTTTCTCCAACACCTTTTAGATGGCGATCCAGCTAGCAATAATATGTCATGGCAGTGGGTTGCCAGCACCTTTAGCCATAAACCCTATTTTTTCAACCGTGAAAACTTAGAACGTTACACTCAAGGCGTTTATTGCCGAAAATGTCCTCTTTACGGTCATTGTGACTTTGAGGGCAGTTATGAAGAATTAGAACAGCGACTTTTTCCTCAAGGAGAATTTGCTAAAAAACCTAACAGCCAAAGTTGGCAGCGTGGAAAGAAGCGGCGATAGACGATAATAAATTCCCATGCGAAAACAATTCAAAATTTGATGAATAAACCAATTGTCTGGGTGCATGGAGACTGTCTCAGCCCCAACAACCCCGCACTCCAAAATTACCCCGACGCGCCAGCCATTTGGGTTTGGGACGATGCTTTAATAAAGGAATGGCAGCTAGGTCTTAAACGCTTGACTTTTATCTATGAATGCTTGCTAGAACTACCAGTTGTCATTCGTCGAGGTGATGTAGCAAAAGAAATTTTAACTTTTGCCGAAGAGCAGAATGCTAACTTAGTTGTGACAACAACCAGTCCTAGTCCTCGCTTCGCTCATATCTGCCAAGAAATTGAACGTTCTTTAACTGTAGATGTGCTAGAGGTAGAACCATTTTTTGAGTACGACGGCTATATCGACCTGAAGCGGTTCTCACGCTATTGGAAAGTTGCTCAAAATTATGTTTTTGAATAAGGGCGGGCATTGGGTATTTATATTGATGTTGGTCGAAGTAGTATTTTTAAACTAGGAGGTAAGAGGCAGAAGGGAAATTGATGCAAATTAAAATTTATTTTGGATACCCTCCCCAATACCCAATGCCCAATGCCCGCAAATCATTAGCAGACATTGCCCAAATAATTGCAAAATAAATGAGGTTCGTCATTGTTACTATGTAGAAATGCCGACTAAACTCGTTGATACACAAAATTTGCTTTCTGACCTCATCGCCCGCTACTCATCGCGTGTGGATTATCTGATGATTCGCCTCGAAGAAGCAGAAGGGACTGATATCTTGTTGCGTGGTGACAAAGTAGAAACACTGAGTGAGGGTATCTCAATTGGTGGACATATCCGTGCTTGTTATAAAGGTGGGTGGGGTCTGAGCTGCTTTAATCGGCTTTCGACAATTAAAGAGCGGATCGAAGAAGCGATCGCGGCTGCTAGGATGGTCGGTGATGAAGAAACTGTACTCGCCCCCATTGACCCAGTACAAGCAAGATGCAGGCTACCTCTAACGGGAACTGACCCCCGAAAAATTTCTCTAAGCCAAAAAAAACAGTTGTGCGATCGCTATTCTGATTTACTTAAAAGCGTTGACCCTCGTATTAGTACTACTTCAGTACGCTACGGCGACAGTGCCCAAAAAATTATCCTCGCTACCTCAGAAGGAACTTTAATCGAGCAATCCTGGGTAGATATGGAAATGCGCTTCGCTGCTACTGCTAGAAATGGCGAAACCGTACAAACTGGAAGGGAAACGACTGGTTCTCGCAAAGCCTATGAAGATTTAGCAAATTTGGATGAGCAAGTTAAAAGTGCCGCCCAAAGAGCAATTGCGGCTTTATCTTTGCCATCAGTTAAAGGCAATACTTACACAGTAGTTATTGACCCTATACTCACGGGTTTATTTGTCCATGAAGCCTTTGGGCATCTGTCTGAAGCTGATATGGCTTACGAAAACCCAGATTTACTGGAAGTGATGACCTTTGGTCGGCGATTTGGCCCAGAAGAACTGCAAATTTTTGATGGTGCTGCGCCTGAAGGACATCGTGGTAGTTATTTTTACGATGATGAAGGCACACCTGCCACTACTACCCAACTAATTAAAGATGGGATTTTGGTAGGACGTTTACATTCGCGTGAAACCGCTGGCAAGTTGGAGGAAGCACCTACAGGTAATGCACGCTGCCTCAATTATCACTTTACGCCAATTGTGCGGATGACAAATACCTGGATTGAACGAGGTACAACGCCAGTTGCAGACTTATTTAATGATGTCAAAGAAGGAGTATATGCCCGGAATTGGCTAGGTGGGATGACCAATGGGGAAATGTTCACCTTTAGCGCTGGGGAAGCATGGATGATTAGAAACGGCAAAATTGCTGAACCTGTGCGGGATGTAACACTTTCGGGTAATGTATTCCAAACCTTAGCCGATATTGAAGCAATTGGTGATGATTTTTACTGGGATGAATCTGGTGGTTGTGGTAAGGGCGGACAAAATGGTTTGCCTGTAGGCTGTGGTGGCCCAAGTCTGCGAATTCGAGATGTAGTGGTTGGAGGGGAAATATAAATTCAAAATTCAAAATTCAAAAAGCAAATCTCGTTTGAGTTTCCTTTCCACGAAGTACTCATTGAAGCGTAGGCTGTAGTTGGCATTTGTTAAGCAATCGGTACTCGCTTTAATAAAGCTATCCACATATCTGATGGCTCTGAGTAGTAATCAATTTCCTCAACTTGATATCGATAAGATTTACCACCTTGCTGCAAAATAATGTAATCAAGGGGTTGAACACCTTTTCCTATGCCAGTCATGTACCCAGCCATCCCATTATTTAGCGATTCAAACGCGTAGTCTTTTCCCCAGATGAATCGGCTGTAGTCGTGTGTTGTATTATTCGGTTTTGTGCTGTTTGCTGGGATAAGCATCGGCAATAACCCATTCAGCAAAGTGAAGCTTAAATTAATACCTGTTCTGATAAGAAACATAAGTGAGTGTTTCAAAAGATTATGTCTACAATAAAAAACCTGGCTAGGTAAAACTTAATTGTTGACAGCAACCGAACTCAAAAATATTGAATATAAAAGTCTATTCGGTCAATCACCTTTATTGCTGTACCAAGACAGACAATATATTTTCTGATTGTAAAAATCTAACTATGGCTATATATAGCATCTAAGCTAATACAGTTCAGTTAGTAATGTTTAGTCCACGGATATTCACCTAAACCTAAAAGAATCAGGCTAGGAAGTATTAAATATTATCTGAACCGTGTTAAAACATAAACAAGAAAATTATGAGCTATGTTTTGAGAATACATCTAAAAATAACTTCAAACTAGGGTGTATATTTGAAAATAGTTTTTTAGCCTAGTTAGAAATTTCTAATTTTTTATTACTAGATGCTTCTGTTATGCAAAACAATGCCAAATATAGTGTTTATATGAAGCCAATGTGAAGCTAACTGTTAATGTTGTTATAATTACTTGTATACTCCTAACATCAGAAAAACTACTTAAGATTTTACAGCAATAGTAACTGTGCCGTCTACTGTAAAATTACTAAAATATTGAGCATGGTTGGCTTAATATATTAAGTCTTGCCTGATCAAATTTGGCATATTTATTGATTAATTTATAAATTCGTTATAACTTTGGAGTTTTACTAAATATGTATTTAATACCACAGAAATGCTTTAATTGGAGCTACCCTTTTCAAAGACCGCATCAACCTGCTGAAGCAATATTTCTAATGTAGAGGAGTTATCTAATACGACATCAGCCTGCGCTGCCTTTTCTTCAATAGATATTTGGCTGTTAATACGCGCTTGTGCTTGCTTTTGACTAAGCTGATTTCGCTGTATTAATCTTTGTAACTGCTGCGACGGGGAACAACGTACTACCCAAATTTCTGTAACTACATTAGTCATCTGAGCTTCAAACAAGAGAGGGATCACTAATACGAGTGTTTGTGCAGAGGATTCAGTAATAGCTTTGCGAAAGCGATCGCTTACGTAAGGATGAATTAAGTTCTCTACCCAATTGCGTTCATCTTGTTGATTAAAAATGATTTCGCCGAGAACTTGGCGGTTAAGGTTGCCATCTTGCAGTAAAATCTGTTGCCCATAACGTTGGGCGATCGCATCGAGAATCGGCGAACCCACAGCTACCGCATCTCTGGCATAAATATCTGCGTCCAAAATCGGCAGATTGTAAGCACTAGCTAAATAATTGGCGACAGTAGTTTTACCTGTAGCAATGCCTCCAGTTAAGCCAATAATACGTTTATTCATTTATCTATAATAAATAACCGAATATTGTTGTTTGTGTGAGTTAATAATTGTTTGCCCATTTAATTAGTGCTTGAGTTAATCCATCTAAAGTATATTCTTCAGCTTCTACATCCACGCGTCCGATTAAGGCTTGACAAGTTTTTGAGGTTTGGGGCCCGATAGAGGCAATACAAACTCCTTCTAAGGTATCTGCAACTACAGATGATTGATTAACGTTGGAGTAGTTAGAGAAGATGTTAGTTACAAGTTCACAGAAAAATTGCACAGTTTTAGAACTGGCAAAGGTAATTATATCCACCTCGTGATTTTGCAGCGCTAACTGTGCGGATTGTGGAATAGTTTTAGGGCAGCAAGATTGATATGCAGCAACTTCTATAACTTCTGCTCCCTTGGCAGTTAATTCTTTAATTAAAACTTCTCGTCCGCCGCTTTCAACTCTGGGAAATAAAACCTTTTTCTGTGCAAGTTCTTCTCTTAAGTTTTCTGCTAAAGCATCTGCAACAAAGTTGGCGGGAATAAAATCAGGTTTTAACCCGTGTTTTTTGAGACTTTGGGCTGTTTTTTCACCAACAACAGCAATTTTAATGCCAGCCAAGCTACGAGCATCTTTACCCTGTGCGGTTAATCGGTCAAAAAAGTAGTCTACACCATTGGTAGAGGTCAGAATTAACCAGTCGAAGTTGGATAAATTAGCGATCGCATGATCCAAAGCTTCCCAACTAGAAGGCGGGCCAATTTCTAAGGTAGGCATTTCAATGACAGTTGCGCCTGAAGCAGTGAGGCGATCGCTAAATTGGCTCGACTGTCCAACTGAACGTGTGACTAAAATTGTTTTACCAGCAAGAGGTGTGAAAGTTGGAGAGAGTTTGCTATCCACAGTTTGAAGGTGAGGAGTTGTAAATTTTAGAGAATCGTTTAAATATATATTCTCAGGTTGTAAGAACTTATGCAGCCCAACAACTTCACCAATTACAATTACCACCGGGGATAGAGATATACCAGCCGTTTGTTCCAGAATATTACTTAGTTGGGCTGTCCAGATTTGTTGATTAGGAGTTCCTGCCCAACGGATAATCGCAATGGGTGTGGAGCGCGATCGCCCTTGCCGCAACAACCGATGTACAATCTCTTCTAGGTGTTGTCCTCCCATCAATATTACTAGGGTTTCTAAGCGTGACAGCGCTTCCCAATCTAAGACATCTGGTTCATGGGCTGTCAACACTGCAAAACAGCGACTCATCACCGGATCTGTTAGGGGAATTCCTGCAAGTAGCGGTGCTGCTAGGGCCGAAGAAATTCCTGGTACTACTTCAAATGCACACCCAGCAGCTTTCAATGCTTCAATTTCGGAAGTACAGCGTCCAAAAATAAACGGATCGCCTGACTTTAGCCTGATAACTTGTTTTCCTTGTTGGCAGTACTTAATCAGTAACTTGTTAATCTCAGCTTGGCTGGTGCTAGGTTTACCGCCACGTTTACCAACATCAAGTTTTAGACAATCAGATGGTACACACTGCAACAATTGAGCATCTACTAGGGCATCGTAGACCAATACCTGAGTTTTACTCAAGAGATTGTAAGCTTTTACCGTCAGGTATGCCACATCTCCTGGCCCAGCACCTACTAAGTAAACTGTACCCTTTTGTTCACTCATAGCTGAGATTTATTGCTTGATTTATCAGATTCTAGAATTGACTTGACTTCGCACTCATTTTATCTAATAGATGACTGATTCTCTTAGCCTGTTCGGGTTGACGTTGTTTCTGCAATAAATCTTTAGCTAGTTGCAGATTAATTTTGGCTTCTTCTGGCTGATTTAGCTGCATCAAAATATTTGCTAAACGCAAGTATGCTTGAGGGTTTTTCGGACTACGACGAATTACATCCTCAAACCATATCGTTGCTTCATCTACTTTACCTTGTTCTCTTAAAACATCTCCTAACAGTAAGCGAACTACATCATTAGTAGAATTTAAAGAAATGACTTTGCGAAAAGCTGCTTCTGCACCTTGATAGTCTTTTTGCTGATAAAGATTGATACCTTTTTGAAAAAAGTTTGAGGTAATCAAAGTTTTAGCAGCGAAATAAACAAGCAGAGCAATACTGGCAACTACTACAGCAATGGCAAAAAAATCAGTTGGTTGAAACGTTTCTAGCATTGTTCTAAGCCAAAAGACAGGCAACAGGAAAAATTAGATATTCGATGAAGAAAAGTTTCCAGATAAATTGGTAGAAACGAGCGATCGCACTTTTATCTTGCAAGTCTACAGCCCAACTTTGCAACCACATCCAAACCAACACCACTAAATGAGTAATTACTAAAAATAGTGGATTAACTGAAGCCAGACGCAGTACACCAACTAAAATCATTCCCACGTAACAGGAAGTTAGCACCCAAAGCGCAAGATTAAAGACTGCTTGTGCCCCAAGTTGGATAGTCAAAGTATTGATATTGTAGCGGATATCTCCTGCCATATCAGGGATATCTTTAAAGATAGCGATCGCAAATGTAAATACTAAAATAAATAACGTCAGTACCCACACGGGAGCCGGAATTGATCGGTTCTGTTGCGATAGCCAACTAAAGTGCAAAAATAGCCCTAAATTAACAATAGTCCCTCGTACTGAAAAAATACAGAATGCTGCCCAAAAAGGAAACCGCTTCAAACGAATTGGTGGTAAAGAATAAGCAGTACCAATCGCCAAACTAATAGCCACCATTCCGAATAAAAACGGCCCAGTTAACCATGCCACAACTAGTGCCAAAATACCCGTAATCGCAACAATTAATTGTCCTTGTAACTTAGAAAATTCTCCTGCTGCTAGCGGTAAATGAGGCTTATTAATCTTGTCAATCTCAATATCCTCTAGTTGATTCAGCCCCACAATATAAACATTGCCACATAGACAAGCAATCCAAGGCCCTAAAAGTGGTAATAAGGAATAATTACGATTGCCAACAGCTTCGGCAATTAAATACAAAGCCAAAACACTCAAACTCGTGCCAATAATTGTATGTGGACGAGAAAATTTCCAAAAAGCATAAAGCCAGCTACCTGTAAGATTAGGAGACTTTTGCTTAGAAAACTGATTCATGATAATTCTGAATGCATTTTAAATTTTGAATTTTGGATGAACAAAGTATTAGCAATGAGGCATATTCTTCACCCAGTTTCTTATTTATTGCCGCACAATAACCCAAACCGAATCAAGCCACGCTGATAACCTCGACGCATCAACCCTAGCGACAACGCCCCAACAATAGTAGACCATCCCGAATTGAGTAATCCCCAAATTGCTTGGGGAGTAAAGGCTGAGTCAATTACAAAATCCCAAAACGGGGCAACAGCGGTTGACCAATCAGCAGTGCGAATATTTTTTAATGAAAGTTGAGTGGCGATCGCAGCATACTCTGGCAACGAAATCACATAAGGTAAACAATATACCCGATAAATGTCTTGCAGATGCTTTTGTTCATCAGCTGTTAGTGGTGAGTCCTCAATCGGGCGATGGCACCAAGTAACCATAATCAACTTGCCACCAGGTTTTAGCACTCGGTAGCACTCTTGCATAAACTTGGTTTTATCTGGCATATGTTCGCCACTTTCCAAAGACCAAACTAGGTCAAAAGTATCGTCATCAAAAGGCATTGCTTGAGCATCTGCCACCAAGAATTGACTTCTAGCACTCAAATTAGCCTCATAAGCACGTTCTTTGGCTCTAGCAGCTTGTACTGGGCTAAGAGTAATCCCTGTTGCCCTAGCATGAAATTTTTCTGCCAAGTACAGAGAACTACCACCAATACCACAGCCCACATCCAAAATATTCTCTGCTGTTACCGCCCCTGCCCAATTAAGTAGTTCTTCGATTAAATCAATTTGCGCCTGACGACGATCTTTTTTCTGAGTTCCATTTGGCCCGTAGTAGCCGTGATGCATATGTTCGCCCCAAATCTGTTCCCACAGACCAGAGGAAGCATCGTAAAACTGCTGAATTTGTTGGTACAATGTTGTGCTCATGAAGAAAGCAGTATAAAAACAAAGCAAAATTCAAATAAACCTACTCGTTAGGCTACCATGTGTGTTTTTAATTAAATAAGGATGTTTTTGCTTCCAGGGCGGGTAAACTTTGTCTACTCTCCCTGGAAAAGTTTATAAATCTTACTTTGGTATGACGGCTTCTCGCACAGTTTGCTTAGGTTTTTTGGCTCTCATCACCGTAGGAACCATCCTACTGATGATGCCTTTTGCAACTAGTAGTGGTAATTGGAATGACCCAATTGTGGCGTTGTTTACCTCAACATCTGCCGTTTGTGTTACCGGATTATCTGTAGTTGATCCTGGTACTTATTTTTCCTTTTGGGGGCAGTTGTTTATCGCACTGTTAGTGCAGATTGGGGGATTGGGCTATATGACAACCACCACCTTTCTGATTCTGCTTATTGGACGCAAGTTTGACTTACGGCAAAAAATCGCAATTCAACAATCTTTAGACCGTCCGGGAATCAGCGGTAGTGCCCAAGTTATTCGCTCAATCATTGCCACTACACTAATTTTTGAAATCACTGGAATATTTTTACTACTGCCAGCTTTCGTACCCGATCACGGTTGGTCTCAAGGACTATGGTTAGCGATTTTTCATAGCATTAATTCTTGGAACAATGCTGGTTTTAGTTTGTTTAAAGATAATTTGATTGGTTATCAGTCATCTGCACTCGTAGTATTTACAGTTACAGGACTGATTATCTTTGGGGGCATTGGTTATCAAGTAATTTTAGAAACTTATCTTTGGTTACGCGATCGCCTGCTCAAAAAAACAACTTGTCAAATATTTTCGCTAGATTTTAAAGTGGCAATAAGCACGACTTTAATCCTTTTATTTGTTGGGGTAATTGCATTTTTATGTATCGAGTTCAGAAACCCAGGAACCTTTGGTAACTTGAGTTTGCGTGACCAGTTATTATTAGCTTGGTTTCAAGGAGTTACTCCTAGAACTGCTGGTTTTAACACTATTGATATTGGCAAAATGACAACTGCTGGCTTATTTATTACGATTGCACTAATGTTTATTGGTGCAAGTCCCGGTGGTACTGGGGGTGGGATGAAAACTACAACCCTGAGAGTTCTCACAAGTTGTACACAAGCAATCCTTCAGGGAAAAGAAGAAGTTTTATTATATGATCGCAAAATAGCAATACCTTTAATTTTAAAAGCTGTTGGTGTATTGGTCGGTTCTGTGGCAACCGTGATTTTTGCAACAATTTTAATTGCCCTCACAGATCCCAAATTAGATTTTATTAAAATTCTGTTTGAAGTAGTATCAGCCTTTGCTACAGTGGGTCTTTCCACAGGTATTACGGGAACTGTCTCTGTAGGAGCAAAGCTAATATTAATCGCCACAATGTATATTGGAAGAGTTGGCATTTTACTTCTCATGTCTGCCATATTAGGAGACCCCCGTCCCAGCAGAATTCATTATCCTGAAGAAAACTTATTAGTGGGATAGTCAAAGGACATAATATAGATGGGAAGGATACCTTACTTAGTAATGAATAAACTGATAAAATTTAGATTATCTGGCAAAAAGTAGAATTTTTAATTAATTGTCTAAAACCTTTTTTTGCCTCAGATACAGGGAGCGCTAATAAGGATAAAAATTGTGAACTTGTCAGCATTAGGTTTTTTTCGCAGTTTACGTCAAGATAACCAACAATTTGCTGTAATTGGATTAGGTCGTTTTGGTCGATCTGTCTGTTCTACATTGCACAGATTAGGCTACGAAGTGCTAGCAACAGATATTGATGAAAAGCGAGTATCAGAAGCATTGACCGAACAGATAGTTGGTCATGCTTTACAACTCGATTCAACAGAATCTGCTGCACTGAAAGAAGCGGGAATTTTTGAATTTGATACGGTGATTGTAGCAATTGGCAACTATGTTCAGGAAAGTATCATTACTACCCTAAATGTCAAAGAAGCTGGTGTACCCCATGTAGTTGCCAAAGCGTCTAGCGAAGTTCACCAAAAGTTATTGAAACGGGTGGGAGCAGATCATGTTGTTTTTCCTGAATACGAAGCAGGTTGCGCTCTAGCACGTACACTGACTAAACCGTCAATTCTAGAGCGATTTGACCTCGATCCCGATAACAGTATCGTAGAATTAATTGTGCCTGATGAATTTCACGGTAAAACAATCACAGAACTCCAACTGCGTAACCGCTATGGGTTGAATTTACTAGCGGTAAGTCACGATGGTAAATTCCTAATTAATCCCGACCCCACCAAGCGTTTAGAACGTGGTTCAGCGATGGTAGTTATTGGTCATAACAAAGATATTAATCGCTTGCCAATTTAGTCGAGATTATCAACTATGAAAAAACGGCTCTGTTTGTGTTTGTTTTAGTTGTTTATTACAATGCTGTCGTGTCTATAAATTGCAACATGAGCATTTTATGTAAAAGCTGCAAATCTTCTTCTTTACCCCTCTACCGTCTCAATGTGCAACTTAAAAACACAACAGCTTACTAAAGACATGAAATTTAGCATCTATACCACTCCAGACTATTGCCTTAACGGGGACTCATTGAAGTTGGACGTGGTTCTGTAGAGATTGGCACATAGCTAGGTTCTACTGGCGTTTCTGGAGAGATTTCCGGTTGATTTGGCTTCTGTGACTCATTTTCCGTTGCTGCATTATTTGTAGAGCTTGGAGCCTGGGATGGGGTAGATGTTTGACTGACTTTAGGTTGTTGAGATGCTGCTTTTTGGGCAATTTGCTGGGCAATTTGCTGCATTAGCTGCTCAGTTTTTTCAACTTGCTCTATGCTACCTTGCTCCCGATACTCATTGCGGGCGCGTTTTAATGCACTGCTGGCTGTTTTGAGATCGCCTTGATTATATAAAGTTACTCCCAAATTATAATAAGCTGAAGCATTCTTGGGATTATGACGAATAGCTTGCTGGTAAACGGCAATAGCCTCAGATGGTTTACCTTGAATTGCCATCAAACTTCCCAAGTTGTTGTAGGCTATGGCATTATCAGGATTGATTTGCAAGGCTTGTTGGTAAGTAGCGATCGCTTCTTGTATTTGACCTTGCTGTTGCAAGGCGATCGCTAAGTTATAGTAAGCATTTGAATTTCTAGTATCTATATTTACTACTTGCTGAAAAGCAGCGATCGCTTCCTGTAGCTGTCCTTGCTCATATAGTGCCAAGCCTAAGTTATACTGGGCTGCTGTCATTCTCGGATCTATCGCCAAACTCTGACGATAAGCAGTAATCGCTGCCTCTTTTTGACCTTGACGATGCAACGCTAACCCTAAATTGTAATAAGCTTCGCCAGAGTTAGGATTTATCCTAATCGCCTCTGCATATTCTTGCACGGCTACATCCAAACGATTTTCCTGTAAGAGGATATTGCCTAGATAACTCCTTGCTATTCCAAGGTTGGCGTCTCGCCGTAAAGCTTCACGAAAAGCATATTCTGCCCCCTGGAAGTCTTGGCGGTGATAGCGCATAACTCCCTGCTGGAAAAAGCTAGCTGCTTCCAAATCCTGAGTGACAACATTCTGAGCCAATAGCTTGCTTCCTGGTAAATTAATTATTGCCGGTGCAGCTAATACCAAAAATGCAGCGGAAGTAGAGAGAAGCCGCCGATAAGAACTTCGGTGCGGCGCTACCTTGGCGAAACTGCAAAACCACTGACGAAGGTGATATTTTTCAGACATGAGTGGCAGGCCTATACTTATTGTTAAATCCCTATAAGTCAGAGTACCCACCACAACATGAAAAATTAAAACTTCAAAGTTAAAGTTTTTTCTGGGGCATGGGGCATTGGGCATTGGGAACTAGTATTTTTACTCAGCACTCACAACTTACCACTCACATAGTTTTTCGCTTCTGGCAAAATTAGCATTGCATCACCAAAAGAATAGAAGCGATATCGAGAAGCGATCGCTTGTTGGTAAATATTTAACAACCTCTGTCTACCGATCAAAGCACTCACCAGCATCAGCAAACTGGAGCGTGGCAGGTGAAAATTAGTAATTAGACCATCCACCACCCGCCATTTGTAACCAGGATAGATAAATAAATTTGTCTTACCACAAAATGGTTGTAAATGTCCTGATTGAGCCGCCCCTTCCAAAGCACGTACTGCCGTTGTACCTACAGCGATAATTCGACCGCCAGATGCTTTGGTAGCGGAGATTTGCTCTACTGTTGAGGCTGGCACTTCTATCCATTCTTCATGCATCTGATGGTTAGTTACGTCTTCTACTTCCACAGGGCGAAAAGTTCCGACGCCAACATGCAGCGTTATAAAAGTTTGATTAATTCCGCGATCGCGTAACTTTTCTAATAATTGTGGGGTAAAGTGTAACCCTGCCGTTGGCGCTGCGATCGCTCCTAAATGTTTGGCGTAAACTGTCTGATACTGTTCGTCAACAGCTTCCGATGCAGTAATATAGGGCGGTAAAGGTACTTCACCAAATACCTCTAACAGTTGTACCAAAGACAGTCCCTCTGGCACATCAAATTGCAACAGACGCCCGCCAGTTGCCTTGTCTGTTTCTAGCACTGTAGCCGTTAGTTGAGCGCCCAGTTGTGAGTGCTGAGTCAGAAAGTCTGTTTCTACCTCCCCTGCTCCCTGCCCCCTGCTCCCCTGCTCCCTCTCCCTGCCCCCTGCTCCCTTAGCGTTAAAAATCAGCTTTGCTCCCCGTTTAAAGCGTTTTCCTGGTTTAACTAAGGCTAACCAACAGTTATACTCTCGTTCCTCTAACAGCAAAACCTCGATTTCAGCACCAGTAGATTTATGACCATACAGGCGTGCTGGCATAACTCTAGTATTATTCATTACCAGCAAATCTCCAGGCAGTAATAGCTCTGGTAAATCACGGAAAATGTGATGTAGAGGTGCTGTTGTGTTGCCTGTACTTTGAGAATTTACCACCAGTAAGCGGGAACTATCTCTAGGAACTACTGGGTTTTGAGCAATTAGTTCTGGCGGAAGTTCGTAGTTATACCCAGTTAATGAACAATCTAGTTGAACATTTTCTACTCTTAGGTTAGAGTTTTGGTTCACGTTGGGTTGTGTTGGTTGTTGCTCCATTTAAATTGATACTGCCTTCTTGAAGCCGATGTGAGCTTTCCTTACTAAGGGAACTTTCAGGGATGATTGCTAAATTTCATCCCTAGATTTTGATATGGGTACTAATAGGTAACACTGAAATACTATATAAAAATTGGGTAAACCTCCCCATCTAAAATGGAGGGCTTTTACCCTACCGGGAACTACTGTTTATTGACGAATATAGATATGTAGGATTGGCTTTGATCCCAAGCACCAACATGGAATATTTGTATTACCTGGCAAATGCCAGCCTAACTCTGAGGGTTGTTCAACACCTGCACGCCAGACCCCAGATGCCTGTTTCGTTCGTCACCGTAATTCATCAAATAGATGGCTGGGTGGTTAGGATCAAACTCAAAGGTCAAGTTTCGCCCCAGGTTGATGGTGACTTTCGCGCTTTTCTAAACGAATTAGGAATTAGCTACGAGCCACCAATGCGGGTACAAATGGCCCTTTGGAGTTTGGAAGCAGGACAATGTCCTGTAGACGTAATGCGTCGCTACCAAGTAGCTATAGTCTCTCATGGTAGCCCAGAAAGAGATGAAATTGAGGCATTCCGGCAACAGTTTGTTCGAGGATTGGGCTACTGTCCTGAAACACTAGCGTAATCACCTTTGGTATTAATACTGCTTCATAATAATTGGTAGTTGGTTATTAGGAATTAAGATATTTTATCTCTTACTAGTGGCCAATTACGCATTATCATCTACAGAGTCGAAAGCAGCTGGAATGTATTCTTGTAATTGGAACTCATAACCACCGACTAATGAACTAGCTAAAACTTCCTGGGTAAATGTTGCCCCAGTGAAGTTTTTTGATATTTTGTGACAGTAGACAATAGCAACATCAAATCGGCATGGATAATCTGCCTTTTGGGGGTAATTAGCTAAAAACATTCCAGCTGTGCGCCAAAGTTTTGTTTGTTTTTGACGAGTGATTGCGCTTCTTCCCCCACCATCCCAATTGCCTGCGCTACGAGTTTTAACTTCCACAAATGCTAGTGTAGAGTGCTGAGTCGAAGATAAGTTGCCTTTTGCCTCTGTGCTTCCATCATATTGAGCCACAATATCGATTTCTCCCCAACGGCAAGAAAACCGACGGTGCAGAATCAACCAACCTGTAGATTGCAACCATTGTGCTACTAGGTCTTCACCAAGGTCACCAATGTCGGGATAATGAGATGGAGGAGGTTTCGCCATTGGCTAAAAATAGCATGAATAACAAATTAAGTGTTCGCATTTGGGCAAGCATACTCAGTGTATTGCTTTGGGGATTAGTTGGGATTACAGCAATGATAGGTTGTGTTCCCACAGCTTTGGCGCTGGAATACAATAAAGAAATTTTGATAGAAGCTGATTTTGTAGGAAGAGATTTAACAGACTCTAGTTTTACAAAAGCGAATCTCAAAAAGAGCAACTTCAGTCACGCCAATTTACAGGGTGTCAGCTTTTTTGCTGCAAATCTAGAGTCGGCAAATTTTGAGGCAGCTGATCTCTCGAATGCGACTTTAGATTCAGCTCGCTTCATCAAAGCCAATTTAACAAATGCGGTGTTGGAGGGTGCGTTTGCTGCTAATGCTAAATTTGATGGCGCGATCGTTGATGGCGCAGATTTTACCGATGTGCTGCTGCGTCCGGATGAGCAAAAAAAGCTGTGCCAGGTTGCTAAAGGTACTAATCCCACTACAGGAAGAGATACCCGTGATACGTTATTTTGCCCTTAAGCTTTAGTTTTTAAGAGGTTGGTGGGGCGGGGCTGGAGCGATCGCCCACTTATTTTTCCGTATTTTCAAACCTTACTCAGTATGTCACCTATCGCTATATGTCTGTAATTTTACTTATACAACCGTTTCTCTTGAATGTTGCTACACATGGGTAGCAGTGCAGAATGATTTTTAGCTTGATTTTAATGAATAGGTTGTTAAGACTGCGTTATCGGTTTCGGCAAATTTTGGTGATAGATAGTCTACTCAACTTGCTTAAACTTCATTAAAAGTGGATTCAAGTGTTTATAACTCTTGTGTTTTAGCAACCACGCTGTGCAAACTTCTTTGACTAGTTCTGTCTCTTCTGGGGTCAAAAGCTCATTTGGCTTTTCAGAAGCTATGATTTTAGCCGCTTGTACTGCTTCTTCATAATTTACACCATGTCTGATGAGTTCTGAGTGGTATACCCGCTCTTTCTCCTCAATAGATGTTAAAAAAGAGCCGAAATTTTTTTGATGCATTAGCTGGCCAAGATTAAGAGTAGCTTAAACTATCTTGTTTACATTTCGAGTTGGCTCACACCTATCTGTAGGATGGTAAGTATTTATATCTTTAGATAGATGAATTAGAAATAAAAGTATTAATAGCTAATACAGCAAGCTTTACAGGCGAGTTGGCAGATTTTTGTAACTCATTAATCAACCGCCAGAAACTGTCAACGCCTATCAAATTGCATCGGTTCAAGAAAAATTCTGCAATTGATATGTAGCACAATACGGTTCAGATAAGAGTTGATCCTCCCTAACCCTCCTTAAAAAGGAGGGAATTAAGCCCCCCTTTTTCTAAGGGGGGTTGGGGGGATCTTCTGGAATCGAATACCACTAACTGAACCGTATTGATATATAGCGGCCTCGACCCAGTGAAGTACAGAAAGAAATAATTAACCACAGATGGACACCGGACACTTGCTACAAGTCGGCAGAGCCGCCCAACGTAGTGTCCTCCAGATAAACATAGATAAATTCGTACCTCAGCAAGCTAGAAACCGCTATAAACGATTGTCTTAATAACTAAATTTCAGCAATTCTTCTATAGAAAAATTCCGCTGTTCGTTTAATTCCAGACACCGCCGCTTTTCCGCTTCAAAAGCTTTACCATAATATTCATATCGCTCTGGTTCAGTTTTTTCATCAGTTTGTTCCCATAGTTCCCAGAAGTGGCGATACCGCTTTTCTCGCATTACTCGTTCCATACAAGCTAGCGCTGCTTGAATTACTTGGGGGGTACGCAATATTTCTTTCTGGCTTTTCTCATTGAGATGAAACAGATGGGACACCAACCCCATTTCTTCAGGAAAATCTGAGTATTTGTCTTGCAAACTTGAAACTAAATCTACTTCTATCCCCTCTGAAACTTCTACAATTTGTTGCCACAAAAAACGGTGGTGGGAAAGACTAAATTGTAAATCTCGCTCTTCTAGCGCTTCCACAATAGCCTGACGTTGTTCGGGACAATGTAGGTAAATTCGCAGCAATAAGGCCTCTGCCAGTTCTAAAAGACCGCGATCAGTAGTTGGGCTTGCAGATTTGGTACTGGAGACTGAGTGAGGAGTATACCTACCACTACGCCATTCTCTTCTCCCTGGCATAGGCTTAGAGTAGGCAGCTTCAGGAGTAATCTGAGTTAATAGATTTTCTACTCGTAGGGGTATAAGTCTGGTATCTCCTAAACTGAGTATTTCAGCACAGTAGGAAACATAATAATTTCGCGTATCGCTGTTAGCTATATTTTTCAGTAATTTGACGACCTGCTGAGTTACTTGCTGAAAATCAGTAGCCTGTCTCAAGTCGCGGTTCTTGGTGATTTGCTGAATCTGCCAATTTAACCACAGTGGGGCATTAGCTAATAATTCCCGATAATCTTCTGGTGTATGACTATGCAAGTATTCATCAGCGTCTTTGCCATCAGGTAAATTAAGAATCTTGAGCTGGACTTCGCCTTTATATGCCAGTTCAGCGATTTCGCCGATCGCGCGTTCTGCGGCATTGGTTCCCGCAGCATCGGCATCAAAGTTAAGAACTAGTTCCTTAGAATCGGTATAACGTAATACCAGCCGTATTTGTTCTAAGCTTAAGGCTGTGCCGAGGGAAGCGACAACGTTAGTGATTCCGGCGGCGTGTAGGGCGATCGCATCAAAATATCCTTCTACTACCACAGCTTGATCGAGTTGGGAAATTCCAGCTTTGGCTTGGTCAAGGGCAAATAATGTTCTACCTTTACTAAAAAGTTCGGTTTCTGGGGAATTGAGATACTTTGGCTGCTGAGACACTGCGTTGCGGGGGTTCCCCCCGTTGAAGCAAGTGTCGTCATCAGTCAGAGTTCTGCCACCAAAGCCAATTACTCGCCCTTGTACATCACGGATGGGAATCATCAGGCGATCACGGAACACATCGTAATAACCACCCGATTCCTTGCGAGGTTTAATCAATCCGGCTTTTTCTACTAGTTGCACTGGGTAGTGCTTAGTTTCTACCAAATAACGATAGAGCGTTTCCCAACCAGCGGGAGCATAACCTAAGCCAAACTGCTGAATTGTTTCTGATTGGAGTTGGCGATCGTGCTGTAAATACTGTATTGCCTTCTGTCCTTGGGATTGTCTCAGAGCATGTTGATAAAACTGCGCCGTTGAAGCGAGAACTTCATATAGCTGTTCGCGCAAAGACAACTGACGCTGTAATTCTTGCCTTTGTTCAGGTTCTAAGGTTTGCACTGGTACTTGATAACGCCGTGCCAAATCCAGCACCACTTCAGGAAATTGGCGCTTCCCCAAGTCCATCAAAAATTTTATGGCATTTCCTCCAGCTTGACAGCCGAAGCAGTAGTACATTTGCTTGGTCTGGCTGACAGTGAAGCTAGGAGTTTTTTCATCGTGGAAGGGGCATAAACCAAGAAAATCTTTACCACGCTTGCGTAAAACTACGTGTTCTGAAATCACATCTACAATGTCAACACGTTGTTTAACTTCCTCAATTGTGTCTGGGTGCAAGCGGGGAATTTGCATATTAGTAGTTCTGAGTGCTGAGTGCTGAGTGCTGAGTAAAAGAGAAAGGGGCATGGGGGAGAATTAATGGAATTATTCTTGCTTCCAATCCCCAATGCCCAATCCCCAGTCCCCAATCCCTATGGCTATTATATTGTTGTTGCTCAACCAAGAATGATATATAGGATTGCTTACGCTTAATTTTATACGAGGAAATACTGAAGATGGGGCGTATTTTTATTTCTGCTGCTCACGGAGGCAAAGAAGCCAGAGGAATAGATCCAGGCTCGATCGCAGGTGGTACAACAGAAGCTAGAGAAATGATTCTGCTGCGGGATTTGATTGTAACAGAACTAAGAGCGCGTGGTTTTGAAGTTTTGTCAGTTCCTGATGATTTAAGTGCTGCCCAAACTATCACCTGGATCAATTCCCGTGGTCGTTCGACTGATGTGGCGTTAGAAATTAATGCTGATGCGGCCAGCAGTCCAAATGTGCGAGGGGCTAGCGTTTTCTACATTGCTAGCAATAATGAGCGCCGAAGCAATGCTGAACTTGTGCTGACGGGATTGTTGCGCCGCGTACCCCAGTTGCCCAATCGGGGAGTCAAGCCAGATACAGATAGTGGATTAGGACGTTTAATATTTTGCCGCCAAACAGCGATCGCTGCTTTGGTAATGCAAGTAGGTTTTCTTAGCAGTCCTGAAGATCGCTCTTTGCTACAAACTCGCCGCCGCGATTTCGCTTTAGGAATTGCGGATGGACTAGCATCTTGGAGCCGCGTCATTGACCCCGGCCAAGGAAACCCCCAAGACCCAAATTATCCAGCGATTAATATTAACATTAACGGGCAAAATTATTCAGAACAAGGAATACTTATTAATGGTAATGCTTACATTCCTATTGATTTAGTAGATCGCTTACGAATTGATTTATCAAAATCGCCGGATGTCCGCCGTATTACCTATCGCAGAGTAGTATATGTCAAAGCAATAGAATTACGAGATTTTAATGTTTCTGTTAACTGGGATGCTGCAAGCCGCACTGTAAAATTGCGTTCAAATTTGGTAGTCTGCTCTGGTCAGATTGACAGAATTGTATCAAATGGTAATACCTCAGAAGTGCAATTGCAGCTCTTCTTGAGAAATAACAATGAAAACGCCTTGGTGCAGTTTCCAGACTTGCCGAAACTCTATCGAGAAGAAGCAAGTATAGAGGGAATAAATTATGATATTGCTTTTTGCCAAATGTGTGTAGAAACTGGATTTTTACGCTTTGGCGGCGATATTAGACCTGAGCAAAATAACTTTGCAGGTTTAGGGACTATTGGTGGTAGTACACAGGCAGCATCGTTTCCAAGTGCCAGAATTGGTGTGAGGGCACATATCCAACATTTGAAAGCTTACGCCAGTCTAGAACCTCTAGTAAACGAAGTTGTAGATCCAAGATTTCGTTTCGTTACACGCGGTATTGCCCCATTAATTGAGCAGCTATCAGGGCGCTGGTCGGGAGATTTGGATTATGGTGCGAGGATTAAAGCTATGGTGCAACGATTGTATGAGTCAGCAGGACTTTTATAAGTGTTGATTAAGCTGATTTAAAAAATCGGATAATTTCGCGGACATGATCGAGAAATTGCCCATCAGTAGAAAGTTGAGCGATCGCAGTTCTGGCTTCCCTCGCCAACCTTTCATGTTCAGTTTGATTTGTTGCACGTAATTCTTCTAAATTAGCGCTTATTCTAGCTAAGTCTCTGCGAGTCTCTTCACTAAATCTTTGTTGAGTTGTAGGAATTGAGTAGGGTTGTTCTGCATCAAGTTGTTCTTCTAAGCGCTGCACTTTCTGTTCCAAATCAAAGAAGCGATCGCGGAGTTCCACAATATCTTCACGGGGATACTTCCATTCTTGGCGAATCATTGTTAATCGCGTATATAAATATTCGTAAGCACGAATGGCTGGACGCAGAATAGTTAATAACAAAGCTGCACCAGAACTGATGTATCCTACAGTACTAATGCCAGTAGCCGCGAGTGTATACAAACCAACGGCTGAAAATATATGTAAGGCAATGGCAACCCAGAGCGATCGCTGGGCTAAAACTCTGACATACTTTAATTGATTTTCATCTACAGGAATTCGTTTTTCTATCGACTGCGCCGCTTCTGCTAAGACTTCTTTCGCCTGAAAATGCACATTCCAAGGTACGGTAACAATTACCAATAGCCACCAAAAACTTGCACCAGCAATTACCCAATCAAGGAAGTTACCAGCAGGTATATGTAACCATTGCAATAAGCCAAAAGCTGCCAGTACCAACACTACAATTCCGACAATGGAACTGATGAAAAAGTTAATATACATCTTGCCCTGTACCCAGTAAAGCTCATACCTCGATCATGGCTAACCTGGGCAGTTATACGGAAATAGTTGTGATGGTTTTTCTAGTTGCACATATAGCTATGGGATAAGATAGCTATGCCAAATTGGTTGAGTATCTTTGCTTCCCCTTTCAGGTAACAGCAATCGCCAGGTTTTACCTTCTTGCTGAATTTGCAGATAAACATCAAACGGTTGTTGCAGTTGCGTTAAGCGTCTTTTTGGTAGCTTGATAATCAAGTCGTAGGTTCCCCGCACGCGGAAAGCTGGCAAACTTTGAATCGTTAGGGGTTTTTGCTCGGTAATTGCTAACCGTTTGATATCAAATCCTTGGAAATCTAGATCCAGCTTTTGGCTAAGTTGTTGTTGAGTTTGTTCTAGCTGAAGTGCGATCGCTTTTTGCACTAACTGGTTAGTTGGTAGCAGCCCAATACTACCACAAGCTGTCAATAGCACCAGTAAAGCCGTCAACACTAGCCGCACCATGTTATTTCTTATATAGCACTCTCCAGCGATAGTATAGCGGTTGATGGACTCGAATTTTTTAATTCACGATGTCAAAACGAACTATTGGTCTTGATAACCAACTCTACAGCTATCTTTTATCAGTTTCGCCGCGGGAGCCTGAGATTCTCCAAAAGTTGCGCCAAGAAACAGCCAGCCATCCTAGCGTTGAATGCAAGCATCTCATTAATCACAGTTTGATTTGAATACTTATACTATCAATGTTGCGTTGCTGCTAACAAATAATGAATGGGTAACGGGTTTGACAAATTACCCATTACCCATTTATTTACAAACAAAAGACAATAAATTCTTACTATCTGAAGTTGTAGCCAACCCCCAATACTATCCCGACATCAGTGTCATCCAAAAAAGCTGCATTTACAGCACCATTCGCCGTAAAATTACCGCCTAAAGGAACATCTATACCGCCAGTTAGCAGCAAACCAAGCTCGACATCATCCTGAGTGTCAATAGCTACGCCAGCGCCTAAATAAGGAGATATTGGGAACGGTTGTACGACGTCCACATCTGCTGCGCGTGGAGTAAAATCCAACGTCAAGGGAACCAGAACCAGTGTATTGTCTCCAAAAATCGCTGACGGACGCACTGATATATTACGTGTCAACCCGATTTTGCTGATCACCGCAATGTTACCTTCGCCCAAGGAGGAGGTATCACCTGTTAAACCAATATTACCAGCAACCCCTATATAGCTAGAGCCTCCGCGAGTAGCTCTACCTGGCGTAACACCATCAGTAGTTTCTCCTTGATTAGTATCGCCTGGTTGTTGGCTAGTCAGGTTAGGCGGTATCAGGACTTGGTTAATTGCATGAATCACACCATTGCTAGCTTGGACATTCGCCTGAATAACTCTGGCATCGTTGACTGCAATTTGATTGGTGGCGGTGTCAACCTTAACATTGACTGATGCGTCTTCAATCGTTTTTACTTCCCCAGTTGACAGTTGAGTAGATGTTACTTGACCAGGCAGCACATGATATCTCAAAATCTTAATCAATGTTTCTCTGTTTTCTGGTTGCTGTAACTGCTCTAAAGTGCCAGCTGGTAAAGCAGCAAATGCTTCATTGGTGGGAGCGAAAACCGTGTAAGGGCCTGCTTGTTGTAAGGTATCTGCTAAACCTGCTGTTTTTAGTAAAGAAGTCAGAGTTGTAAAAGAACTGCTAGAAGCAGCCAAGGAAACGATGTCAGTGCCAGTAGGTTGCGTGGTGCCAGTAGGACTACCTGCAACAATATAAGTAGCGGCTGGGGCATTGCTAGCAATTGGTTGCACCTGTCCTTGTCTGGCTAAAGCTTGATATAAAAGTGCTGCGGCTTCGGCACGAGTTAGAGGTTGTTGCGGATTGAGTTGTCTGACATTTGGATAGTTGACAACCATATTGGCTTGTGTCGCAGCTGCCACACTATTAACTGCATAGTCTGGGATTGCTGTGGCGTCTGAGTAATAGGTACTCAACACATTAGATGCAGCATCGGTGCTAGTTACACCCAAGCCGCTGGTCAAAGCAACGATCGCCTGTACCTTAGGAATTTGTTGATTGGGCAAAAATACGTTTCCCGGATAGCCTGACATAAATCCGGTTTCGTATGCTTCCTGAATTGCAGCAGCTGCCCAGAAGTTAGACGGAACATCTGAAAATTGCTGTGATTGCCGAGTTGGGTTCTGGTTAAAGGCTTTTTGAATCATTGCGGCAAATTCAGCACGAGTCACAGCCTGATTCGGCCTGAAACTGCCATCAGGAAAGCCACTAATTACGTTTCTTTGAGCTAAGGCTTGAATGAATGGACTAGCCCAGTAATCTGAGCCAACATCAGACAAATTTGTCGTTGTAGCTGGTGTTTGAGTTGTACCTGGTGTTTGAGTGGTACCTGGTGTTTGAGTTGTACCTGGTGTTTGAGTTGTACCTGGTGTTTGAGTGGTACCTGGTGTTTGAGTTGTACCTGGCGATTCAGTTGTACCTGGCGATTCAGTTGTACCTGGAACAGTATTTTGAGCTGAAGCTCGGGTAGAAATTACAATAGGGCTTAATGTAGCAGCTATCACTCCCAAAGCTAGGAAACTGTTCTTTACTGACGATCCACGAAAGAAACTACACATGAAAATATCCTCCAGAAAAAAGTAGAGCCATTTCTCAATTCATTGATTGACTGTTAAAAACTGGTGTATGCAAGGTTGAGTGGGCACACATATTCAAATAATTTCGGGTTTGCTTCGCCATAAAAACTACGAATGCGAAGTGTTCAATCCTGAAAATCAAAAAATTTGCATTTATAGCCACCTGCCCTTGCGCCTTATAAAGTTTCTTCAAATGTTTGCCGCATATAGCAGCCTTAATTGGGTTGTGAAAGTTCAATGTTTAAATAACCAGAGATAACCCCAAAGACAGAGAAGGCTGCTATGGTGATTTGCTTGGCGTCAAAAATCAAGATAATTACTATAAACGCATGGCTTAATCAGTTTTAGGATTGCAGTCTGGTAGCTGCAAAAGTAGTGTTTAGTAACCGTTTTAGCATCTTGAAAAAGCTTAATTACATCAATCTTGAATAGCATGAGTCTAGTCACGAAAGAGGAGAAAGTGTAATTTCCATACAGTTACCATTTTTCATCTTTAACCTCACTCACACAACTAGCTAATGGCTATACTTTGATATTTGTTTTTTCACACTTTAGATAGTTGACTACAGTGATGAATAGGTGAGCATGGGCGTGAATTGAAAAGCTTTAGACGCTAAAACGGCGATCGCATTTGTGATTTTTTAGCATGATTAGCCAAATATTTGTGTCTGGTATTGGCTTTGCTGAGATTATTATCTGAGCAAGAAAAAATTTAATGTCTAAAATACCAAAATCTACGATTGGCAATTACACAATAATTTGTTGATGCTAGGTGTTAGCAGATAATAAACTATCTATTGATTATCTTATGGAAATTTGCTCAACCTTTACTTTATATTATCAGTTGTAGATAATTAGCTAAGGTTACCAGGAGTCTATCATTGGGTGTATCTTTGTAGAGCGATCGCCAATTAAGCTGAGTAAAAAACAAGACTGTGGCAGATAAAACAAAAAAATTCAAATCACCCTAATATCACTTCAGTGTGGACAACTCCTGCACTTCATGGCGGGCTAATAGCTTAACTTTGCTACCTAAAGGCGCACGTACCACCCATTCCACCTTTGCCCTATCTTTGGTAGAGTCACTTTGCCCCCTAGTAGGAGCAGAGGGTTTGTAGGCGCATCCTTCTAATTGTCCTAACTCTTTACGGAGTTTACCGATTTCCAGAGTTTTTTCATCGCTCCAACGTAGCAGTTTCAAGTCGTCTTCTAGGGGGTGTTCCCGCTGCCATTCTATATATTGATACTCAGTAATTCCAGCTTGACGCTGCGGACTCCAGATTTCTACTGTCCAGGCAAATAAGCCTTGATATTCATAAGCCCAGTCGCCGAATGTACGGCAGATGAAGTCTTTCAGGTCATAACGGAACTCATGAAAGGTAGAATAATTACTAATTCGTAATTCTTAATTTAAGTAAAATAATAATCCAATTCCAGCGATCGCTATTCCTACACCTGCGATCGCTCTGAGGCTGATTTTTTCACCCATCTGCATAGCGATGGGGATCACAAACAATGGACTAGTTTGCAACAATGTTGAGGCTATTCCGGCCGCAGTAAATTTAATTGCTATCTGCTGCAACCAAATTCCTAAAAAGGTTCCACAAAAGGCAGCAAAAAAACTTGCTAAAATTATACGCTTTGATTGCCAGTAGGGATAGGAAAATGCCGTTTCCCTACGATTAGAAAACCATGCCGAAACTAAGATAGTTAACACACCTGCAATTAATCGCAATAAGGCAGCCCATAACGGTGTAACGCTTCCAGTCGCAAATGCCATACGAGAAATCACAGTTCCAGCGGCGTTTGTGATTGCTGCTAACAAACCAAAACCGATTCCCTGCCATAGGTGCGTTGAGCTAACCTCGTTTGTACCTGGGATTCGCTCTGTTACTACCCAAGCTACTCCCAAAATTGTGAGAATAATACCACACCAAGCGTTGACATTGAGTTGTTCTTTGAGAAGAATCATTGCCGCGATCGCCGTGGTTGGTGGCGCAAGTGTTCCCAAGAGTAAAACGCGACGCGCCCCCAAATAATTGATGGCAGCAAGGAAGGCTGTATCACCCCAGCCAATGCCTACAGCACCGCTGAGGAAGAGTAGACATACAGGTAAGGGGGAAAGCTTCGGTAACAGTTCGCCACTGAGCAAAATTGTTAGGAGCAAGAGGGCGATCGCAATTATTCCTTTAATCAAGTTCAGCTGCATTGGTGGAATACGTTGCCCTAAAAGACCATACACCACCGAAGCTACAGCCCATAAGCAGGCAGCAGCTAAAGCTGCCACTTCACCCTTTAAATCTGTAAGCGAGAAAATTAAGAAATTATTAAAAATAGTATGCACCCATGAATTAATGCTTGAAACTATTTAATAATACAACAGTTAATTAACTAAAAATTAGCACTCAAACGAGGCAAGTGCTAATTTGTTACTGAAGTTTAATACTTCTGATATAAGCGGATATTGTACTTTTTATGGATGGCATTTAAGTAGACTTTCAAATATAATTAATCATACTAAGCTAAAGCTTCCATGTAACTGATTAGCAATTGAGAGGACTGGAATGAAATACACTTTTGACATCATAGGGGTATCTCCAGTTTTACAGTATTTTAATCATCAACCACAACAAAAAGGAGTGGAATACCTGGGAACGCCTACTTGCACTTTAGATGCATTTTTAGAATCTGTAGAAACAGTTCCAGCAAAGTGGAATTGGAATCTTGATCAAGTGGTAGACACAGTAATTCAATTTTGGTTAAACAATGCCGAAAGCATTCGCTATTGGAAAACACGTTTAAGTGATGCTGGCAAGGATAATTTAATAGTAGCGAGAGTAGCGGATTTCACGGCTTTACAAGCTGAATTTGAATCCTTATTGGGTAAAGATTGGTAATTATATCAACAGCAATAATATTGCAGATGATTGCGGTGCGTTAAAGCAGCACTTAACGCACCAATACAATTTATTTATGGGCGTTGCAGAGAAAGCGGGATGATTTTGCAACGCCAGAAAATTTTTAGCCCTGCTTCCCAGCTTACCCCACTGTTCTGCAAGGCCTATTTTCGTGTTCTTTCTCCAGCGCTGTCAGGAGTTTGAGATATAAATTTTCTACTCTCTGAATTTGCAGTTCCCCAAATGATGCATAGTTAAGTAAGCCAGGAGAGCCATTCACTTCGATAATGGTATACTCTATCATTGGCATAGTTATATCACTGGTAATAATATCTACGCCTGCTAATCTTAGCCCCATATCTTTTGTAATATTGACGGCTAATTTTTTAAAATCTGGATGGATAGTTTCAGTTACATCTACTGCTTCACCTCCACTCGATAAGTTTGCATTATCTAAAAGATAAACAATACTATCCTTTGGTATAACGCTATCAAAAGTTAGTTTTTGCCTTTGCAATTTTCTTTTAATTCTAAAATCATCAAAATTTATAATTCTTCTACCAGTTTTGTTAAGAATTTCTTGCTTGTTATGCAAAAGTTCTAAAACACTAGATTTGGCATCTCCTACTATAAATAAGGGAATCCTCTGATAAGCTATAAGAACTTCTTCATCTAGTACTACGATTCTATAGTCATTCCCGCTATGGAACCTCTCGACAATAAACCCTGCGGTTATTCGCAATATTTTATTAGCTACTTGATAATATTCGCGTTTATTATAAACTTTAGTAACTAATATTCCTTGACTGAGATTCAGCGGCTTAACAATTACAGGAAATCCTAAAGTTTTAGCATAAAAAAAACCATCATCAGTATTTCTGAGCGTTTTTATTTTGTTACACAATTGGTCATTAAAAAACGTCTTTCCTTCGGGAACTTTATATCCAAAGTGCCTCAGAAAAAAACTAGCGCTACCTTTATCTTTTGCTATTTCTGCTGAACCGAAACCATTGATATTAAATTGGGTAGAACGAAAAACAGTTTTATTTCCATTTTTAAAAGTAATGTGTCCAACGAATTTACATTCTGGATCTACTATAAGCACTGCTCCTATTTTATCAACAACTCTTTGAATTATTGATATGACAAATGGTGTTTTCATTTTATTAAATAAAAATTTAAAGTTTAAGAGAATTTACATTTTTGACTTAATTGCCCTAAAAAATTATGTGCGATCGCACATATGTAATCTTTGCTATGTCTCCAGCTTTGGTGCTATGCTGTGGTTTTCTCGGTGAAAAATTAAAAAATGGGCACAATATATATTCCAGTGCTATGTCCTAGATTGTCAATCCTGAAATTTCTCTTCAGTTCTCAATTTTGTAGGTTACTGAAGATATTAAAGTGACAATAACTAATATTTAGCACTAAGTGTTGACAAGAAAAAAATAATGTATTAATAAGGGTGCAGCAACATTAAAAAAGCGTTAGTGCATCCCCGCCAAAAGACTTGCTAACGCCCTTTATTAAACTCCTCACGGATTATCTAGATCATGCCACAAAATACCGATTACATAGATTCCAGCACAGAAAATCAGGCGAAAGCTTACAGGAAACGTCTTAATACTTGGGCAATTACTCGTGTAGTTCCCAATACGGAACCTGTGATTGTTGCTCGATTCCGCAGTCGTTCTGATGCAGACGGATATTTACGACACTTACGCCAAGTAATTCCTAATACTTCTTTTGAGATTATTGTTGATTATCAACGCGATGAAGCTGTAATGTAAATTTTTTAAAAGGCGATATTTAATGAACAATCGCCTATTAAGTTCTAGACGGAGGAAGCCGAATCTTAGGCTTCTTCCCGTCTATAAAGATTTATTGTGAAATTAAAGGTGCGATGTCTCTTGATTCGCCGCTTTACGTCTACGCAACCTATGAAAATAGAGATAAATATCTTTACGGTGTAGCACCCGTTGAAACATAACTGTTTCACCGTCGAAGATAATGCCGATACGATAATCACCTATCCGAATTCGATATGCGTTTTCGTATCCCTTGAGCTTTTTTAAGTTGGTAATTTCTGCAAAACTTTGAATTTTTGGTATTTCTTCAAAAGTCAAAGCCCTAATAGATTCATAGTAAGGCGTACTTTTAAGAGCTTTGAAGAGCTTTGATATCTTTCAAAAAACTAGGTAGATATTGCGTGTTCACTCTTTCTCTAGTTCTGCTAGTGCTTCATCAAGGTTAAGCGGCATTTCATTTTGTACTTCCTTCATAGCAATAATTAGTCCTTCGTCCTCAATAGCCTCTAAGAGACGTTTATAATCATTGAAGTCTATGATCACTTTACGGATATTACCTTCTGTGTCAGTGATCAGTTCTTGAGCAAATGGATATCTATCAGCTTCCATTGTATTTTTCTAAAATCTTACATCTTCAGTTTAAGGCGATTGCGCGGAGCGCAGTGCCAAAGGCGATCGCACATCAGATAATTATCTTGTTTACTTTAATAAAAATTCAATTTCTTCATCACTAAAACCAAACTGCCGAAAAATCCGCAAAACATAACTAGGAGACATTTCTCCTGCACCCATATCTATAGGAACGACTCTACGTTGTCCATCAACTTCACGAGTATATAAGCAGTGATCGCCTTTGCCTTCTCGATAAAATGTACAGCCCCCTTTTTCTAAAAGCTTAATTAGCTCTTTTGGTTTCAGGGAAGGTATATTTTTAGGCATAAACCTTTCTTAATTCATATATTTCGGAATCTTGCTGTTGTTCTTCTATTAGCAAAAATTCATGTAGTTCTTCTATAGAAATTGGAGATTTATAGATATTAGTTTCAGTTTCATAAACTACTTCAAAAGACTCAATTGCTTCTTTTAACTTGCTAATGGCATCATCTTGAGTCTTTCCCTGTCCTACAATTCCGTTTTCTAAACACAAAGCAATCCAATAATCAGCGCTTTGCCTAAGTACTACAGTGTAAAATTCCATTTGCCTTTACAATACTTATTTTTATTTACTATTCTAAACGATCGCAAAATCAGTGTATTGTCTCACCTCTGGAGGCTGAAAAGCCAGCACAATATCGCTTCAAATTTAATTAATATTTTGCCATTCACGAGCATCTACAAATAATGATAAATGTTTAACATTAGTAGTAGCAATAGTAACTTGATGCCCTTTTAATTCTTCAATTTTCGCTTGTGCTGCTAAAATAACATCACCATCAAGAGATTTAGGATCAGCAGTAGGATTTCCTGTATTTCTAACTTCAGCCCAAAAATTTGCAGCTAGAAGCATTACAGAAGTAGTAATAGGTAAATAAGTAATTGCTTGTTTAAGTTGCTCTAACCGTTTAATACCTGATATTTTGCCTGCTCTCAGTAGTTCTCGCCTTACTTCATAATCAGCAATTTCAGGTAAAACTATTTGATACCCTTTTAATGGTAGTTCATCTAACCATTCTTTACATTCCTGACAAATAGGATTAGTATTTTTAGGATTTGTTACCATTCCTAAGATATTCGTATCTAAGAAAACCAGTTTACTCATAAACGCTAATGCCAATTTTACAAGGCATTGTCATCAATTGCTTGATTTAAATATTCCCAAGTTTCTGTTTGTTCATGTCCATCTCCTTCTTCTAACCATTGTTTTGTTAATTTTTTAAGTGCTTGATGTTGGTGATGTAAAATTTTTTGTTCGTGTTTATCTAACTCTTCTGGAGAATTGGTTAACAATTCCGGTTTAATAGTTACACTTTTACGAAAAACTCTGATAATTTCCAGCAAGTTCGACCAATATTCTTGAGGTGTTTCTTGGATTTCACTTAACAGTTCTATCAAAAAACTTTCTTCACGACTCTTACTGACTTCAGATTTATTAATTAAATTGGATTGAGACATTAGAAATTTTTCCTCATTATCATTAATGAAGGTGAACTAAAATAGCCGCACCCTAATTAAACTATATCAACAAGGTAGGAGAATTAAGGGAGGCGATCGCACTTGGGAATTAAGGAGTGCGATCGCAATACAATTGCAAAAACAATGGTCAGCTTGTTGGAACGCTGCGAGTTAAAATTTTCATCACTTTGCCTGGTTCAGAAGCCGCTAAAAGTGGACTCCACTCGCTAATCTCAGCAAAACCCAGTTTATAGAGAGTGTGAATAGTATTAGTAACAGTCTGCCGCGAACCAATGATGAGGAAACTAACGAGTTCTCGATCTGGATCTGGTTGCATGGAAGGTAGAGAGCTTTTGTTCATTAGAGTTAACCTAAAAATTATGTTCGGAATCACGAACATAATCACTTTAGCATTTTGTTCGTAATTACAAACATTTACTTAGTTATAAGCCTCTGACAAAATCGGAGGCATGGGAAAAGCAGGAAAAGCTCTCAAACGGGTACTAGAAATTTATGGCATTACTCAAAATCGATTGGCTGTAGTGATGGGAGTCAATCGTTCTAGTGTTTTTGGCTGGGTAAATGAAATTGCAGATCCACCAGGTGATACGGTGGTGAAAATTCGCAAGGCACTTCAAGAAATTGAGCCTGCTGCGGCTGAGGAGTTTGTCAGGCTGTTCTGGGATGATTTAGAAAAGGATGAGGAGCAGTCCTAGTTGCGAACTAGTTAAGCTACTGAAAAAACAAGACGCGATCGCGGATATTGTTTATTTTAACAAATATTCAATTTCTTCATCACTAAAACCAAACTACCGAAAAATCCGCAAAACATAAGCAGGAGACATCTCTCCTGGCCCATATCTAGACTCTCCCTCCATCCTCAAGAGATTAACATCTTTTTTACCTCATCTAAAGGTACAGAAGGACTGTCTTTTTCTTCTTGTTTGGCTTCTCGTAAATCTCTCAAATCTTCTAAATCTTCTAACAGTTCTTGAATTTGCAAAAATTCTTCGTAGGGCAGAACAGCAAATTCCTTTTGCCCATTTTTTGAGATAAATTCAGGATGTAATTTAATCATTTTGAGCCTATCCTTTTACTCATAAGCTTTACTGCGATGTTTCACCCTATAAATCATTATAGTTTGTTCTTCAATTTCAAACAAAACTCGATAATCACCAATTCGTAATCGGTATTCTGGAGTAAAGTTAGTTAAATGTTTAACATCGCCTTGCAAATTATCTTGCATCGCTTCAATTTTAGGAATGAGCCGTTCTCTAATATCGCCAGAAAGTTGCGCTAAATCTTTAAGAGCTTTTGGCTTAAATTCTATTTGATACTGCAGATAATTTTCCCTTTTGATTTAAATTAATTTAAACATACGCGTTTAATAGTAGTTCATCTAACCATTCTTGATACTAGCAAAATTAAGAGAGGCGATCGCGCTTAGGGAATGAAGGGTGCGATCGCGTGATCATAAAAAGAACGAATACAAAATTTTCTCGCGATCGCTTACAAATAACGCTTGAATCCTTGGGCTATTACCCGTCTACTTCCCGATATGCAACAGGTAACGGTTGCTAGATTTCGCAGTCGGTCTGATGCTGAGGGTCATTTGCAACGGTTGCGTCAACTCATACCGGACGCTCGCTTTGTTGTAGTGTTTGATTGCCAGCGTCATGAAGCGGTGATTTAAAGGAATAGCGATCACATTTTTTGGGGTGAGGGTGCGATCGCTAAATAATTATCAATACAATAATCAGCTTTTTGAAATGCCGCAGGTTGAAATTTTTATTACTTTGCCTGCTTCAGAAGCCGCTAAAATATGAAGATAATCATCTGAGTCATGGATAGCCAGAAACCTATTTCTACTCCTTTTAGATTTGAGGCTTATTCGTATATTCATATAAAACTTCACTTACTTTTTCATTCATCACCTTTTGAAACCTTATCATTGCATTTACTGCCCATTTTTGGAGATTAGCAAGTTTTTCCTCAGAATCATTAATAGAACCATGATGGTATAATGCAATACGTGACTCACGACGATATTCATGTGATTCCCAACTTAAATTTTCTCCTAACTCAGCTTCTATTTCGTTTTTACGTTTATGAAGGCTATCAAATATACGTTTATTTTCTTGTTGATCATTTTTAGCAATGTACAGTTCTACTCTCAATTGATTAGATCTAGTAAATGCAAATGCTAAAGTTGCCGAGTATGCTCCACCTTCGGGTATCCCAGCAATAGAAACAAAATGCCGCCCATCTTGAGACTGAGGTGGTTTTAATGAAAATTTAGCAGACTCTTCTAGTTTCGCTATCAGAGCGCTAAAAAAGTCAATATAAGCTTTCTGCTGTTTTTTTATTCTAGAAAAAGTTACTTCTTCGGCACTTATATCTACGGTAGATACGCACCATCCTATATTTAGCCATTGTTGGGATTGAGGATGGTTAACTGAATCATTTGCCCACCATGAACGATGTCTACGTGCAACAGTAGGTAACTCACTTTTTATAGTATTTTCTATATCTTTAAATTTGAGCATTAATTTATCTCTAGTAACAGGCTGATTCTGTAAATATAATGCCAAGAGGGCTAATGGACTTTCTTCAGGAGTTATTTCTTCGGGAGTTATTTCTTCTGCCTCAAGAATAATATCTTCTGTACTGGATACTAATACAGTTGATTTATCATTTGGTAATTGTTCAGAATGGATTAACGTATCTTCTATAAATTCACTAAATTTAACTTGCTCAGATTTTACAATAACCGATTGACACCGTTCTAATAAATCTGAACAATACCTCAGTTGATCGCGCTGTGTTGCAGATATCTCATCTCGAAAATGTGCCAAGCGATTACGAGTTTTTCTTACATTATCCAGTAAGCCAGACATAGCTTTTTTATCACCCAATATAGTTCCATAGTGAGACCAAGATTTATTATTTAAAAAAAGCTGACTGTATTCAAAAAGGGTTAATTCATCAAAAGATTTGATTCCTGATTGTTTATTTTCAAAAGATTTTGAAAAAGCTTCTTCTAAAAATTGTTGGTTTAATTCAGACTGATTATTATTAGATATTTTAAGATAGGAATTCACTCCATTTCGGAAACGTCCTATATTTTCCTGTCTAGATCCTAAACATTCTTTGATTACTTCTTTTAACTCTTGTGTATCATCTTCCCCAGGAGCTTGGTTAAAAGCAGCACGTACATAATCTTTGATCATACTTTCAATATCTTCTACAAGCATTGTATCTTCAGCACGACGACGGAAATAATCTGTAGTATCATAACTAGTAACAATGCCTGTAACTTTACCTTCAACATCTACTATAATTACTGCATAAGTATCTTTTAAAGTATCGAGTAACGCAAATAATTCTTCATTAGCTGTGAATAAGTGTTTTTTAGACATTTTACTCATAGCATGAGGATTAACTGTTAAGTCACTTAGAGTAACATTAAGATTTTTCAAAGCTCGGAGAATAGAGTCACTTGTAACTATTCCTAAAAGTTTATCTTGATTATCAACTACCGGAATTTGACTAAAGTCATACTCGATCATCAGATCTACAGCTTTCTGTACAGAATCATTACTATACACAGTGACAGGTTTTTGTTTATCTTTAATTAAATCTTGAACAGTAAATGGCATAATAGTCACCTGATACTACCATACTACTGTAGCTATCCTTACAAAGGATGTCAAATTAATACTTAAACAAATTACGTATAAGAGAAAATATTAATATAGATAGATTGTGTTGCTATATTAATAGCTAAGATTATTTACTTCTTTTCTAGAATTAAATATATTGACAAATTTTATACATTAAAAACAAAAACTTGAAAAGGTGGGCAAGGCTAACCCTACGTTACTTGAAAATTTAAACAAATAAAACTTCAGGTGGGCATTGCCCACCCTACTATTACCTACCTTGCTGCTGTAGGCATACCCAAAATATCCTCAATCCTGGGCATTTGTTCTAATGGAATTACTCGCCCTTCATCTTCAAAACCGATGATTTGATCGAAGTTCAAATACCGATACAAATTATCAGCAAAAGGATGAATTTTATTCGCCACAATATCCAGGTATTCCTGCACTGTGGGAATGCGTCCTAGCAAGGCACAAACTGCGGCTAATTCTGCGGAACCGAGATAAACTCGCGCACCTTTACCCATGCGGTTATTAAAGTTGCGGGTAGAGGTAGAAAATACAGTTGTGCCATCAGCAACTCGCGCTTGGTTACCCATGCACAAACTGCATCCTGGCATTTCTGTTCTCGCACCAGCAGCGCCAAAAACGCTATATACACCTTCTTCTTTAAGTTGGTATTCGTCCATGCGGGTGGGGGGTGCTATCCACAGGCGTGTTTTGACTTCACCTGCGCCTTCCAAAACTTTTGCTGTTGCGCGATAATGACCAATATTTGTCATACAAGAACCAACAAATACTTCTTGCACGGGATCATTAGCAACTTCCGATAATAATTTGACATTATCGGGGTCATTGGGAGCAGCAACAATTGGTTCTTTGATTTCGTTCAAATCAATTTCAATTATTTCGGCATACTCTGCATCTGCATCAGCTTCAAGTAATACGGGATTGGCTAACCATTCTTCCATTTTGGCGATGCGGCGGAGGATAGTACGCTCATCGTGATAGCCCCTGGCTATCATATTCTTTAATAGCGTAATGTTGGAACGCAGATATTCAGCAATTGTTTCTGTACTCAGTTTAATTGTGCAACCTGCACAGGAACGTTCTGCTGATGCATCTGTGAGTTCAAAGGCTTGTTCAACTTTTAAATCTGGCAAGCCTTCCATTTCTAAAATCCGCCCAGAGAAGATGTTTTTCTTGTTCTCTTTTTCTACTGTTAGCAATCCTTTTTGAATTGCGACGTAGGGAATAGCGTTAACAACATCTCTGAGGGTAATACCTGGTTGCAATTCTCCTTTGAATCTTACCAAAACTGACTCTGGCATATCTAAAGGCATGACACCTAAAGCTGCGGCAAAGGCTACTAACCCGGAACCTGCGGGGAAGGAAATACCTAATGGGAAGCGGGTGTGAGAGTCGCCGCCAGTTCCGACGGTGTCGGGTAGTAGCATCCGGTTTAGCCAAGAGTGGATGATACCATCACCAGGACGTAGGGCAACACCACCACGTTGGGCAAAAAAGTCTGGTAAGTCGTGATGGGTTTTGATATCAACTGGTTTGGGATAAGCAGCTGTGTGACAGAAACTCTGCATCACCAAATCAGCGCTGAAACCAAGACAGGCGAGTTCTTTTAACTCGTCGCGGGTCATGGGGCCTGTGGTATCTTGAGAACCAACGGTAGTCATGATCGGTTCGCAGGACGTACCTGGACGCACACCGGGTAAACCGCAAGCTTTCCCTACCATTTTCTGTGCCAAGGTGTAGCCTTTACCTGTATCACTGGGTGGCTGGGGACGGATAAATAAGGTGCTAGGTTCTAAACCGAGTGCTTGGCGGGTTTTGTCGGTGAGGGTACGCCCGATAAGTAGAGGGATGCGTCCACCTGCACGGACTTCATCAAAAATGGTGTCGGGTTTGAGAGTGACAGTAGAAATAACTTCGCCTGCTTCGTTGGTGATTTCGCCTTTGTAGGGATGTATGGTAATCACCATACCTGTTTCTAGTTGGGTGACATCACACTGAATAGGCAAAGCACCGGCATCTTCAGCAGTGTTAAAGAAGATAGGCGCGATCGCACCACCTAAAATATATCCCCCAGCTCGCTTGTTGGGTACAAAGGGAATATCATTTCCCATGTGCCACAATACGGAGTTAATAGCAGATTTACGAGAAGAACCTGTACCAACTACATCCCCAACGTAGGCGACAGGATGCCCTTTTTTCTTTAATTCAGCAATAGTTGCTAAACTTCCCGGTTGGCGTGTCTCTAGCATTGCTAAGGCGTGTAAGGGAATATCCGGGCGAGTGGTAGCACTTTGTGCGGGAGATAAGTCATCAGTGTTAGTTTCACCAGGAACTTTAAACACTGTGACAGTGATAAATTCTGGCAGTTTTGGGCGAACAGTGAACCACTCAGCTTCAGCCCAAGAGTCAATCACCCGCTTGGCGAAAGGATTGGTTTTAGACAACTCTAAAACATCGTGGTAAGCGTCATACACCAAGAGGATTTTACTTAAGGCGTTGGCGGCGTATGCAGCGATGGGTTCCTTTCCTTGTGCGCCCATCACTAGAGGTGTTTCAGATGAGTCTGAGACGGATACAGTGGGAAATTGCAACAAATCGATTAAAGATTGCACATTGTAACCACCTATCATCGTCCCTAACAATTGCACCGCTTCTATGCGCGAAATCAAAGGGCTAACGACTTCCTTTTTAGCGATCGCAGTCAGAAACCCGGCTTTAACGTAAGCTGCGGCATCAACACCAGGGGGAACGCGATCGCGCAATAAATGCAATAATGTATCTTCTTCCCCTGGTGGCGGATTTTTTAGCAATTCACATAATTCTGATGTTTGCTTTGCATCCAATGGTAGGGGAGGAATACCGAGTTGGGCGCGTTCTACAACATGCTGACGGTATTGTTCTAACATTTTTGTGTTCTCCATTGGGATGTTCTCCCCTTAATTATGAAATATTTTTAGGACAGACTTGGCTATAAAAGTTTACCTTATTTTATAGCTGAAAACCTTACTGGTAATCGGTTATTAGTAATCTTTCATTATACTAAAATTATAGTTTAATTACTTATTCAAACTGAGATATTTTAATTCCGGCAATTGCTATTATTAAAAGATAATTGTTGTTTCCGATGAAACTAATTAGTTAAAGTTTAATATATTAACTATCAAAAATTAGGAACACAGCACCAGTCAGATAAAATTATATACAAAAAGATTGTGGATGCCGTGCCCTACCCATCTGTTGCTGATAACGTAAAAGGTAGGGTTACTCAAGTTTTAAGGGTTTACTTTACTCGCTTAAACTCTCGCGCAACGGTACTAGTACAGCACGGCGTAAATAAACCACCCATTCCAAATCAACAAAACTCTTACGCTATATTCCTTTTGACTTTTGACTTTTGACTTCCGCCTTGCGGTACTAGGCGGTTATTGCATTTTCATCTGATGTTTTATCTGTGTTAGATTTCAAGCGTGTCAATCTGCTTTTACGGATACGTTCGCTGTCTCGAACGCCACCTGCAAGTTCATATTCATTGCTGTTTTTGCCGTACTTGAAACCAACCCCCACCAGCATTTTGTCTGAAACCTGACTTAAGGTTTTTTCCATCTCATCCAGCTTTTTTCTAGAAGAGTCAATCATAGCTATAGCAGCGTTATAATCATCAAGCATATTGTGAAACTTATCTATTAATTGAGTTAGGTTTTGTAAGTTGCAAGTATCATCAAAATTGATATTTGGATCAATAGCTTTTAGTCCAGCAACTCTAAACTCAGCTTTTTCTAGAATCCGGGAACTACGTTTTCTTCGAGGCATAATTTGGCACTTTTAAGAGATTTACAGAGCTATTTTGTCTCAATTAACCTGGATTCTGGTTCAGCAAAAAGCGCATTTTTTTAGTAAGAATTTTTATTTATGCCCGTGATTTCTCGGAATTTAATTATCAAAGGTTGATTTTTAGCCAAGCATTGCTCATTGGTGTCCAAATAAGCAAAAGTAGCTTAACTGTTAGTTGACTCACCCGCCTGGAACTGAAGTTCCTTGTGGGACATGGTTTTTACGTTAAGTTGACATTAATGAGCATAGCTGTGCCTCTACAAATGGTTTGTATTCCATGTTGTTTTAACTTTAAGCCTTAATGTTGTAACCTTAAGGCTTTATGTTCTAGCTCTAAGGCTTAATGTTGTAACCTTAAGGCTTTATGTTCTAGCTCTAAGGCTTAATGTTCTAGCTCTAAGGCTTAATGTTGTAACTTTAAGAGTCAACCTTATAACATTGATGACTAAAGTTTGTTGGTGAGTGCATTATAGCAAGCGTGGTATTTTAACGATTTTTTTCATGTCTCGCCCAAAACGCAATTTACAACCTGGCTTTTGCTATCACATCACGACTCGCTGCAATAACCGCGAATTTCGCCTAACGCGCTTAGACGAAGTCTTTCTGTATGCCATCAAGAAGGCACAGGAAAAATATCAATTTAAGCTTTATGCCTTGTGCATTATCCCCCACAGGTCGCCTTGCTTCCCACGCTTGCAACAAGGGATGCCATTTAGCCAAAAACGGCCTTAACCCATTATTCAACACTGTGATCGCAATTCCCCCTACAGAATCACGAGAAGCACCCACATCCGGCCCGGCGGCTTTGAGAACTTCGCGGGTTGTACCAAATAAACTATAAAGAGAGTTCATAGCTTCCCGTACTAAACCCTGGTCAACTTCCAAAGGTTGTACAGCAATGCGCGTCACCAATTCCACATAAAGCGACCAAGCCGCCTTCTTTTGTATGGTGTCAACTTTCCAAGACATGGAACCAATGCCAAAAGGCAGACTTAGAGATACAGTCTCTAAGGAAACGCGATGCCTACGGCGGGCTATGCCTACACGCATAATGATAATTAAGCAAATTTAAGTAATTTCTTTGTGATTATTATAGAACTCTGGTGAAATTCCCCAACACAAGCAAAATCACAGCAGTCTCAGGATGTTACTTTTAAAATGCGATCGCACACCGAATTGATCAATCGAGAGTGCGATCGCATCACCTCTAATTAGGACTGTGGTACATTAACATCAAATACTGCCAAAAGTTTCATCAGTATGACAATTTCAACAAACTCTCGTTATGTCACTCGACAGCCGGGAATTTTATCGGGTGAACCGATTATTCAAGGAACTAGAACGCCTGTGAGAGCAATTGTTGAAAATTGGCGTTTAGGTATTAGACCAGAAGAAATACCGTTACATTTACCTCATTTAACTTTAGCGCAAGTCTTTGATGCTTTGAGTTTTTACTTAGATAATCAAGCAGAAATAAATGAATATATCGAACGCAATCATGTCCCTGATGAATTAGTTCATCCAGCTATTAAAGCTAGATTAAATCAACAATGACAATTTTCGCTCAAGTTTATTATGGAAGTTCAACCAAAGGAGATCAGGAATTATTTAAGGACTGATGGCACAGATATTTTTTCTGAGTGGTTTGACTCTCTGCGGGATAGAAAAGCAAAAGCTAAAATCAGAGCAAGACTTGACCGAGTATAAGAGGGTAATTTAGGTGATTGTAAATCAGTTGTTAATGGGGTTTTTGAACTTAGAATAGATTATGCTTCTGGCTATCGCATATACTTTGGTCAAGAAGGTTCAACAATTATTATTCTTTTGTGTAGTGGTGATAAAAGCACTCAAGATAAAGATATTGATAAAGCTAAAGAATATTGGCAAGACTACAGGAGTAGAGATGATGCCTAGAAGTACAAGCTATCACGAAAAACTGATACAAGACCTTCAAAATCCCCTAGAAGCAGCAGCTTATATTGAAGTAGTTTTAGAAGAAGGCGACCCAAAAATGTTAAGTAAAGCACTGAAAAATGTCATAGAAGCACAGGGGGGAATTAATCAATTTTCTGAACAAGTCCAGCAACTTTACCATCAAATTGAGCAAATGCTTTTAGAGAAAGAGGATATTAAATTTTATAATTTAAATTCTTTGTTGGATGCTTTGGGATTACATTTAGCAGTAACAGTCAAGTCTTAACAGCCTATTTGTCAGTTATTCTCATTACTTGCCAATTGCGAATTGTTCCAATCATACCCCTAGCCTTCATCAAGTCATGTCAGTCGCCCAAGAATTAGAACCAACAGCAGATATAATATTTCCACCAGGAGATATCGAAAGTGACGAACCACCATTGGAAAGCGATTTACATCTACGCCAGATTATTCTGTTATTACAATGTTTAGAATTGTGGTGGCAAAACCGCAATGACTTTTATGCTGCTGGGAATCTGACAATTTACTACAGCCAACGTCAACTCAAATCAGAAGAGTTTCGCGGGCCAGATTTTTTTGTCGTGCTAGGATGCGAAAAAAACCGCGCAAAAGTTGGGTAATCTGGCAAGAAGACGGTAAATATCCCAATATCATTGTCGAGTTACTTTCATCTTCCATAAAAGCCACAGATAAAGGCTTAAAAAAACAAATTTACCAAGATATATTTCGCACACCAGAATATTTTTGGTTCGACCCGGATAATTTAGAATTTGTCGGGTTTCATTTAGTAGATGGAAATTACCAACCCATAGAACCAAATCCTCAAGGTTGGTTATGGAGTCAGCAGTTAGATTTATATTTGGGTGTGCAGAACAATCAATTACGCTATTTTACGGCACAAGGGGAGTTAGTACCGACACCGGAAGAATCAGCAGCACAAGAAAAGCAGCGTGCGGATGAAGAAAAACAGCGTGCGGATGAAGAAAAGCAACGTGCGGAACGCCTAGCCGCCAAGTTGCGCGAATTAAATATTGACCCCGATATTCTATAAAATTATTGATTATATTAAGCGATCGCGCCAACCCCGTTGGGTAAGTCAAAAGTCAAAAGTTTATTTAATATCTGCAATATTGTTAACGAATTCAGATAGAATAATAAATTTGTCTGTTACATCCGATTTTAGTATATGTCCAAGACTTACACCGTTGAAATTAAACACCAAGGTAAAATTCATACTTTGCAAGTTCCTGAAAATGAAACCATTTTATCTGTGGCTGATGCTGCTGGTTTAGAGTTACCTAGTTCTTGTCATGCAGGTGTTTGCACTACCTGTGCTGGTCAAATTACTGAGGGAACTGTAGACCAAACTGATGGTATGGGGGTTAGCCTAGAACTGCAAAAACAAGGTTATGCTTTACTGTGTGTTGCATATCCCCGTTCTGACGTAAAAGTGGAAACGGAAAAGGAAGAAATAGTTTATCAATTGCAATTTGGTAAAGACTAATTAAAAAATGAAGAATAAAGGCTAAAGGATGAAAATTTGATAGAAATTTCTATTTTAATACTTCATCCTTTAAGCTGATATCAGCTATTCTAGAAGGCACGAATCAAAAGGATAGGGCCAGAATGACTACCCATTTTATTACCGCAGAAATTGACCTCCAAGAAACTTCCACAGAGTTAGAGCAAGTAATTTCAGCAGAATTGCAAAAACAGGGTGAACCTTTACGTTGGGCAATTACCTCTGTAGATACAGAACAGCAAAAAGCTACTGTGGAAGCTGTTGTCACCAAAGTTAGTGCTGAGTCCTGAGTTATGAGTTCTGAGAGTTGGAAGTACTAGAGGAATCAAACAACTGTCTGGTAACTTAAGAATCGAAACTTCATAGTTCAAGAATTAATTTGAAACTCTTCTTCCTTCTTCTCACTCAGCACTTGAAATGAATCGTCCATATACTGCTATTTTAATTGTACCTACTGGCGTTGGAGCAGCAATTGGGGGTTATGCCGGAGATGCCTTACCAGTAGCAAAAGTTATAGCACAGGTTTGCGATCGCCTGATTACTCACCCCAACGTCCTTAACGGTGCAAGTTTATACTGGAACATCCCTAATGCCTTCTACGTTGAAGGTTATGGACTTGACAAATTTGCTGCTGGATGCTGGGGATTACGTCCTGTATATAGTAACAAAGTAGGTTTGCTACTTGATCGGGGTATAGAGCCAGAATTGCGGCTACGACACTTGCAAGCAGCAGATGCAGCAAGAGCAACTCTAGGCTTAACTCTGACAGATTATGTAATTACAGATACGCCATTAAATATAGAATTACGAACATCGCCATCGGGAGCGAGTTGGGGGACAATTGGTAACCCGGATAGTTTGTTAAGGGCGGCTGAGGTATTAATTAAGCAAGCTGGGGCTGAGGCGATCGCAGTTGTAGCCAGATTCCCCGATGATATGGATGAGGAAGCAGTGCAAAACTACCGCCACGGTAAAGGCGTTGATCCCTTAGCGGGTGCAGAAGCCGTCATTAGCCATTTGGTAGTACGCACTTTTCAAATACCTTGCGCCCATTCACCGGCTTTAGCAAGCGCACCCCCATATCCCGATTTATCTCCCCGTTCTGCCGCGGAAGAATTAGGCTATACTTTTTTACCAAGTGTGCTTGTCGGCTTAAGTCGCGCCCCACAATTTATTATAGAGAAAGGATCACTTACATCTTTACAAGGGGATATTTGGGTAGATCAAGTTGATGCTGCGATCGTACCTGCAACCGCTTGTGGTGGCAGCGCCATACTGAGCTTAAATCAGAGACGATGCCAAATCATCACTGTTGAGGAAAACACAACTCAAATTCAAGTTCCTGCCCAACCGTTACGGATCAAACCCATACAAGTAAATTCATATTTAGAAGCAGTCGGAGTATTGGTAGCACACAAAGCTGGCATCAATCCATCTGCACTCCGCCCTACATTAACTTCTTTACAGTCAATAGTCTAGAGTCAATATTTACCCCCATCTCTCCATCACCGAAAATAGCCGTGGTTGAACAACAAAAACAAGAGCCAGAAATTCCATACCTGTCACGCATCCAAGTGCTGGGGGCGATGGGAGCAACTGCTATCATTTTGTGGATAGTTGCCAAGCTGTGGTTGCGTTTTGGTGACTTTTCCATATTTTCTTGGCGCTGGTACGAAAGAGATTTGCTTTTTGGGGTGGGGTTGGGTTTAATCATCACCTTTTTGAGTGGCTTAACTTATCGCTTTTACCCTCCGTATCGCAAAAGTGCAGATTATTACCTGGAATTAGTACTTAAACCTTTAGCTTTGCCAGACATAATTTGGCTAGGGTTGCTACCAGGATTGAGTGAAGAATTATTATTTCGAGGTGTAATGCTTCCAGCCTTGGGATCAGATCATGTAGCTGTCATAGTATCAAGTTTGTGTTTTGGTGTCTTGCATCTAAGTGGTTCTCAACAATGGCCTTACGTGATTTGGGCAACTATCGTTGGGCTAATTCTAGGGTATAGCGCGTTGTTCACTGGCAACTTGTTAGTGCCGATTATTGCTCATATTATTACCAATTTGATTTCTAGCTATTTGTGGAAGTTGCGGCGTGGATGAAGGGGACTGAGGATTAGGAATTAGGGATTGGATGACAATCGAAAAATTAATTATTGTTGCTCAAAATCTTTCTTCTCCTCTGCGCCTGTGTGGTTGAATAACTAAAATCTTTTCTAGAAATCAGATGAGACTGCGATCGCAGCCCATATTGTTAAAAATTATCAAAATAATGCATCGCGCTTGCATCATTTGAGGAAGGCTGAGAAATTTGAAAAATACCGTCGTGATTTGCAAAATCCTAGCAGTATTTGGCTATCAAATACAACGAACAGGGGCCAGAGCCGCGATCGCCAGCTTATGGTCTGTTGATGATGGGGGGACGCAACATTTAATGGATGCTTTCTATAGCGCACTCCAAAAGCCTAACACCACCAAAGCCGAAGCCCTACAAGCAGCGCAAATAGCATTAATTACTGGAAATTACGAAGCTTTGAACCAAAAGCGGGGCATAGTATTAGACCCAATCCTCCAGAATAACCAACTAACAACAGCTAGCAATAACCTCAACCACCCCTACTATTGGGCCCCTTTCATTCTCATCGGTAATGGGTTGTGATCAATTTATACCTATGTCAATTGTGATCGCCGTTGTCCTGCTAGTGCGTTGAACACATCACCGCGGGCGTATGGGGTGATGCCACCATAACCAGCATCGAGCATAGCGCATTGGGAATTACCGCCAACATTGAGGTCAGACCAACCGCCAGGCGTTAAATCGATCACAATATAAAATCTCTAACTTGCTGTCAATACCGATTTGCCTAAAGACAGGCAGATAACATCATTTTGCGGTGTATGAATACGACTGCATAAAACATCCCGGTAGTGTCTTTCTAAAGGATTCTTTCTTAACAAACCAGGATTACCAGTAAGTTCTAAGCCAATCTCTACAGCGCGAATAGCGTTAGTTGTAGTTAGGTATTTAACAGTTTGTGCCTGTAATCCTACGGTAGGCTCGTACTCACCCCGATCAATGTCTTGCGCTAAACCATAAATCAGTCTCCGGCTAGCGAAAAGTAATGCTTCCATTTCACCTACAGCAGTTTGGAAGCGTGGTAAAGTCGCCAATGGCGCTCCGAGATTAGATGGTGTACGCTCATTGAGATATTTTATTAGCCAGTTTCGCGCACTGGTGGCAACTCCCAAGTACAAAGCACTTAGTGTCAAACTACCCCATGTAGCAGTCAGTGGGTCAACAGATGGTGCAGCAGATACAGGGCGAATATCGAGGGCATACTCTAGAGGAATTAATACATTTTCTAATATCAGGTCGTGGCTACCTGTAGCTCGCATTCCCAAGTGATCCCAAGTTTCAACAATTTGCAAACCAGGAAGGTCGTGGGGGACAAGAAAATTCCCAACTTGGGGTTCATCCTCTGTTGTCTGTGCCCAAACAATGAAGTAGCGTAGGATAGGGCTGCCTGTGGTGTACTGTTTATGACCTGTTAGCCGCCAACCATCATCTGTGCGATCGGCAATTGTGGCTGGTAATCCACCTCTAGCTGGTGTGCCTAACTCTGGTTCGACACGGGCAGCATTGATGAGAGCAATGCCTTCGACTGATTCACGGCACAGCCGCTTGTAAATGTCTGGATGCCATCGACGGTTGCGAGCAGCATGAGCATGTTGAAGATAGTGCATCGTCAATACTAAGGCAGTTGAGGCATCACCACGGGCTACCGCTTCTATTACTTGGCAAATAGTCGCTAGACCTAAACCCTCACCGCCCAATTCTTGCGGAATGGTGAGGCTTAACAGTCCCGCCTCGTGCAGAGCCGCAAAGTTCTCAAAGGGAAAAGAACCTTCCCGGTCGTGTGCAGCTGCACGAGTTGCAAAGTCCTTGGCAAGATTCTCAATTCGTTCAAAAAGATTCTGGAGACTTTCACAGCCTTTGTTTACCAAGGTTGCTGGTACTACCTCGTTCAACTTTGACATAGATGCTCCGATACTTTTTTTGCTGATATATTACTGTGCTGTTAACGGCAAGCAAATTGTAAAAGTTGCTCCATGACCTAAAATGCTACTAGCTGTGATGCTACCATGATGAGCTTCTACAATACGTTTAGCTAGCGCTAACCCTAGACCGCTACCACTACCTTTACGGGAGGGGTCTGTAGTATAAAATTGTTCAAAAATCCGCGGTAAATCGCTCTCGCTGATACCTGAGCCTTGATCTTGTATTTTCACAACTGCTTGTTTTCCGTCTTTGTACCCAGAAATTAAGACCTGAGAATTAGGTAATGAGTGCTTAATAGCGTTATCTAGCACATTTAGAAAAACCTGTAATAGCCGATCCGGATCGCCCTGTAGTGATAAGTCAGCTACATTGATTTTTACAGATATGCCAACACTTTGCATTCTAGGTTCTATCGCATTAACAGCACGTCCGACCAAATCGCACAATGAGAAAGTTTGCTGTTTTAGTTGGGTAATTCCTGCTTCTAAACGTCCTAGATCCAGCAAATCATGGATTAGTTGTGACAAGCGTGTAATTTCGTTTTCGATTGTTTGGCAGAAGCGAGCAAATAATTCTGGTTCTTCATAGGCTCCACTTTTGAGTGCTTCTACAGTTACCTGAACGTTGCTAATTGGCGTGCGGAGTTCATGAGAAACATTTGCCAAAAAAGCACGACGTTCTTGATCGAGTGAAGCCAGCCTTGTACTCATCCGGTTTAGCTCCCCCGCTAATTGATCTAACTCATTGTTTTGGTGAATAACAAGCTTGTCACCAAAATGACCTCTACCTAAATGAATTGCAAAGTTTCGCATTGTTTCAATCGGTTTGGAGAGACTGCGAGCAAGGCGAGCGCTAATCAGCGCGCATAGCACAATCACCAGCACTAGTGTTCCCAAAACACTCCAAATCACTCTGGCAAACTGACGCTGATACTGTTCCAAAGTGATGGACATTCTTAGGACACCTAGCATTTGACCGTTACGCGAAATTGCTTTAACAATGTAGAGGCGGTCTTCGTTTGATAAAACTCCTTTGGCGAATCCTTGTGCTGTATGCTTTTCCAGTCCTTCACGAATTCCAGCAACTTGATACCAGTCTTTAACCTGTTGGTCTAATTTGGGATCGGAAGTGGCCAGTAGACGAGCTTGTTGATCAAAAACACGAAGTGTCACTGATTGCGCTGAACCATACCGCTTCACTAGCAATTCTACCCGTTTAAGATCCTGTTCTTCTAAAGCATCGGCTACACTCTCGCTCAAAGCTGTCGTCCAGCTCTCCAAATCAGCTTGTCGTGTCCGGATGAAGTAGGTATGAAATGACCAAAGAATGTAGCCAGCCATGAGGGAAGTTCCCAAGGCGGTCAGCAATACGTAAGTAGCTAACAACCTGGCATATATAGAGTTGTAATTTATCCGAGGTAACCAGCCGATCATTTAGATTGCTCCCTAGAACGACTATGCAAAACTGCTTTTATGCTTGCTAGTAGTTCAGAGGTTTTGAATGGCTTAGTGATGTAATCATCCGCTCCTGCTTCTAATCCCCAAGCTTTATCAACATCTTGGTCTTTTGCGGTGAGCATGATGATAGGAACATCAGAAAATGCTCTAATTCGCCAACAAACTTCCATACCGCCAACCTCTGGTAGCATCAGATCGAGCACAATTATATCGGGTACTTGCTTGTGAAACTGTTTGATAGCACTATGCCCATCGGCAGCTGTTGTTACTGTATAGCCTTCTTTGTGTAGTGTGTAGGTAAGGCTTTCGCGGAGGGGTGCTTCATCATCCACGAGTAAAATGTGAGGCATCTTATATTTATTAATTTATCGTTCAAATCCCAATTTTAACCCACATTCTGCACTGAAATCAAAGCAGTAGGTGGTATTCGTAATAGGATGCTTCCAAAGAAGAGAGTACGCAAATAGTGCAAAATTAGTACCAATTCGTAATTAAAAGCCAGATTAAATCTGGCTTTTAAAATTTAATGTGTAGCTTTATTTTGGGAAATTTGTATAATACGCCTGCATTACGAACAAAGAGCCAGCAATGATAAAAAAATTTCACTTGAAGTATATCTTAATTTAAAAAATGACTATTAGACCCTGAATAGTTCAAAAGTTATGTTGAACAAAAATAGATAATAAGAAATAAAAATCTAGAGACATTTGGCAAGAAAGCCTCTAGATAAAGCTTGAGATTAAGTTATATGAATACAAACTATTCAGCAATCGTAGGAGAACGTAGATCTTCTACTAGTAGTTGAATTTCTGCTGGAGGGGGTGGGGTGAGGCGGGAAACCGCCAGAGTAACTACAAAGTTGATCAGCATACCCAAAGTGCCAATTCCTTCAGGAGAAACTCCAAAAAACCAAGGTTGCATACCTCCGAATTTGACACCAATAATATAGATGATGGTAAAAATTAAACCTGTTAACATCCCAGCGATCGCCCCTTGGGAATTGGTGCGCTTGTCAAAAATACCCAAGAAAATTACTGGAAAGAAGCTAGCAGCAGCTAAACCAAAGGCAAAAGCGACTACTTCACTTACAAATCCCGGTGGATTTACCCCGAAGTATCCGGCCAAGACAAGGGATAAGCCTACCATGACACGGCCAACAAACACTCGTTTTTGCTCTGAGGCACTGGAATCAACTATGCGGTAGTAAATATCGTGAGCAACAGAACTAGAAATTACCAGTAATAAACCAGATGCCGTAGACAAGGCTGCTGCCAACCCACCAGCTGCTACCAGGGCAATCACCCAAGGAGCTAGTTTAGCTATCTCTGGAGTAGAAAGCACAATAATATCTCGGTCAATCTTAATTTCGTTGGTGTCTTTATTCGGAGTTAGCTGGAGTCGCCCATCTTTATTTTTGTCCTCAAAGGCTAGCAGTCCAGTTTTTTCCCACTTGGCTGCCCAGTCTAGTTGCTGCACTTCTGCAATTGTATGATTGTGCAAAGAATCGATCAGGTTATAGCGGGCAAACATCGATAGAGCTGGAGCTGTGGTGTAGAGTATGGCAATAAATAAGAGTGCCCAGCCAGCAGAGAAACGAGCCGCACGTACACTAGGTACTGTGTAAAACCGGACGATAATATGGGGTAAACCAGCAGTCCCTACCATCAAGGCAATGGTGGTAAACAGTACATCCAGCATCGACTTGTTCACAAATGGCTGAGTATACTCTTGAAATCCAAGGTCAACTTGGATTTTATTGAGTTTGTCGGCTACATCACTGAAGGTAAATGCTAATTGGGGAAAGGGATTGCCAGTGAGCAACCAAGCGATCGCAATAGCTGGAATCAGGTAAGCAAAAATCAACACACAGTACTGCGCCACTTGCGTCCAGGTGATGCCTTTCATGCCTCCCAACACAGAAAAGAAGCCGACGATCACCATACCGATGATCACACCTGTATTGATGTCTACTTGTAAGAAGCGGCTAAAGACAATGCCCACACCGCGCATTTGCCCAGCAACGTAAGTGAGGGAAACGAAAATAGCTGCAACTACTGCCACCAAGCGAGCTACGTTGGAGTAATAGCGATCGCCTACGAAATCCGGCACTGTATACTTACCGAATTTCCGCAGGTAGGGAGCTAAAAGCAATGCCAACAGTACATAGCCTCCCGTCCAACCCATCAGATAAATTGAACCGTCATAGCCCAAAAAAGAAATCAACCCTGCCATGGAAATAAAAGAGGCGGCAGACATCCAGTCAGCAGCAGTAGCAGCTCCATTAGCTATTGAAGGTATTCCCTGACCAGCTACAAAGAAGTCTTTACTATTTTCAACTTTTGATTTCCAACCAATGTAAATATAAATCAGGAAGGAAAGTCCAACCAACAAAATAGTCCAAATTTCAACCGACACCTTTGATCCTCACTTCCTAATATTATGTTTGCGGTCTAACTTGTCCATTTGAAAAGCATAAATGAAAATTAATGCCACAAAAATCAAGATTGATCCTTGTTGCGCCATCCAAAAGCCAAAAGGAACCCCAAAAAATCGTATTGAGTTCAATGGTTGAACTAGCAAAATACTGAAAACAAGAGAAACAAGTGCCCAGACAATTAAAAGATTACGAATTAAAGCTGTATTAGCACGCCAATAAGATCTGCGCTGTTTTTCGTCCATTACCGTTGATTATAGGTGAATCAAAAAGTTGATTATAGGTGGATCAAAAAATAATATCAATAAGTCAGTATCCTCGTTTCAATTAGGTATATTCTTTTTAAGCTTTTCGTAAATCCTTAAATAAAAATGATTAGATGAATTTCAAATTTTATTAATATTTCTTGTATAAATAATTACTTTTGCGAAATTATTAATCAAGCAAATTATTCATAATAATTAAATAAAATTAGATTTTGTTATAAGTATTAACACGTACAAAAGTACCAAATCGATATGGACAATCCAGTAATTATTACATTGAAAGTAACAGATATGCGTAGTTACGCTGAATGCAGAATTTTGGCAACAAGATTACTGTGTTTAATCTGGAAGACTTTTTTTACCTTTCATCTGACCTATTCTGTATCATCGGGCAAGATGGTTGTTACCAGAAAGTAAATTCTGCATGGGAACAAGTTTTAGAATGGAAACCAGAAAACTTAATTGGGCATTCATGGTTGGAGTTAGTACATCCAGAGGATATTGCAATCACGCAGTTATCATCTGAACAACAGCTGCATTTAGAAAACCGTTATCTTCATAAAGATGGTAGTTATCGGTGGCTATCTTGGAGTTTATCAACCTCCCCGCAGGGACTCATTTATGCAGTAGGCAAAGACATCAGCCAGCAGCAGCAAAAAATTGAAGCACTTCGTACCGAAAGGACTAGCTTATATAATCTGCTAGATCAGTTACCAGCTTTTCTTTATCTCCAGCCTCAGAATTATGGAGTGGGGTTTTATAACCAACGCTTCCAGGAAATATTTGGAGATCCTACAGGTAAACGCTGTCACGAGGCGATCGCCGGATTAAAACAACCCTGTCCATCCTGTCCCACCTTCCGTGTTTTTGATACCAAAGCGCCTCAACTATGGGAATGGATAGATAGTAAATCAGACCGAGTATATCAAATTTATGATTATCCTTTCCAGGATATGAATGGTGAACCCTTGGTTGTGGAAATGGGTCTAGATATTACTGCTGTCAAAAAGGCAGAAGCAGCTTTGCGACAACGAGAGATTGAATTAACTCAAAAAAACCAACAACTTCAACAGACCCTTGATCAATTAACAAATACGCAAGCACAACTAATTCAAACTGAGAAGATGTCTTCTCTAGGACAGCTAGTAGCAGGTGTGGCTCACGAAATTAACAATCCTGTGAACTTCATCAACGGCAATATAATTCATGCTAAAGAATACATACAACAATTGCTAGAACTCTTGGAACTTTATCAAAAGCAATATCCCCAACCAACAGCAGCAATTGAAGAAGTAATAGAAAGTATCGATTTAGAGTTTCTCGTTGAGGACTTAAAGAAATTACTAGATTCCATGAAAATGGGAAGCGATCGCATCCGCAATATTGTGCTATCGTTACGCAATTTCTCTCGATTGGATGAAGCGGAAATGAAAGCAGTGGACATCCACAGTGGCATTGATAGTACACTAATGATTTTACAAAATCGCTTCACAAGCAAATCTGAACCTTCCCAAATTAAATTGTCGAAAGAGTATGGTCAACTACCTTTAATAGAATGCTATGTTGGTCAACTTAACCAAGTGTTTATGAACATTATCACCAATGCATTAGATGCTCTAGAAGAGTCGATGGTGAACGGCAAAATGGCTGAAAATCCGCAAATTACCATTCGCACGGAGTTACTCAATTCAGATTGGGTTGCTATTGAGATTGCTGATAATGGGCCGGGAATATCTGAAAAAGTGAAGCAGCGTTTATTCGACCCTTTCTTTACTACTAAACCAATTGGCAAGGGAACAGGATTAGGAATGTCAATTAGCTATCAGATTATTGCAGAAAAACATCAAGGAAAGTTGCAATGCATTTCATCATCGGGAAAAGGAGCAAAATTTATCATTGAAATTCCAATTCAACAAATCCATTAAACCTCTTGCAAAAGTCATTATTTGCGTGCTTTTCTTTGCGTCTTTGCAACGGCAGTCGCTCATGGGGGGGAACCCCCTACGTACCCGTCGCTGCCTCGCCTTTGCGCGAGACAAAAAAATATTTATGCAAGAGGTATATTGAATTATTAATTCGTAATTAAAGATAGGTGATAAACCCCAACTTAATTACGAATTTTTAATAGTGTATGGGCAAGCGTTTGTAGTTGGGCCTACCGTCGTAAACTCCGGGGATCAAGAGCATCTCTTAACCCATCCCCCAGTAAGTTAAAAGCCAACACAGTGAGGATAATCAGCACCGCTGGTGGCCAGATGAGCCAAGGTTGCAGTACCAAAATAGAAGCATTGCTTGCTAGAGAAAGCATATTACCCCAAGATGGGTCTGGTTGTTGAATTCCTAAGCCAATGAGACTCAGTACAGCTTCAGCGCTAATAAAGCTAGGAACCGCTAGGGTTGCAGAGATAATTACGTAGGTAGCTGTTTGTGGCAAAACGTGACGGAGAATAATATATAGTGGTTTACCACCCATTGCTCGTGCCGCTTGGACAAATTCTCGCTCCTTAATCGATAGCACTTGTCCTCGAATTACTCGTGCTAAACCTGCCCAGCTAATTACCGAAGTAATCACCACAATTAACAAAAAACGCTCAGTACTGCTTAACCCAGCTGGTAATACCGCTCCCAAGGTAACCAAAAGATAAATACTAGGAAAAGTCATGAGTACTTCTGCTACGCGCATGATGACGCTATCAGTCACACCACCAAAATAACCAGAAATCCCACCAATAAGTAAACCAAGGGGATAAGTGATGATGATGCCAAAAATACCGATAAACATACTAATGCGACCTCCATGCACCAAACGGCTGAATTGGTCGCGGCCTTGATCGTCAGTACCCAAGAGGTTGAATTTTGCCTCTCCAGTTGTGCCAAACAAATGCCAATTTAACGGTATACCGGGAAAAATGGTCACTTCATCCCACTGGGGTGGTAGTGGTAAACTCAGCTGCAAAAATCGGTACTCTGGGCCAGAGACAAATAAACGCAAAGGAGAGGGCTTTTTGAAATTTACTATGAGTTGGCGATCGCCTGTTTCTAAGTTTGTATCTCCCTGAGTCGTCGGATAAACATGAGGGCCAATGAACTGTCCTGAAGGAGAATTCCAGTAAACTTGAGTTGGTGGCAACAGCGAACCGTTTGGTTGTGAAGCATAAGGATCGTAAGGGGCAACGAAATCAGCAGCAATTACCGCTAAATAGAAAATTAATAGCAAAATCGCCCCAAATCGCGCCAAAGGATTCTTTTGAAGTCGTTGCCACCAATCCATAGTTCTGATGATTCGTCAAGGGTCAATAGTTATAGTCAAGGGTTGAGAGCCAATAGTCAACCCTTTAAAGAAATTTAAAATTCGTTTTGAAAAATTTGTTAGGTCGGGCTAACTTAACCTCATTTGCTACCAGTCATCAGGACGCAGTAACTTAACTTTTCGCAGAATTCAAAATTTTAGATTAAGAATTCTGAGTTAAAAACAATTAATTTGATTTATTTTATTTTAAATATATACTTACTAAGCACGTACTTGCTCTGCAAAATACCGCAGTTCTTCTTGTTTTTCATGTTCTACAACAAATACATTCGAGTAAAGATTAGCCAGAATTTGTTTTCCCTGCTGTGTCAGTGACAGATAACGCAGTGCATCTTTAACATACGGATACACACCATTCCAGTAAAATTTGGCGTAGTTCTTACGTAAATCGGCAGGGGTTTGATAGCCCAAAACTTTATTCATACCGGTTTCTTCAAACTCATAGAATAAAGAAGTAATTTTTTTCAAGTAACGCGGATCGCTTAATTGCCCAATTAAATCAGCAGCACGCACTAACCCAGCAAAATCATTTGTTTCTTGATGATCTTCAGCTGCAGGCACAGGAAACCGAGTCAATTCAATATTAGTTTTAATTACTTCAGCATCGATTAGTTTGTGTCCACCAAAACGTTCATCAATAAAAAGTTTTGCTCGATCAACATGATAGGGTATGAGACTGGCATCAGAAGCACCCACAGGCAGAGAAATCATTCTATCATTTTTACCTGTGGCATATAAGCCTTCCGCCTCTTTGTCTTGCCGACAAACTCCTTTAACATAGCCAATATCATGACAAACTAAGGAGATAATAAAATGCAACCAGTCATCACTAGAAACACCACCCTCTCGGATTTGTTTACCCCGTAAAATATCCTGTCCTACGAGGGTGACTAAAACAGTGTGTTCGACATTATGATATAGGGCGTCACTATTAGCAATATTTTCTAAGGCCATACTGCCAGCCCAAGCTATGATATCTTGATAATCATTCTTTAAGCCTCCATAGGTGCGGCGATAGCCTTCTCGAATTTGATTGACAAAAGCATCAATTAGAATTTCAGTAGCATTAAACATATTCGATTCTCATTTAGATCGTAATTAATTGATTGGTTATTGGAAAAATTGCCAAATCAGTGTCGTCTTTGCTTAAATTTACGACAATACAGATTTTGCCTTGGTAGCTCAGTTATATATTTCGTCGCTAGCCATCTTTATAGTTTTCCCACAGACTAGACTAACCTTTCATAAATATTCAAAAAAATTATGAAATGCATGGGGCAAATAATCACTTTGAATAGCAAGATACATTGCCATAAATTAGTTACATTAGTATGGATACGCCTTAGCCTCATGAGTGTTTCATATCTGTTCTTTAGTAGCGGTGTTTAGATACAAACATGGTTGTGACTTAAATAAGGCGATTATACTCAAGAATAATGTGGGATTAATATTTTCATAATTTAGCTGTAAATAGTCGAACAGGTGGTAGCCATTGAAGAAATTAATAAGGCTTTTCTTACTGAAGCCGTAAATCTTAGTTACTCCTGATCCGCAACAGGTAGCAGATTTGGGGATAACATTTCTGGCGTTTGCCATATACTGCCTCCTTAACCACCATCTGTAACCATGAAGCGAATTTAGCTAAATATAATCTCCTGATCGCCACATTCCGATTCGCGTGCAAATCAACCAGCAAGTGCGACATCTTATATCAAGTCCGGCTAATTAGTTATAATTGCCGAATTTATGCAGATGAGCAACAAAAACCCTTCTCCTCTGCTCGACGGCAGTTGCTCCTGGGGGAAACCCCCACAACGGAGTGGCTCCCCTGCGTACCCGTCACTGCCTCCTCTGCTGCCTTAATGATAAGTCTTTAACCGGACGTAATATTATTCCATCCCTTGTCAACTATCACAGTTGCCCTTTTATCTAGTAGCGCAATTCTGCCTACAGCCGAGCATGAAGTTATCAACACTGGCTGGCATCGGAACGCAAAAAATCTGCTTCTTAAATTCTGGCTTAGTAAACAGTGGTATAATAGTTACTGGTGGCTACTGCGGGTGTAGTTCAGTGGTAGAACGCTACCTTCCCAAGGTCGATGTCGTGGGTTCGAATCCCATCACCCGCTTTATGGTAAGGTTGTCAAAAATTTGCGATGCTCATCCCACGAAAAGAGACCTCAAACAAATTCACGTCCATGCTGCTATTTTAATGACAGCTTTAATGACAGCCCCCAACTTTCATGTTGATGCTCATGGAAGTTCTGATGGAGATGATATCACTTACCTCAATCAAAAATGCCTGACTTATTTCAAAGGCAAAGGTAATATTCCTAGCCATCGTTTGCAGAATATTCATTTCTTTCATATTGTAGACGAGCTTGACTATACTACCAAGCACCTGAGTGTTACCGTGACCCCACCAAGGCAGTATCGCTTCAGACTTGTTCTCGGTGAGGTTGGTCTTTTACGAATTATTAACGGGACAAACGGCTTTTGAGAATATTTTCCAAGTTTTTGACTGCGATGTATTTTCCTAGAGAAGCTATCCTTCTATCTATAACCAAACCTGCTGGTAGATCGGATGAATGGTTGCAGAAATTTTGTGCTTTTGCTCCTGAAGATTGATGTGCTTACTTTTTGAATAGCATCCAGCGGCTTAATTCACAATAAAGCGTAGGATATTCTTCAAGGAATTTTTATTTTTGATTAAAAGAGTAAAAAGTTTACCTGCTATGATACTTACCCAGTCTGATTTTTAGCTTCTTTCTTACCCAATCTGGTTGCTGTGCAAAAAAAAGATGTCATACCCCTTGACGAACCCAAAATAAGTTGTTATCTTAAATAA
>NZ_JCACKA010000049.1:0-2887 GCF_059505145.1 Mojavia sp.
GGCAGGCGTCACACCCTATACGTCCACTTTCGTGTTTGCAGAGTGCTGTGTTTTTAATAAACAGTCGCAGCCACCGATTTTTTGCAACCCATTCATGCTCCGTTGTTCACTTCACACTAATAGGGCACACCTTCTTCCGAAGTTACGGTGTCAATTTGCCGAGTTCCTTCTCCTGAGTTCTCTCAAGCGCCTTAGAATACTCATCTCGCGCACCAGTGTCGGTTTGCGGTACGGTCGTATACAGCTGAAGCTTAGTGGCTTTTCCTGGAACCTCGTTCAGTCACTTCGCGAGCAAGCTCGCTCGATCGTTGGCCTCGGTATATGTGCACCGGATTTGCCTAATGCACGCCTACATCCAACTAAACCGGGATATCCAACACCCGGATGACCTATTAAGATCCGTCCCCACATCGCACTGTATATCGGTACAGGAATATTGACCTGTTTCCCATCAGCTACGCATCTCTGCCTCGCCTTAGGGGCCGACTCACTCTACGCCGATGAACGTTGCGTAGAAAACCTTGCGCTTACGGCGAGGGGGCTTTTCACCCCCTTTAACGCTACTCATGTCAGCATTCGCACTTCTGATACCTCCAGCACGCTTTACAACGCACCTTCACAGGCTTACAGAACGCTCTCCTACCACTTGCAATAAATTGCAAATCCGCAGCTTCGGTAACTGGCTTAGCCCCGTTACATCTTCCGCGCAGGACGACTCGATCAGTGAGCTATTACGCTTTCTTTAAATGATGGCTGCTTCTAAGCCAACATCCTGACTGTTTTAGCCTTCCCACTTCGTTTCCCACTTAGCCAATTTTAGGGACCTTAGCTGGCGGTCTGGGTTGTTTCCCTCTTGAGTCCGGACGTTAGCACCCGGTGCTCTGTCTCCCAAGCTGTACTCTTCGGTATTCGGAGTTTGCCTTGGTTTGGTAAGTCGCCATGACCCCCTAGCCAAAACAGTGCTCTACCCCCGAAGGTAATACTTGAGGCACTACCTAAATAGTTTTCGGAGAGAACCAGCTATTTCCAAGTTTGTTTAGCCTTTCACCCCTATCCACAGCTCATCCGCTAGTTTTGCAACACTAGTCGGTTCGGACCTCCAGTACCTGTTACGGCACCTTCATCCTGGCCATGGATAGATCACTTGGTTTCGGGTCTACACCCAGCGACTGATCGCCCTATTCGGACTCGATTTCTCTACGGCTTCCCTATTCGGTTAACCTTGCCACTGAATGTAAGTCGCTGACCCATTATACAAAAGGTACGCAGTCACCCTTGCGGGCTCCTACTTTTTGTAAGCACGCGGTTTCAGGATCTATTTCACTCCCCTCCCGGGGTTCTTTTCGCCTTTCCCTCACGGTACTAGTTCACTATCGGTCGATGATGAGTATTTAGCCTTGGAGGATGGTCCCCCCATATTCAGACAGGATTACACGTGTCCCGCCCTACTTTTCGCTAGCTCAGTACCACACAAGTCTTTTAACGTACGGGGCTGTCACCCACTATGGCCGGCCTTTCCAAGCCGTTCTGATAAGTCTTGTGCTATCACTAGCAGGCTCTTCCGATTTCGCTCGCCACTACTTTCGGAATCTCGGTTGATGTCTTTTCCTCGAGCTACTGAGATGTTTCAGTTCACCCGGTTCGCCTCGCATGACTATGTATTCATCATGCGATACCTTTCGGTGGGTTTCCCCATTCGGAAATCTCCGGATCAAAGCTAATTTGCCAGCTCCCCGAAGCTTATCGCAGGCTATCACGTCCTTCGTCGCCTATCATCGCCAAGGCATCCACCACGTGCTCTTATTCACTTGACCCTATAACTTTGACGTTTCTTCACAGAAACCAAAGTCAATCAAGGAATTGCCAGGTCTTTCACCTGGCGCGTTATGCCGTCTTCATAAATCGATTTCTCGAAATTGAAGTTCATATTGACGCAATCAAAAATTCAAGTTGCTGACGGCACGGTGAGCCATGAAGCTCTTTCCGTCAGCAACGCTGATTCAACTCTATGAATTTTTAAAGAACAGCCGATTGATCAGGAGATCCCGATCAACAACAAAGAAGCCTCATGCTTTCGCAGGAAGCCGCTTTGGTGTTGAAACGTTCCGAGGGGAACCGATGATTGGTTGTGGTGGAGGATGACGGGATCGAACCGACGACCCCCTGCTTGCAAAGCAGGTGCTCTCCCAGCTGAGCTAATCCCCCAAATCCCTCAGTTTTCTCTCACACGAGGTATCAGAAGATTTGGTGGGTCTAGTTGGGCTCGAACCAACGACCCCCGCCTTATCAAGACGGTGCTCTAACCAGCTGAGCTACAGACCCATTCGCCAATTGCCTTCAAAATCGAAGACAACCGACTTCTTCCAACAACCGATAAGTGTGGGCGTTTAAATTAAATTGCTTGTTTCCAGAAAGGAGGTGATCCAGCCGCACCTTCCGATACGGCTACCTTGTTACGACTTCACCCCAGTCACGAACCCTGCCGTGGTAATCGCCCTCCTTGCGGTTAAGCTAACTACTTCTGGCAGAACCCGCTCCCATGGTGTGACGGGCGGTGTGTACAAGACCCGGGAACGTATTCACCGTGACATTCTGATCCACGATTACTAGCGATTCCGACTTCACGCAGTCGAGTTGCAGACTGCGATCCGGACTACGACTGGTTTTATGGGATTAGCTCCCCCTCGCGGGTTGGCAACCCTTTGTACCAGCCATTGTATGACGTGTGTAGCCCCACCTATAAGGGCCATGAGGACTTGACGTCATCCCCACCTTCCTCCGGTTTGTCACCGGCAGTCTCATTAGAGTGCCCAACTGAATGTAGCAACTAATGACAAGGGTTGCGCTCGTTGCGGGACTTAACCCAACATCTCACGACACGAGCTGA
>NZ_JCACKA010000050.1:0-2849 GCF_059505145.1 Mojavia sp.
CATATCGAAGTAAGAGTTAACATCTATATCAGTCAGAGCTTAGTTAGCGTACTATATACGCTAACCTGTTTTTTATTCCCCACACCTTTTTTCGTTCACCCGGCAAGCTGTTCTTGTGCTGGGGGTGCTGGGGAGACAACAAAATAAGTGAATTTAAGGTTGCTTGAGTATTTATAAATACAAATTTTCCTCTTTACTCCCCCAGCCTCCCCAGCTTTTCTTAGTGACATTCGAGCATGAATGGCGCAAACTAACATTATCGGGACTTTAATTATCCGAGCGGCAGCAAACACCTGTCAGTCTTTAGGACTGCGATTGCGCTCAAGGGCGCACTCATCTGAAAGCTGCTCGCACAGTCTTGATGAGAGCAGCATCTTCTTTGTCACTGCCACTTTTGAGGTGTGATTGCCTTTGGCGCTCCCTTGTAATAGATGCAATATTTTATCCTTGTTCTCCTACATCTTTTGGTCACAGTTAAAAAATGCCAGCTTTTTTCTGCTCCCTGTATTGTTCATATCTAGGTAATATCTAGATAACCCAGACTGTCCGCGACCGAATGAAGGTGTCGCTCGCTCTTGATACTTACCTAGACAGCATCATGATAAAGGTAATTATTGGTTGGGTGTTGCAGAAAAAGCGGGATGATTTAGCAACACCAGAAAACTTCTCCCCCTGCTACCCCAGCTTGCCCTAATTCATCCCACTGTGGGAGCAACGCCATTGGTTGTGTAGTGCCTTCTTGCAATCGCCCTTCAGCAGACAAAATTAATTAGCTTCATTCTCCACTGAGGAATTTGGCATCAAAATAAATTCTGGGACTATGCATCGGCGATAATAATTAACTATCGCTCTTTGTGCCAGGGTGTGAAAATCGACCGTCACGGAAAGGCAAAGGTTTTGTCGCCGGAAGAAATCCAGCGTCTGTTCACCGATGGTTTGACCACAGTCCGGGATAAAACACTCGGTGCGGTGATGCTCTACACTGCTTGTCGCGTTTCCGAATGCGTTACCCTGAAAATTCAAGATATTTATGATAGCAGAAAGCGAGTCAGGCCAGAACTGAACATTCGCAAAGGCAGCACCAAGGGAAAGCTGGCAACTCGTACTATCCCAGTACTGGATGACCTCCGGCTTCACCTGGAACTGTACAAACCCAAGGTATCCCGCGATGCTTATCTCTTCCCTGGTCGTTGGGGGCATGGTCATTTGCATGAGGATTACGCGGCGCTGATTTTTAAGAGAGGGTGTAACAAGGTAGGCATTGAAGGAGCTAGTACCCACAGTTGCCGCCGAACTGCACTTACGCTCATGAGCAATGCAGGAATTCCACTGAGAGTAATTCAGCAGATCAGCGGACACCGCAGCCTGGAGCAATTACAAGAGTACCTGGATGTAGAACCGTCGCAGGTACGGGGAGCGATCGCGGCGTTGTCGATGCTGACTCCGGTGCCAGGAGATAGTAGCAAAAGTGATAGCACTGCTAGCAACAACACTAAGTTGATAACGGATTACTAGATCGGGAAATATATGAAAGACGATCTAAACACAAAGAATGCGCCTGATAGACTATAGCGATTTTGGAAAAATGGCGATTACCTGACTATTGGCAAGATTGATTCATCAAGCCATTGATAAAAATGAGGCACTGTTTGTTCCAGTTTACGTAACTCACTCGCTGCAATCTCTTCCAACTCCAACACCGTCTCCCAGCGCAAATCAGTTGTCCATCGCTTAAGGATGGCTTTAATCGCGTCTACTCCTTGGGCAATGCCAGAGCGAAGGGTTTCCACGCAATGAAGTAGTGTAGTGCGATCGTACTCATAGGCTTCGGGGCAGGGGGGAGGGGGAGCAGGGGAGAAAGAGCCTTGCCCCGAAGCCCCGAAGCCCCGAAGCCCCCCTGCTTCTAAAGAAGGCGTAGTATCCGCCCCCTCAACTAAGGGATTTCCTATACCATTTATGGGGGGGGTGGATACGGAAGAGGAAATTGGCGCTGTTCCTGATGCTGATTGCGTTTCGGCACGTTTGTTTTGTCGATGAGCGATAACTTGTAATGCAAAGTCCAATTCCGACTTCGACAGCGAGAACAATTTTACTTGTTGACCACGTTTGCCCTGCTTGCGACAGCATAACTTTAGCCCCAACTGTTCAACAAGGGTGGCGAGTAACCAAATCGGTTGACAATCAGGCGGGACAGTAAACCCCAAAATTGCTTTGATGTGAGCAGCGCATTCTTTGGCTGTTGCTGTCATAAGTAATAGATGTTCGTCGGTGGCAGTAATTTCTTCTCCTGTGACTAATCGTTTGAGAATGTCATGCAGCCCTAAGTTGAAACGGGCTAACCACTTGGCAGAATAATTACCCCAGTCCATACAAAAGGGTAACTTGTTACGTTCAGCTAGATCTTTGGCACTGACAAATTCTGGTGGTGCGGGGTACTGTTTGTTAGTACGAAGATCCACAATCATCTCAAGAGATGGAGATAAGATGGCCTCTAAGGATGCGAGCGCACTAATCAATCGACCGCCATTGTCTTGCTCGACCAATCGGGGTGTAACTTCCATGCCGTAAGAATCATGAATGCGGAACTTCTCACACTCGTTCATCTGGTCAGGTGAAAGATAATCCTTAGTTTGTCGTGTGCGGTATTCTGTTTTAGTAATGTTTTTGGCACTGGCGACGGCATGATGGTGAGCAGTATCGAGTGCATCAGCAGCATTTTTGAGATATTCCCAGGCTGCGACATCAATATGATCTCCGGTTGAAACAATAGTATTGCCCATGTCGGACAACAGCGATCTCAGGTCAGCACGTAAGTTATTAATTGATTGATGACGAGAAGCTTGAATTTG
>NZ_JCACKA010000051.1:0-314 GCF_059505145.1 Mojavia sp.
CGTGAGATGTTGGGTTAAGTCCCGCAACGAGCGCAACCCTCGCCTCTAGTTGCCAGCATGTTTGGGTGGGCACTCTAGAGGAACTGCCGGTGACAAGCCGGAGGAAGGTGGGGATGACGTCAAGTCCTCATGGCCCTTATGAGCTGGGCTACACACGTGCTACAATGGCGGTGACAATGGGAAGCCAGGTCGCGAGGCCGAGCGGATCCCAAAAAGCCGTCTCAGTTCAGATTGCACTCTGCAACTCGGGTGCATGAAGGTGGAATCGCTAGTAATCGCGGATCAGCATGCCGCGGTGAATACGTTCCCGGGCC
>NZ_JCACKA010000051.1:368-2849 GCF_059505145.1 Mojavia sp.
TGAAGTCGTAACAAGGTAGCCGTAGGGGAACCTGCGGCTGGATCACCTCCTTTCAAGGATATCTGATGATGCTGATGGGTTTCGGCCTGTTGGGATTGTTGGGTTCCGACAACATAAGATGCTTGTTCATGCCGGCCTGGTTGGTTTGGCTCATGCCTCGGATGGGGTTTGGGTTGGCTGACGAACAGGCCTGTCACGATGCTGGATCACGAGAAACATCATGCCGCTGGGCTGGATGCTGTGGCGATGCCGGAGGTGAGCGAGAGCTTGCCTGGGCGCTGACCGCGTATCCCGGTTCGGGAATTTGCAAAGATTACAGGTGTTGACTGGCTGGGATAATCCTGGCTTGGGGGCTCCGGCCTTGGGTGATGAGCCCGCCTGGAGAGGTCCTTTGGTTGGGTCTTTCTGGTGGGTTTGAGAGCTTTGGGGCCAGTAGCTCAGTTGGTTAGAGCACACGCTTGATAAGCGTGGGGTCGGAGGTTCAAGTCCTCCTTGGCCCACCATTGATCTGGCTCCTCTGGGATGGGTCAGCGTGCTGCCGGGCTTGGCTTGGTGGTTTGTTGTTCTCGTCCTGGGATATGGGGGCGTAGCTCAGTGGTAGAGCACCTGCTTTGCAAGCAGGGGGCCGTCGGTTCGATACCGACCGTCTCCAAAACTTCAGTCTGGTGGGTTGAGTGTCCTGAGGGATGTTCCTTGCTGGATGGTGTGCCGCTGCACAACGGGTTTGCCGCCTGGTTTGGGTCTTGAGGGATCCTGCCTGGAGGCGTGATGTTTGACAGGTGAATCGGATTGGTTGGTCACGAGACCGGCCGTGCTGTGTGGGGCGAGAGCCTTGTGCGGGATGGTGGTGTCGTGAACAAAAGAGTGAATGAGTGAAGCTGAGTTCGTTAGTTTGGTAAGCTGATGATCGTATCGTGGGGTTTGGTCCTGCGTGCGGGCATTGGTGGTATGTATTGAGCGCGATAAGAGCGTTCGGTGGATGCCTTGGCGCCAAGAGGCGATGAAGGACGTGGCACGCTGCGATAAGCTGCGGGGAGATGCGAGCGATCGTTGATCCGCGGATTTCCGAATGGGGAAACCCACCCGTGAGGGTATCTGCACCTGAATACATAGGGTGTGGAGGCGAACCTGGGGAACTGAAACATCTCAGTACCTGGAGGAAAAGACATCAACAGAGATTCCGCTAGTAGTGGCGAGCGAACGCGGAGTAGGCCAGTGACCACTGATTAATAAGCCGAGCAGTCTGGAAAGGCTGACCATAGTGGGTGATAGTCCCGTAGGCGTGATGTGATCAGGGGTACTTGAGTAGGGCGGGGCACGTGAAACCCTGTCTGAACGTAGGGGGACCACCCTCTAAGCCTAAATACTCCTTGGCGACCGATAGTGCACAAGTACCGTGAGGGAAAGGTGAAAAGCACCCCGACGAGGGGAGTGAAAGAGACCTGAAACCGGACGCTTACAAGCAGTCGGAGCACCCTTGAGGTGTGACGGCGTACCTTTTGTATAATGGGTCCGCGAGTTCGTGTTGGCAGCAAGCTTAAGCCGTTAGGTGTAGGCGAAGCGAAAGCGAGTCTGAATAGGGCGTTCAGTTGCCGGCATGAGACCCGAAACCGAGTGATCTAGCCATGGCCAGGCTGAAGGTGGGGTAACACCCACTGGAGGGCCGAACCCACGCCTGTTGAAAAAGTCGGGGATGAGCTGTGGCTAGGGGTGAAAGGCCAATCAAACTCGGAAATAGCTGGTTCTCCGCGAAATCTATTGAGGTAGATCGTCGTCTGAACACCACCGGAGGTAGAGCACCGGAAGGGCTAGGGGGGCCCAAAGCCCTACCAAACCCTACCGAACTCCGAATGCCGGTGAGTGCTAGGCGGCAGACAGACTGTGGGTGCTAAGGTCCATAGTCGAGAGGGAAACAGCCCAGACCACCAGCTAAGGCCCCCAAATGATGGCTAAGTGGGAAAGCATGTGAGACGGCCAAAACAACCAGGAGGTTGGCTTAGAAGCAGCCATCCTTTAAAGAAAGCGTAATAGCTCACTGGTCTAATAGCTGTCTTGCGGCGAAAATGTAACGGGGCTCAAGCCATCTGCCGAAGCTGTGGATTCATCGAAAGATGAGTGGTAGCGGAGCGTTCCCTAGGCCTGTGAAGCGGTACCTGTGAGGGATCGTGGAGGTATGGGAAGTGCGAATGCGGACATGAGTAGCGACAAAGAGGGTGAGAAACCCTCTCGCCGTAAGTCCAAGGGTTCCTGCGCAAGGCTAATCCGCGCAGGGTGAGCCGGCCCCTAAGGCGAGGGCGACAGCCGTAGCCGATGGGAATCAGGTGAATATTCCTGAGCTCGTCAGAAGTGACGGCCTTGAAGTGCTATTATCCCTTATTGGATTGGGGTGGTGGCTGGATGGGTCCGGGAAATAGCTCTGACATTGAACCGTACCCTAAACCGACACAGGTGGACTGGTAGAGTATACCAAGGCGCTTGAGA
>NZ_JCACKA010000052.1:0-2733 GCF_059505145.1 Mojavia sp.
TAAGCCCAAAACCTTTAGCTGGCTTGGTTTACAGGCGATTGTCGCCCCTTGAAGTACTGGGCTTTCGTCTTCATCTTCGGGCTAGGCGGCAAGAAACATCGGCGATAGGTAAAATTTACCATTTTGCCTATTCACGCAACAACGCCGGTTCAGAGATGGCTGCTCTCCGAATAGGGCTGGAAGGTGTCGCTGTCCCGCAGTAACTTCTATAGATCAAGATATATTAAGACCCAAAATTCTATGTACTTAAGCCTATCCTTAAATTCGCACAAATTTGCGATCACTTTACATGGATATGCTAAGTAATTTCAAATTCAAATCATAAGTTTTCCCTTTATTTTCAGAAAAGCCGTATATCTCTGGCCAGTGTAAATTGCGATCACAGAATTTTCTTTATACACGGATATTGCACCAAGGACGGTATGGGATCAGCTAAATCGGGAACAGGAGTTGCGTGGAAACCACTCTTCTAGAAATGACTGAGCTAATCAATCCGCATTTCAGGGGGAGCTGTTGACGGTTCATAAGTCGTGGATGGACTGTAACTGGCGAGGTTAAACCACCCCACCGCCAGTAGGAGACTGAACCCACAGCCCAACAAAAAAGTCCAGGCGTGAGATGACTCGAGCACGCAGAGCAGGCGGCGATCGCTGCTATATACCTGCACTAGCCAGCCTTCGCTGGTGTTGTCAAATTTTGTCCGCAGTTTAGTTGAGTCAAACTTGTTCATTGTGTATGCTCCATGCTGATCGAATGTTTGTGGCGGTGGCGGGCACTTGCGCGCTGCGACGGAAACACCTGTCAGAAATTCACCTGTGAATGGAGAATGTATCAAGGAGAGAAACTGGGTCGCTCAAACCTGATATTGATGTTGAACAGAAGACAGACATCTATGCTTTCGCTTTGAACGATATTCTTAAGTTTATATAAGCTCATCAAGAAATCTCACAAGAAATCCACGTTGTAATTCCTCCTTGATCAGATATTAGGGGTCAAAACAATTCAAAATTGCAATCATTAGGGGCTGATACCCAGAATTAATTCAAGATAAATCTTCTTCTTAATTTTGCATTTTGCATTTTGCATTTTGAATTTAAAAAAGGTTAGAACGGCAGGTATGTGCCTAAGTTTATCTGAAAATTTGCGATCGCTTTACATGGATCTGCTAAGTAATTTTAAATTCAAATCATAAGTTTTCCTTTTATTCTCAAAAAACCTGTATATCCCTGGCCAATGTAAATTGTGATCACAGAGTTTTCTCTATACGTTCTCAAAACCCCAGCAATTCTCATTTTGGCAAGAAGCTGTTTAAGCACTGAGAATCTCGGTATTGTGATGACATTTGAGAGATCCAAAAGAGCTAGAGCGGTTGCAAGAACGGGGTTTGTTCGTGTCAGAGCGATCGCCATAGTGCCATGATTACTGCTGAAGTAGTTATAATTAATGACACTATCTCGCAATTAATAAGGGAAGGTAGTCGGTAACTAGTTAGCCAACTCTAATAGCTTGACACTTCTTGCTCAATTTTTTGAATGCCATGAATACTTCTCAGAGCAGCTAGGATAACAGAAAGGATGTTGTAGGAAACTAAGGCAACGCAAAAAGCAAACAGAGCAGCTTTAGGATAACCAAGGGTCTTAATTTCACAATTAAATATTTCAGTTAAAATCTGGAATAAAGTTTCAATATTCCAGCGTTTACGGTAGATTTGAGCCACAACTAAAGCATTGGCAACCTCTGTAGAAAGATTAGTTAGGATAAAGATTTCTGAGTCTCCATCACGGGTAGTTTCATCTAAAATTACTTTGATACGCCGAATATTTGATAGATAGATAGCCCTCATCATCACTGACTTTAACAGTTTGTTCAAATACTGTTCTTCCTTCTACTGAACTAATATGGCGAAATTCTGAGGCATCATACCAAGGAAAACATTGATGCTCTTGGATAATGAAATAGCCTTTTCGAGCTACGATACCACTTAAAAAGTTCAAAGTGCAGAAATTTCGGTCAGCAATCTACACATCATCTTCTTCGATTGTGGTCAAAACTTTATGTAGTAGAGAATGTTCTTGAGCATGAGCATCTTCACAAGGAAAAACATCAATTGCCAGCATTAGAGATGGGTCAAGTACCACCAATGATTGCCCTGGTAAAGGCGCACTGTTACAGTTGCGAAGAGGTTTTAGACGATGTTCACTTGCAGCTATTGCATTACCATCTAAAATTTTGAGCCGATAACCAGGTAGCCAATCGGGTAAGCTTCCGTTTAAATGACGAATAATCGCTTCCATTGAAGCTCCCGTATTCCTCACTAATTCAGCACTGATATTAGGTTCCATTGCATTTAGCTTGTTATAGACTGAAGTAACCGAAACGTTTATTTGCGATGCTATCGTCGAGCATATTAATCATGTAATTAGTATGAGTAAAGCTATTGGAGATCAAGCGGCAATTAAGTTTGCTACAGGATTTTATGATGCCATTGGAGCAGGTAAATCAGTTGAGACTGCTTATAAGTTTGGTTGTAATGCGATTCAATTAGAAAATATTCCAGAACACTTAACTCCTAGACTGAGAAAGAGACAATAGTTTAATAATGCCCGAGCAGCGAAATTAGAATCTCCCAAACTTACATTCTGGTTAGATGAATGATACTCTGTAAAGAGCGATCGCTTGTGTGACTTGAAGAAGATTTTGGACAGGTTGTCCAACTTTACCTTCCAAAACTAG